>JBJKQB010000204.1:0-8546 GCA_046705825.1 Candidatus Acidiferrales bacterium
AACGAAGACGTTACTTTAGATTTAACCTCGGGCCCGATGCGTTACCGAATGAACAGTACGGCCGACTGGACGAACCAGTATTACGCCCAGTTCTCCTGGAAAAAACTTCAGTTGGATACGGAGTACCGCCGCTACTGGACCGACCTGGGCATGCAGGGCGTCCCGCTGATTCAAGAGGATGTACGGGGCTGGTATGTGGCGGGATCGTATCAGGTCACGAAGCGGGTGCAACTGGGCTCCTACTATTCGCATTACTGGACCGGTTTCCCCATCAGCAGCGGTCTTGAGCCCGCTGGGACGGGCCACGATTACGACAAAGTGGTCAGCGGGCGATTCGATGTGAACCGCTTCGTGATCGTCAAGGTGGAGGGCCATTTCATGGATGGATATGGCCTTCCGAACGATTATCCGAACGGCTTCTACATGGCGAACAACCAGTCGGGTCTGAAGCCTAACACCAATGCCCTGGTCGTGAAGACCGACTTCAAATTCTGAGCCGAGACGGAAGGAGACAGGGAGAACAAGATGAGACAACCGCGATATTACCTGCTCGCAGTGATTGCGATTGTGATCCTGGCCTCGCCGAACGTCAGGGCCCAGGGCCGGGGCTACAAGTTAATTGTGAACACGTCGAACTCGGTTTCGTCGTTGAGCCGAGGAGAGGTGGCGCGCATTTTTCTGAAGAAGAGCACGAGATTCCCGAATGGGCGGGGGGCCTCGCCCGTGGATCTTTCCGTGAACTCCCCCGTTCGTGACAGTTTTTCGAAAGATGTTCAGGGCAAGTCCGCCTCCGCAGTAGACGCCTATTGGCAGCAGCAGATTTTTTCGGGGAAAGACATTCCTCCGCCGCAAAAAAGCGAAGCCGCCGCGATCGACTTTGTGCGCTCGAACGAAGACGCCATCGCTTACGTTTCGGCAGGAGCGGATACCAGCGGAGTGAAAGTCATCAACGTCACGGATTAGCGGTGAATTGCGCGCAGCCCAGGGGAGACACGAGAGCACTTGTGCTTCCCAGGGAGGTGCGGCGATCGAAAGTGGATCCGAAGGCCGCGTGCCATGAAGGAGCTCGAACGGAAAGCGTTCGCGCATGTGCACGCGGTCCAGACGAAGTGCCCCGAAAGCTTGGAGGACCCAATGTTCGGCAAGCTGTCGTTTCGCTACAAGATGCTGATCGTACCGAGTCTCGCCATGATCGGCTTCTTCGTTGTCCTTCTGGTGACTCTGACTCTGGGCAACCAGAGCGTCAGCAAAATGCAGCAAGTACAGATCGGATTTTATCCTTCCGTGGAGATGAGCCGCGACCTGCAGGACGATTTGGGCGCGATTCAGCGCGGGCTGCAGGACGCCGTAGCCGCGAAGAACCCGGGGGCCCTGGCGGAGACCGACGCGCTGCGCGACAAGTTCATGCAGCGGCTGAACGACGGAATGAACAATCCTTCGCTGGACCGTCGCGACCTCGAGCAACTGCAGGCGGATATGACCGATTACTATGCCACCGCCCGGCAGACCACGGAACGCATGATCACAGGCGCCGGCGGCGAGGATCTGACTTCGTCGTTGGCCACCATGAGCAGCAAGTACAACGCGATCAAAGACAAGCTACAGGCCAACACAACGCGTGACAAAGACACGATCACGAAAGCCTTTGACGAAAGCCGCGACGCACAGCGCCGCAGCTTGACCGTCATCACCCTGGCAACCCTCGTCTGCCTGATCCCCATGATCGTGCTGTCCTGGCGGTTGACAAAAGCCGTAACCCAGCCGCTGCTGCAAGCCGTGCATATCGCCGAGGACATCGCCTCGGGCAACCTGAGCAGCGGGATTGAAGTCACGACCGAAGATGAGACCGGCAAATTGCAGGCGGCGATGAAGAAGATGTCGGAATCTCTCTCGCAGATCATTGCCGAGGTGCGCACGGGAGCGACGGCCTTATCGTCCGCCGCAGCCCAGGTTTCCGCCTCCGCGCAGTCCATTTCTCAAGGCACCAGCGGGCAAGCCGCGTCGGTGGAAGAAACGTCATCGAGCCTGCAGCAGATGGAAGCCACCATCGGGAAGAACGCGGAGAACAGTCTCCAGATGGAGCAGGTGGCAACGAAGGGCGCGCGGGAAGCGGAGGAGAGCGGCAGGGCGGTCAATCAGACGCTGGAGGCCATGAAGTCGATCACACAGAAGATCGAAATCATCGACGAAATCGCCTACCAGACGAATCTTCTGGCGCTCAATGCCGCAATTGAGGCAGCGCGCGCCGGCGAACATGGCAAGGGCTTTGCGGTGGTGGCGACGGAAGTCCGCAAGCTGGCCGAACGCAGCCAGGGGGCAGCAAAGGAGATCAGCTCGCTGGCCGCCGACAGTGTGAAAGTCGCCGAGCATTCCGGGAGCCTTCTGAATGAACTGGTACCTTCCATCAAGAAGACAGCGGGGCTGGTGCAGGAAGTCGCAGCGGCTTCACGCGAGCAGTCCACAGGCGTCAACGAAATCAACCGGGCCATGAGCCAAGTGGATCAGGTGACACAGAGGAACGCCTCGCTGGCCGAAGAGCTGTCGAGTACGGCGGAGGAACTGGCGTCGCAGTCAGAGGCGCTTCTGCAACTCACGAACTTTTTCAAGATTGGCGACGGCCACACGGGATTGTCGCCGGCGTATGGCGACGCGACCAAAACTGTTCCAGCGCGACGCGACCTGCTGCATTCGGCGGCCGCTGCTCCCCTCCCGGCGGACAACCGCAATGGAAACACCCATAGGCCCGGCGGAACAATAGAACCCAGCTTTACACGGTTCTGAAGCGAGGAAGCTCATGCCTGACGCGGCAGCGGAGGCTGTTGAACAACAGCAGTATTTGACCTTCTTTTTGGCCGGCGAGGAATACGCCCTCGGCATTCTGAGGGTGAAGGAGATTATCGAATACGACCGGGCGACCACCGTCCCGCGAGCACCCAAATGGATCCGGGGAGTCATCAACCTGCGCGGCACCGTGGTTCCCGTGGTGGACCTGGCCGTCAAATTTGGCCTGGCGGAGAGCGCGGTGACAAAAACCACCTGCATCATCATCGTGGAAGCTTTGCGTGACACCCGCACCACGATCATAGGAGTGATCGCGGACGCCGTGAGTCAAGTCATGGATGTGCTTGCGGAAGATATACGGCCGGTCCCGGAGTTCGGCGCGGGGATCCAGGCCGGCTACCTGCTGGGCGTCACGCAGCTGGGCAAGAGGTTTGCTCTGCTTCTGGATATGGACAGTGTGCTTTCGAAGGACGAGCTCCGCGACGATGAGCTTCCGAGCCTCGCCCAAGATGCCCATGCGCGGGAAGGCGCGAGCCACGTGTCATTCGCAACCCAGACGCTTGAATCGGGCGAACGCGCGCTGCAGAAGGCCGCTGCACCGGGATACGACCGTGAAAAAAAAGATACTGCTCGTAGATGACTCTTCCACCTCGCGACTGGCCAGCCGCATGCTGTTCGCCAGCAAGCCAGACTACCAGCTCATTAGCGCTTGCGATGGCAAGGAGGGCGTGGAAATGGCCGTCCGAGAGCATCCCGATCTAATCCTGATGGACATTGAAATGCCGCGCTTGAGCGGGATTGAGGCCTGCAAGCTTCTGAAGAAAAACGCGGCGACGCGAGAGATTCCCGTGATTTTTCTTACCATGCGCGGCGAAGAGAAGAGTGTCCAGGAAGGCCGAACCAGCGGCTGCAGCGAATTCCTTACCAAACCCGTGAATGAACAAAAACTGGCCGAGGTATTCAGAAAGCATCTTGGAGAATAAACCCCTGCGATAGGCCCGAACGAATGATTACGGCGGCCTTGAGGAGAGCCAGGCGGGATTCTCCACGCGCCAGATGATGGAGCAGACACGATTACAATGTGGAACGACCTGCGTTCTCCCTCAAGTTCACCGGCCGGCTTTCCCGACCGAATCTCTCGCGAGATCTCTGAAGGAGAGTTCCAGGAGTTTCAGGAACTCATCTACCGTGAGGCCGGAATCTGGCTGTCACCCGCAAAAGCGACGCTGCTCGCCGGGCGCTTGTCCAAGCGCATGCGCCCCCTGGGAGTCAGGTCCTTCCACGAGTACTACTGCACTGTCTCCCAGTCGACGGAGGAGTGCATGCAGATGCTCGATGCGATTTCAACCAACGAAACCCGCTTCTTTCGTGAGCCCACTCATTTCCAAGTGCTGAAGGAAGTGGTTTTCCCCGAGTGGATTCGCGCAGCGGCCGGCGGGCAACGTGCACGCACCATTCGGATCCTCTGCGCGGGTTGCTCCACAGGCCAAGAGCCGTACTCACTGGCCATGACGCTTCTCGATCATTTTCCCGCGGGCACCGGCTGGGACATTGAAATCATCGGCGCTGACCTCTCCACCAGGGCTTTGAATGTAGCGAAGAGTGGAATCTGGCCGGCAGACGCCGCTTCAGAAATTCCCCGCCGTTACCTGGAAGAATTCATGTTGAAAGGCTTCGGCGATCAGGCCGGCAAGATCAAGGCCGGCTTGCCGATTCGCTCGCTCATCCAGTTTGTCCGGTTGAACCTGAACCAGACTCCCTACCCATTGACGGGCAAGTTCGACCTGATTTTTTGCCGGAACGTTCTGATCTATTTTGATACAGACAGCCGAAAACAAGCGGTTCGGCGGCTGGCGACGTTTCTTCCTCCCGACGGCTATTTTTTCGTCGGCCATGCAGAAAGTCTTTATCAAATGGGCGATCTGTTCCGCAGTTGTGCCCCGGCGGTCTACCGGCTTGCTCGCGGGACCGATCCGCCAAATTGCCGCAAGAGATAGCGCGCTGTGAGCGAACACTCCCCCATACACGTTCTAATAGTGGACGATTCCGCCGTAGTTCGCGAGGTCATGCAAACGGTGCTCGGTGCGGATCCGAGTATCAGGGTCAGTGTTGCCGCCGATCCGATCGTTGCTCTTGGCAAGATCGAGAACGCTGTTCCCGACGTCATCATCACCGATCTGGTGATGCCGCGGATGGACGGCCTCACATTTCTGAGGAAGATCATGGCCGAACGGCCGCTGCCGGTCGTAGTCTGCTCCGAGGTCGCTCACCGGCGGACGGAGGACGCGATCTCCGCGCTGGAACTCGGCGCTGTGGAAGTCATCAAAAAGCCGAAACTCGGCGTGCGCGACTTCCTGCACGAATCCGCGCTGATGCTGATTGATGTGGTGAAGAGCGCGGCACAGGCGAGACTGAAACCAGCAACCCTAGCGCCTCTCATGCCGAGACGTACAGCCAACGCCGCGTCCCGCCTGGGATCATCGCCACGCGTTACCCCCAGCCGCGACAAGATCATTGCCATTGGCGCATCCACCGGAGGCACGGAAGCAGTCCGGGAATTTCTGCAAGCGATGTCGCCGAACTGTCCCCCCATAGTCATTGTTCAGCATATGCCGGAAGTGTTCACCCGCTCCTTCGCGAGCCGGCTGGACGCGGATTGCGGCATCAAAGTCAAGGAAGCCGCAGACGGCGACCGCCTGCAAGCCGGCCGCGCTCTGATCGCTGCCGGCAATTATCATCTGGCGGTTCAGGGGAGCGGTTTCACCTACATCGCTCAGGTCCGGGAGGGTCCTCTGGTTTCGCGCCATCGGCCCAGCGTGGATGTGCTGTTTCGCTCGGTGGCCAAGTCCGTGGGTTGCAACGCGGTCGGAATCCTCATGACGGGGATGGGCAGCGACGGCGCTCAAGGCTTGCTCGAAATGCGCCAGTGCGGCGCTCAGACGATTGCCCAGGACGAGTCCACTTGCGTCGTATTCGGCATGCCAAAAGAGGCCATCGCCCGCGGAGCGGCCGTTGCCGTTGTACCATTGCCACGCATCGCAGAAACCGCCCTAAGAATGTGTTGCCGAGAAGTTACCCCCTGAGCCGTTGAGAAACAAGAGCGCGGCGAGGGTTTCAGATACTATTGCGGTGCAACACTCTCAAACAGATGGAAAGGGTATTTGGCTCACTGTGCTGGGAGTCCCGTCTATGGGCACTTCGTCCTCTCCGGCCAGCTTGGCGTCCACCCTGACTGTACGCACGGGTGCCGTTCAGACCATACTGACGACGTGTCTGGCCGGCTCCCTGGTCCTGTTGGTCGTTGCCGTGACACTTGGCCTTCGCTTCGTCATCGGCGAGGCTGTGTTCGTCACGGTGGCAGTGGTCCTTTCCCTCGCGCTGAACGCCCGGGGTCGGGTGCAGCCGGCGGTGATGCTTACCTTGGGCGCCATAACGTGTTGCGCCTTCGCTTCGTGCTACCTCTTCAAAGGCGTTAACGATGTGTCGGCATGTCTTTTTCCCGTGGCCGTACTGCTGGCCGGAATAACGCTCAATCGCCGTTTGCTCGTCCTCTCCACTACCGTCATCATTGGTGGAATTCTCGGAATTGAATGGTTGCGCTGGTTTGTTGTGCGGACAGAGAGATTCACGCCTGCAAAAGCCGACGACGTCCTCTTGATTGCTCTCGCGTGCGTCGTCGTCGCCGTCGCAACGAGCCGCCTGGCCACTTACGTGGAGCACAGCTACAGCCTGGTGAATGAGGCAGCGGAGCGCTATCGGCGCGTCTTCGAAAATACCCAGGAGGCCTATTTTGAGATGCGCGCTGACGGCAGCCTCCTGGAGTTGAACCCGGCAGGAGCGGCATTGCTCGGCGCCCCGGTAGAGCGGTTGCTAGGAGCGTCCCTCCTGCGTTATTTCCCGAATGAGGGCTCGCCGGGCGAGTGGATGGCCGCGCTTGGCCGAGACGGCCGCGTTTCGAACGTCGAGGCGTCGCTGCGCGACGCTCACGGTGCTTTGCACGACGTGCTGGTGACCGCCACGTGTCCTTCCGCCAGCCACATCGTGGGTTCGATCCGGGACATCACCAAGCGCAAAGAGATGGAAACGAGGCTGCGAAAGTCCGGGGAGATTCTGGCCAAAGCCTTCCGATCCAGCCCGGCGGTCATCAACATCTCCAAGATGCAGGATGGGCGCCTGATTGAAGTGAACGAAGTGTTCGAGCGCGTGATGGGCTACTCCCGCGACGAAGTGGTCGGCCGCACGTCGGCCGAACTCCGGCTGTGGGCCGATCCAGAAGTACAACGAGCGGCCAGGGATAGGCTTCTCGCCGAGAGGAGTATTCGGAACCTGGAGTTTCGGTTTCGCAAGAAAAATGGGGACATTGGCACCGGCCTGATCTCCGCGGAACTCATCGAGATTGGTGGCGAGTCGTGCGTCATTGCGGCCACCATGGACATCACGGAGCGGGTGGCGCTGGAGAGGCAGCTGCGTGAAGCTCAGAAACTGGAAAGTGTCGGGCGGCTCGCGGGGGGTATCGCGCATGATTTCAACAACCTGCTCACCGTGATCAGCGGGCATTGCAGCTTGTTATTGGAAGCAGTCAAGCGGGGCACGCCCGAAGGGAGGCACGCCAGCCAGATTGCGGCCGCGAGCCAGCATGCGGCAACTCTCACGCAGCAATTGCTGGCGTTCAGCCGCAAACAGGTCACTCAGCCGTGTGCGGTCGACGTGAATACGGTCATTACAGAGGTACTTGGCATGCTGCAGCGGGTGCTCGGCGAGGATATTCAGATTGTGACCTCCCTCGACCGCCAGTTGGGCCGGGTCATGGCCGACCCCGGGCAGATTCATCAGGTTCTGTTGAACCTGGTGGTAAACGCAAGGGATGCGATGCCCAAGGGGGGAAAGCTGTTCATTCGAACTTCGAACGTCGAAATCAACGAACAACACGCGGCTCGGCTCGGAATCGCTCCCGGACCCTCCATTCTTCTCTGCGTAGCCGACACAGGAATCGGAATGGATGAGGAAACGAAACAGAATATTTTCGAGCCGTTCTTTACCACGAAGGAACGCAGCAAGGGCACGGGGCTCGGGCTTTCTACGGTGTATGGCATCGTAAGGCAAAGCGGCGGGTGGATCTCGGTTGAGAGTGAGCCCGGGCGGGGCGCGACGTTCAACATTTACCTCCCCCGTTTTGAAGGCGCCACACCGGCTCCCGCGCAGGATGTGCCCACCAACCATCTTGGCACGCTCTCCGGATCGGAAACTGTTCTTTGCGTGGAGGACGAGCCAGCCCTTCGGAGCTTGGCGAAGGAAGTTCTCAGTTTGCACGGGTATCGTGTGCTCGAAGCAGCCGATCCAGCGGAAGCGCTGAAGCTGGCCAAGGACTATCCCGACATCATCCATCTTCTGGTCACGGACGTTGTGATGCCGGGCATGAACGGGCGTGAACTGGCAGAAAAACTCGTGGCGTCGCGGCCCGGGGTGAAGGTGCTGTTTGTGTCTGGCTACAGCGATGATGTCATCGCCGATCGTGGAGTCCTGAAGCCGGGTGTTCAGTACCTCGCCAAACCCTTCACCCCCGTGACCTTGGCATCTTAGGTTCGCAGACTCCTCGAAATGCCTTGAGATTCTGCGCTTGCCGCCCAGCGGCGGTTGGAGTTGGAGCGGCCTACCGTGCGCGCCAGCACCGTTCCCAGGAGACCCAGGATCATTTGTCCGACCCGGTTGCACTGGAGCCGGATAGTCTTGAGGTGCATGAGGACCAACCGGAGGAAATTTTGCAG
>JBJKQB010000205.1:0-7774 GCA_046705825.1 Candidatus Acidiferrales bacterium
CCGCCGGTGCCGCTGGTGGTTGTGGCCGCGATCATCGCGCCTTGAGAAAGGGGGACGCGTCCCTGGAGCGATTGCTGCTGCGCGGCGACATTGGTTTTCGCGACGAGCGCCTTGGCCGGCGTGCCAGAGCCGCTGCCAGCCCAAGCCAGAGCGTTCGCAGCTTCGTCCGAGCAGGGATAGAAATAGTAGGTCGTTCCGGCGGCCAGGCCATTCACGGCGAGAGAGCCGTCCGGAATTGGAGTGGCCGAGCCGTCGGCGCGGTAGATGCTGAGCCCGCTCCAGGACCAGGTGATGCTCGAGTTGGTACAAACGTAGGTGAAGGCGCCGGACCACGTGGGCGGCACGGAACCCTTCATCAGCACACCGGGCTTGGCCGGATCGACTTTCCCGGAGGTGAGCGCGCCGGAAACGACGCGGGCATAGTCGGCGCCGTCGGTGATCTGATTGTCGAGGCTCCAACCCTGATTGGGGCCGAGAGAGGCGTCTGACAGGCGCTTCAGGGCCTCGTAAAGCTGCGGGTTGGTACGGCGCAGCGCTTCGATTTGGGGAATGGTGAGCATGGGGCCCTGAAAATTAAAAGTTGAAAGTTAAAAGCAAGAGAGATGCTTCGCTGCGCCTGTCTGCCGACAGGCAGGCTCAGCATGACGGCGTTGCGCACGGGTGCTGCCGCATGACCAAAGGCGGTGCGCAGGTGACGCCCGGAGGCGGACGTGGTTCAAAGTTGAGAGTTGAAAGTTAAAGGTTGAAAGCCGAAAGCTAAAAGCTAAAAGCAAGAGTGATGCTTCGCTGCGCTCAGCATGACAACGTTGTGCGCGCTGCTTCGCTCAAGGATGACCATGCGGGTCGCATCGTCAATTGATGCCGCGGACGAGGGCGAAGGGATCGGGCTTGGCCCAGGGAACCAGCTTGGTCACGGAGAACCAGGAGCCGGGCGCGTTGGTGGCGAGCTGGTAGGCGGCGCGCTCGGCGAGTACGTTGGTGAACTGCTCCATATCGCGAGAGGCGGGCGAACCGAGCGTCCAGGAACCCAGTGCGATTTGCGACACGCTCCCGGGAAGCAACGCCGACAGCGCCAGCGATCCTGCGCCTTGCACATAGGCGGTCAAATAGCCGAACAGATTTCTGCCGCTCAAGCCGGTGGCGGCCAGAAAAGCGGTGGTGTAATAGGAATTGATGGCAGCGCCGTCGTCGGAGTACTGGCCAGGGGCAAGAGCGTAGATTTTTCCGCTGGAGCTGTTGTTGCCGAAATAGATTTGAGCCGTGCCGTCGGCCCTCTCGATGAGGGCGCAGGAATTCGCAGCGATGGTCCAGGGCGCCCACTTGCGCGAGCGCTCGTAGGACGACGGCAATGTGGCGAGGGGATCCTGAAAGCCGGCCGCGTAGTCGAGGACGAGAATCTGGTTCGGCTGCGTCGCGCTGCCCATGGGGACGCCAACGAGAATGCGCTTGTGCTGCGTATCGACCTGCACCCACAGATGCTGCGCAGCCTGCCAGTTGATCGCATCCCAAGTGGGCTGAATTTCCTGCGAGAGTTTGATCAATTCGCCGCCATCGAAGAAATAGAGGCCGGAGCGATCGGCGATCACCACCCACTCTTCTCCAAATCCAACGCCGTGCACGGAAGGCGTGCCAACTTTGTTGGAGACCTCCTCGACGGGCCACAAGGCGGGGTCGTTCACACCGTCGGTGGCGGTCACGTACAGGCTGTGCTCTTTGACGAAGTAGAGATTATTGCGGAGGACGAAAGCGGCGCGAACTCCCTGGCCGTTGTTGGCCGCGACGTTCATGATGCCGCTCACGCCGTCGTAGCTTTCGGGCTGTTCGGTGGCGGAGGCGCGGACCATCGAGGCGTTGGCGGAGGCGGTGGTGAGGAAGACTTCGATGTTGTCGATGAGGAAGAATTCATTGTTCGGACCCGGCGTTCCGTCGGCGTATATGCGCAGCACCAAATCGGCCGGCAACGACGTTTGCGGACCGAAGAGCTGTGCGGAGAATTCCTGGTAGGAATTGCCGGCTTGCACAGCGGTGACTGCGAGGCCGGTTCCCACCTGCCCTTGCGTGGGGCTGAAGGCGTTGATGCGCAGTGTGCCTACGGCCAAGCCGGGCGAGCGCTTGATTCTCGCGCGGACCGAATAATCCGTATTATTCACGCAGAGTGGATCGCCGGCGGCATCCGCGATCGCGCTTTGCGAAATGAGGCCGCGCACGACCGTCGAGCCGTCCGCAGTTATTTTGTAGGCATCGCCCCAGACCACGTCGTTGGGTTCCCGGCTGCCGCCAGGACCGAAAGTCGGATCGAGTTGCCAGCCAAGCGGGCGGCCATTGCCGGAAGGATCCCATCCGCCATCGAAGGTCGGGTTGCGCCAGTTGTCCATGCGCGCGCGTTCGCCCCACCAGAAAAGGCGTTCGACGTAATCGATGACGCCGAGCTGCTCGGGCAGTTCAATCTGGCCGAACAGGGAGTCCACGCTGGTTCCTGAGAGCAAAATCGTGTCGGTGAAATCGACGGTGAGAGAGGTCGTGGTGTTGTCGTCGATCACCATGGTGGCGGGCACGTGATAGAAGCTGGCTCCGCCACTGGCGGTGAAGGCCAGGAGGCGTTGAACGACATTGGCGGGGCCGGTGGGGATGTTCGTCACGCTGACTTTGAGATTGCCCGCGGCCGTCCAGGAGACGGCGGGCGAGGGAGCGGTCCAATAGCCCTGGCGCGTGACGAAAAGCACGCAGCATTGGTGCACGCCGGGCGAAATGCTGCCGGAAGAAATCGAGTTGGAAGCGGTGGGCCCTTCGGCCGGGCCGATTTGGCTGACGCGATCGAGATTCGAATCGTCGTACTGCCGCGGGAGGTCGCGGCCGAGCGCGCCATCGGAGAAAGCCATGTACTCGCGGCCAAAATGCGTGGCCGAGGCAAGGAACATGTTGGGCGCGACGATGGATGCCGTGAGAGACAGAACGCCAGGCGAAGTCTCCCTGTAGAAATTTCCGAGTGAATCGAGGACCAGCAGCCGCTGGACCAAATTGGAGGTGACGTACGACTTGAGACCGTTTACCTGCGGCGCGCCGCCCAGTGCGGGAAATTGCGCTGCCAGGCCCGGGCGCGTGCGCACGCCGCCGGGAAGGAACTCCACGTTGGAGAGGCTGGGCGAGAGCCCCGGAGGAACATCCGATGGGTCGAGCAGGGTGACCCAGGAGCCAAATGCGTTCAATGGAAGCGGCGAAAAAGATTCAATGGACATGATCCACTCGCAAGAATCGGAGATGTGCGATGAAAGGCCGGCGAAGCAGCAATGCGCTCGCCGCGCTATTGCAGCTTCTTGAAGATCCCGTAGAAGGTGACGGTGTCGCCGGTAATGGCCGAGGGGTACGCTCCAGCCGCAAGCTCGGGAAAGGCGCCCGCGCTAGTTCCCTGCTGAAAGACTTTCACCTTGCCGTTGCTCAGCGAACTGCCGGGAGTGAAGACGTAATCGTAGCCGGCGAGCCCGTCGAGCCAGACAGTTCCCTGCAAAGGAGCCTGGCTGGCAGTGAGGATCGGGAATTTTGAAAGGTCAAGCGTGTCGCCTCCGGTCGCGTAATTGCCCGAGGCGGCGACGGTCCCGGTGGCGTGGACGCGCTTGCCGTCATCCCAGGTGTCCATCAAGGTGAATGCGAGAGCCATTTTTCCTCCGATAGAAGGCGTGGTTACGGCGGGCGCGATCGGCGTCCGCCGGGAAATAGCTTTGAAACCAGGTGGTAACGGCTGTTATCATTCTGGATTCGCGCCACGCCGTGTGCCGTGGGCGCGCAACCCGAACGCCTAGAAGTGAATCCAACGCGTCGAAAACGTCACGCTGCCTGCGTGCCGGTTGCGAAGGGAGAAATGGGTGCGGCGATACCTGTTCGTTTGTGTGGTGACGGCGCTGGCGTTCGCGCTGATTGCGGTATTCGCTCTGGCTCAAAGCCCTTCGCGCGTTGCGCCGGCTGATCCAGCCGGCTCTTACCTTCAGCCACAAAGCGGCGTCCAGGGCATACAGAGCGCGAAACCGGTTGCGATCGTGGCCAACGGAATTGCGCCGCGCGCCCTGGCGATCGATCCCGCAGGAAACGTTTATCTGACGAACGCGGCCGCGCCGGAACGCATCTTCACGCTGACCGGGCTTGCCGACTTGGCCACCGGTGGCACGGCGCCCTTCGCGACCGCCAGACTCGCGCCAGTGGCAGGAAACGGCGCGACCGGGTCGCTTGGCGATGGCGGCGGCGCTCTTGCGGCTCAGTTCAATTTGAAAACCGATTCGCAGGCGATGCGCAGCGGGCTCGCCGTGGCGGCGGATGGGACGATCTTCGTTGCCGACACGCTCAATTCAACGATTCGCCGAATCGCAGGCTCGGATAGCCCGGAGCCGGGCGTGACGCGCAGCATCGCGGGCCACTGGGCGCCGGCGCAAAACGCGCAAATGGTCGAACCGCTCGGGCTTGCACTCGACCACAGTGGAAACCTGTATGTGGCCGACGCCAAAGCGGGAACGATCGACCTTTTGCCGAACGCGGCCCGCACCGCGCCAGGAGAGCAGCAGATGGAGGTGCTCGCGCACGTAGGCGGAGCAGCGAGCATCGCGCTGACAGCGGACGGAACAAAAGCGTTCGTCACGTCGCCGGCGGCAGGCGGTGTGTTCGCGATCGACACGCAAACGCGAGCAATTCAACCCGTCCCCGATTTTCTCCCGCGAAAGAGCAACCGGGCCAGCGATGCTGCCTGCGTTGGTTCCGATGCAACTGCTTCGAAGGCACAGACCATACAAGCCGCGTGCCCTGCGGGTGTCGCAGTCGATGGAGCCGGGAACCTCTTCGTTACCGACGCTAATTCCGGCAAGATTTTCCGCGTGGATGCGGAAACGTCGGCGGTATCGACGGTAGCAAGCGGGCTGCGTTCACCCGGCGCGATCCGTTTCGATCGCAGCGGCAATCTCTATGTGGCGGAGCAAGGCGCGAACCGCATTGTGAAGTTCGCGAGCATGGGCGCGGCCCTCGCCAATTTGACGATAACGCCGCCTGCAACTCTGCCTGCGCCACCTTCGCCGCGCGTCTGCCCGCAAACCGATCCATTCAATTTTTGCGATCAGCCGTTGGGCGGCGCGACACCCACGCAGGCGTTTACGCTGACGAACCACACCACCGCCGCGGTGAGCGGCCTGGCGATATCGTTCACCGGATCGAATCCCGGGGATTTTCAGACGGCCAGCAGTACATGCGGTACATCGCTGGCGGCAGGAGCGAGCTGCGCGATCAACGTCGATTTCGCTCCCAGCTCAACCGGGGCTCGATCCGCGAGTCTTTCCGTGACCGATTCAGCGAGCGACACGGCGACGGCCACGGTTAGCGGCACAGGCGACGACTACCAGGTGATGCTAAACGGCAGCCCGCAAGAACAGTCGGTCATTCAGGGCGGTACGGTCACCTACAATTTCAACATCGTGCCCGACGCGGTCTTTGGGGGCGCCGTCACGATCGTTTGCCCTCCCAATCTTCCCGCGCTGTCGACGTGCACCCCGAGCGCGAGTATTGTGACAGTGGCGCCGGGAACCCCCGCGTCCTTCTCAGTTACATTCCAAACTACCTATGATGGCGTGACCGGCAGCGTTCCGACCAACGGCTTGCTTCCGGTGCTCATCTCGCCGCGAAATCGCAACGGGCGCGGAGCGCCGCCGCTCGTGCTGTGGGCGATAGGCATCATCGTGCTGCTAACTTTTGCGACGTACGCGATCGGGCGGTTGCAGAGTGGTTCTTCGCCCATGGCTCGCCTGCTGCCTGCCCGAACGGTGTGGCTGACCGCCCTTCTGCTCTCGACCTGCGCATTCGCCGTGATTGCCGGCTGCAAACACAGCTCCGTACCGGCGAATCTCAATACGCCGGTGGGCACCACAAATCTGACGATCCAAGCCACGGCCCAGAACGCCGGGCGCGGAATCACCATCATCCTAGCGGTCACCGGGCGCGGGTAGACGCGCATCGAGCGGCCCGGAGATCCGGCTGCATCCGTCACAAGTAGACGATTCGACGGTGAAAGCCGAAGGGGCGGCGCCGCCGTCCCTTCGTTTGCTCCGGCTTGACGTACCGTTCAATCAGATTTTCGGTTGCCATCTGAGCGGTAGCGAGCAAATCCTGCGCCAGAGCGCGCGCCCCGCGCGATCGCGCCGCCAGCGCCGCCGTGGCGAACGCCAGCGGATCGATCGCTGCCCGGATTTGGATGGGGTCGGTTCCCAGGGTCACCGCAGGGAGAATCTTCTCGTAGCGCATGCGAACGGTAATCGCCTGCGTTGCGCCGATGAGGGTGATTTTGTCCTCGCGCCATTCCCACAGCCGCAGATAGCTGGACGGCTGCAGATTCAGCATGCTTCCACCGGCGGTGAACTTCTCCATGGGCACGAAGACGTCGGTCGTGTTCGCCGTCGCCCGCTCCCACAGCATGTGCGGCATGAGGCAGTCCGCCGGCAATTGCGGCGTGGACGCGTCGCTGATTTCCGTGTTCGTGGCGCCGCTCGCCGGGTCGAGCTCGAGGTCGAGGTCCTGCTGTTCGATCAGGACGCTGACGCCGTTTTCAGCCAGCTCGCGCTGCAGCCCGCGATACGCCGAGTTCAGCAAGGGCATCAGGAGCGCGTCGGTGAAAACGGCGCCTGCCGTGTCGTTCAGCAGCGCGCGAGCCAGATTCAGGGCATCTTCCGCTTGCGAATAACCAGTTGTCGGTACGACAGGCATGAATGCCTCCGGGGCGAGACGTGGGAAGCAGAGGAGGTAAAGGAAATATACGAAGTAAACGAGAGAACCTCCTCGGTTCGGATGCGGTCAGACCATTACGGCACTACTAGACTTTTGCGACTGGCGTGGCTTCTTCGTCCGTTTCGACTTTCGTTTCGGCCTTTATTTGATCAACTAGTTTCTTCCGTTGCCACACGGCCCAAACACCAAAAGCGTAACAAGCGATTGTCATAAGGATGAGAATCGCCACGACGAGAGGCAGAAGTCTTTTTAGGAAATCAGATAATGGAGCTGCTTCAAAAATCCAGTCAAGCGTGAAGCCAATGAGCGTTTGGAACGCAAACGTACCGATTGCGAACCATCGTAGCGCTTCGCTATTGAACGACGAGATGCTTTGCAGTTCCGTTTCGAACAGGTGATACATGGTTGGCTGCCGAACTCCGTAACGCGGTCGAGCAGTACCGCCCTCGTTCACGGGCTGAACTCTGCCCCTAACCCGATGAAGTGGAGATACTCGCGGCGTTGACATATTCAGTCCACTGAACCCCCCGATAGAGGTACTCCCAGAATTCCGGCAAGCCCGAAAGAGTAGGCGTCGTCGGCGACCAAGAAATCACAACAGCAGCAGGTCCCCGTGTCTGTTAGGAGATTGCCCATCAGTTCGGATCTCCGACGCAAATGTACATGATCGTGTCGGTTCCGCTGGACTGCGTGAGAGTCAGAGCCGTGGCCGTCGTTTGCACGCGAACCGTTGCGATTGCAGAAGTATCGTTTGCGGTGCAGACGGGGGCCGAATTGTACGGCGTCGGAAACGTGACCGTCGCGGTTCCGCCAGAAAGCGCCACCGTGCCGGCGATGGTATTCGCGGCGCCCTGATTCAGGTGCTGAGAGACAGCCAATGATCCGTACACGGCCGGGCTCCCTGAATCGGGAATAGAGCGCATTCGTAGGTCCGGGGACACCGGCCCCTGGCTCAGGACGACGTCGTCGAAATACACGTAGTTGTTCGCCGCGGCTGTGTTTTCGAGCAGAAAGACGCGCATGG
>JBJKQB010000206.1:0-11665 GCA_046705825.1 Candidatus Acidiferrales bacterium
TTGGCTGTATCGTCAGATCACGGACGAATCTCCCAATGGACGCAAAACGATGGAAACAGGTTGACGACCTGCTGCGGTCCGCTCTGGGTCTGCCGCCAGTCGAGCGAGAAGCTTTTCTGCAGCGGGCGTGCGGGAACGACGCCGCGCTAGAGCAAGAAGTGCGCTCGATGCTTGTGTCGCATGAGAAGGCCGGGAGCCTTCTGCGAACGCCTGCATTCGAACTGCCTTCCCAAACTGCCGCCGTTGTGGCACAAGCTGACGCGCCGCGGTCCTCTCTTATCCCAATTCCAAATGCCTCGTTGGGCAAGGGCGCCACGTTAGGGCAATACACGGTTCTCGAGCGCCTTGGCGCCGGCGGAATGGGCGTCGTATATCGCGCCCGCGACAAACGGCTGGAGCGCGATGTGGCGATTAAGGTTTTTCCACCGGGCGTGCAGATCGACGAGACGGCCCGAAAGCGTTTCCGCAAAGAAGCGATGGCGCTGGCGAAACTGACTCACCCGAACATCGCGGCGGTGTACGACGTCGGCGAGAAGGACGGGACGGATTATATGGTGATGGAGTACGTTCCGGGACAATCGCTGGCGGAAAGAGTGCGCGCCGGAGCGCTTCCCGTGAGCGAGGCGGTGTCGCTAGCCGATCAGGTCGCGAAAGCCCTGCAAGAAGCGCACGAGCATGCCATCGTTCACCGGGATTTGAAGCCCGCAAATATCGTCGTTACCCCGAAAGGATGTGCAAAGGTTCTTGATTTCGGTCTGGCGAAGCTTTTGGCACGGGAGGGCGGCGACGATGCCACTCTGTCACTCCCGGAATCGATCGGACTGGTCGGCACGCCGCGCTATATGTCGCCGGAACAGGCGCAGGGCGAAAGCGTTGACGAGCGGAGCGATTTGTGGAGTCTCGGCGTAGTTCTCTATGAAACACTGGCCGGCAAGCCTCCCTTCGACGGGCAGGGAGGCGTGGGAGTTTTGCGAGCAGTTCTGGAGCAAACGCCGAAGCCGCTTCACGAGCTTCGGCCTGATGTGCCAAAGGAAGTGGAACGCATTGTTTCACGCGCGCTCCAAAAAGAAGCATCGAAGAGATACCAGTCTGTGGCGGAAATGGAGCGGGACCTTTCGTCGGTCCTCGGACAGATCACGGCGGCCGCAGTGCCGCAGTCTTCGCGCGAGCTGAGACTTTCGCTGCGGTATGCAATTCCCGGCGGGGTATTAATTGCTTTCTTGATAGCCGCCGGAGCGTGGCTCTACTACCGGTCGGCGCAGCGGCAATGGGCGCGCGAGCAAGCCATTCCGGAAATCGCCGAACTACAGGACCAACGCAAGGCTCTGGCAGCATTTCTCTTGCTGAAGAAAGCAGAGCGAATCTTACCTGGCGACCCTCACCTGGTGCAGCTCGCGTCCCAGAACACTGCAGGGGTTTCGGTCACTTCCTCGCCCCCGGGAGCGACGATTGAAATTAAGGATTATCTTTCTCCGACGAGCGCGTGGTATCGCCTCGGAACTACTCCATTGAACAATATCCGAATCCCGGATGGTTACTTTCGGTGGCGAGTGTCGAAAAAGGGTGTAGGTACATACGAGGCGGCGCCTTTCACGCGCGATCCGGCAGGACGGTTTGTGAAAAGACAGAATTTCGCTTTGGACAAAGAGGTGGCTGCGCCGGCGGGAATGTCGTGGGTGAGCGGCGGGCCGTGGATGGATTACATTGGTGCTATCGGCTGGGTAGGACCGTACAATCTGCCTCCGTATTACATCGACCGCTATGAAGTGACCAATCGCGAATACCAGAAGTTCATCGATGCGGGCGGATACGCGAAGCGGCAGTACTGGACCGAAAAGTTCGTGCGCGACGGGCGGGAAATGAAATGGGAAGATGCGATGGCGCTCTTCCGCGACTCGACTGGACGGCCGGGGCCTTCCACATGGGAGGGCGGCCACTACCCGGACGGTCGGGGCGATTACCCCGTGTCAGGAGTGAGTTGGTATGAGGCATCGGCGTATGCAGCATTCGTGGGCAAGAGCCTGCCCGCGTTCGCGCAGTGGTATGCCGCCGCATCAAATAGCGAGACCGATGACATCGTTCTGATCAGCAACATTTCGCGTTCCAAACTCGCGCCCGACGGGAGGTTCCAAGGGCTGGGACCTGATGGCACCTATGATATGGCCGGTAATGTTCGCGAATGGATCCTCAACGATACCGGTGAGGCCACAAAGTTCATACTGGGCGGATCCTGGAAGGCTCAGACATATCTGTACGCCGATCCCCAAGCGCTCTCGCCATTTGATCGCTCGCCCGAAAACGGCTTCCGCTGTGTGCGCAATACGGCGCCTTTGCCGGCTGCGGTGCTGAAACCGGTCAAGAGAGTGGAACGGGATTTCTCGAAGTACAAGGCCGTTCCAGACGAAGTTTTCCGGGCGTACTTGCAGCTTTATGCGTACGACAAGACACCTTTAGACGCCAAGGTCGAGGGCGTGGTGCAGGATACGCCGGACTGGCGCGAGGAAAAGGTTACCTACAACACAGCTTATGATAGCCAGCGGATGTCCGCTTACCTCTTCCTTCCGAAGCACGTCAAGCCACCCTATCAGACCGTGGTGTTCTATCCCAGTGCCAGGGTCCTGCCCCTTCGAGACAGCCGCAATTTGGGAGACGTCACGTTCTTCGATTACATCGTGCAGAGCGGTCGAGCAGTGCTCTATCCCGTTTACTACGGAACCTACGAGCGGCAAGGGTCGATGGCCTGGCCGGGCTCGGCGGAGTGGTTATCTTATTTGGCGAAGAACTCGAAGGATCTTGGCCGCTCCATCGACTACCTGGATACTCGGTCCGACATCGACAAAACCAAGATCGCCTATCTCGGCGCGAGCATGGGTTCGGCGTACGGAGCAATTTACACCACCATCGCGCAGAGCCGGCTGAGAACGGTGATCTTTCTCGATGGCGGTTACTTTCTCTTCCCGCAGCCGGTGGGCGGTGATCAAGCTGACTTTGTGCCGCGACTGAAAGTGCCGGTGCTGATGGTGAATGGCCGGTACGATTACGATTTCCCTTCGAACCAGTCCCAGGATCCGATGTTCCGCATGTTGGGCACTCCGGATGCGGACAAACGGCACGTGTTGTTCGATACGCCCCACGACGTCAGAGAGCAACACGCGCAACTCGTGAAAGTCGTGCTCGACTGGCTCGATAAGTATCTCGGCAGAGCGAATTGAGCGTCGAAGAAATCGCGGCAGTGCTCGCTGTCTCGGAGCTGATACACAATGAGCGCGAGATCGCACTCGAACAGATTGCGACTGGCGTCTGTTCGCCCGCACGATAGCGGTGCTCGGATACGTGGGACCGTCTTGGCGTAGGCGGGTGGGCCATCCTTTCGTCCTTGCGGCGCAAGATCGGAACTGCGCACAGAGATCCTGCACAACCCTTCACCAGGAGCGCCGCAAAAGCGGAGTGGGTGCCGCACGCTTTGCAGTGGAAGCGTGCGTGTTGTCTTCTGAAGAAGAGAATAGCTAATCTGCGTTGCCGATCATGGATGATGCTCCATTGTTTCAACCTGTAATGCCGCCACCAAGGCGTCCAGGGCCGAACTCTGCGTCGACGCATTCGCCTTGCCGGGCGGACCGCACCACACCAATCCGAGGCCGTGGTCTGAAGCTTGATCGTAGCGAAGGATGCTGTCCGCGTTCCGCAGGATAAATTGGCGGTAGCGCTTTCCAGGCGCCGCGCCATAGAGCAAAGCCAGGTTTCGCACAAAAATTCCTTTGAACTGACTCCCATCGGCTCCGCAGTTCGGCTCGCATGTCTCATGCAGAATGCCGTCTGATCCGGCAAGGTTCTTGATGGCAGCGTTGGCGATTTGACGGGCTCGACGGAGCGGCTCGCGACTGTGATCATGCCTGGCAAGCTCGACGAGTCCGCCAAGAATCACACCCTGGTTGTATGTCCACTTTGTCTTGCGGTTGTCTTTACAAGTCGAAGTCAGCCCGTCGCTGATGAGATGGCCAGGCTCGATCATGCCGGAATGGCCAAACCAGTCCCATTCGCGGTTGGCCCAGACGGCGTACTTCGAGCGCTCTTGATCGGTCAGTGCGCGGTTCGACAGGTGCGCGGCCACGCTAAGGAACAGCTCGTTGGCGATCGCGTTTTTGTACCTGCGCTTCTTGCTCCACCAGATTCCTCCTCCACAGGCATCGTCCCATCCGCCCGTCATGTCGGCGAAAATGCGTTGCGCCGTTTGCAGGTAGTTCTGCTGCCCTGTCAGGTCGTAGGCGTCTACCCACGCAAGGGCCCACCAGCCTTCATCGTCGTAATAATCGTTGATAAAACCGCCGTGAATATTTGCGGCGTACGTCCGTGTGAGGACGGGCATGTACCGGGAACTGTGCGCAACCCGTGAGTAGTCCATCAGCGCCGTCAGCGCATTGGCGGAGTTCCACCATCCGGTGGTTTTCCACAATCCGGTCTTTGGGCTGTACCAGGATTGCAGCTTCGCAACCGCTTCATGCGCTTCCTGCAGCGTGGGCACCGCTCGGGAGGCGCTTTGAGCCGAAGGGGCGGCAGATATTGCGGTGGATGCGAAGAGCAGATCCAGAAGAAATATGCCGATGGATCGGGAGGTCACGGAGGGCATGATGCCGCAACGATATCAGGCAACGGATGGGTTGCGCGATCCCAGTAAGCAACTGTTGAGGGAAATGGCGGAGCGGGTGAGATTCGAACTCACGAGACCCTTGCGGGTCTGTCGGTTTTCAAGACCGATGCCTTCAACCACTCGGCCACCGCTCCGTTACACTCCTCACCCGATTTTCTCCGAACGTTCCGCCTCATTCCGCCCCGGCGCGCTCAACTTCCCCGCCTTGGAAACTCTAGACCCGCCATGATGGATGCCACGCTAATGTTAGCACAGTGCCGCAGTGAGACTCGGAGCACAATCCGGCAATACGCTGCCCAAAATCCCAACATTGCTGGTCGAGACCGGCCACGCCTGTCCGGCAAACATCGCGTGGACAAGAACCGCGCGCCTGCTTCAGGTTCGACCGGAGGCTCGGCCATGCCGGACGTCGGCGGTCTTATGAAAAGCCTCCTCCTCCCAAGGACCAAAAAGCGCGCGAGCGTGGCGTGGGGAGACTGTCAATCTCTCCACCAACATCGCTGCTCCCCTCGTGCTTCCTGAAAATCAGAACTAGCCTGGGAATCCGAGGGACAAATTACAACTGACAGATCCAAGAGCCGGTATGCTAGTCTCCAGTCCAATCAATGAATGAGCACTCAAGCGTCGCTTGCGAATTTCGGGATGCTGTGGCCAGGATCACGCTGCGACACCCGCCCCTCAACATCCTCGACCTGCCCATGATGCAAGAGTTGTATGACGCTCTGGTGCAAGCGCATGACAGCACAGACATCAAAGTGCTCGTCATCGGCCATGAGGGCAAGGCTTTCTCCGCCGGAGTGTCGATCCAGGACCACACGGCGGACAAAGTCGGGGAAATGATCGGGAAGTTTCATCGCATTTTTCACCTGCTGAATGCGCTGGCGGTCCCGAGTGTCGCGCTCGTGGACGGCATGGCACTGGGCGGGGGCTGCGAGCTGGCCGTGTTTTTCGACCTGGTTCTCGCTTCGGATCGCGCCACCTTCGGACAGCCGGAAATCAAGGTCGGCGTGTTCCCTCCGGTCGCGGCCGCCGTGTTCCCGCGGCTGATTGGTCGGAATCGCGCGCTGGAGTTGCTCTTGACCGGCGAGACGATCGCGGCTGCCGACGCAAAGGCGATGGGGCTGATCAACCAGGTGTTCCCTGCCGCAAGTTTTCGCGCCAAGGCGGACGATTTCCTCGGGAAGCTCACTGCGCTGAGCGCTCCCGTCCTGAAATTGACGAAACGTGCGGTGGATCGCGGCTTGTATGCGAGCGTCGCGGATGCAATCAAAGCGGCCGAGCAGATTTATCTTGGCGAACTGATGCAGACGGAGGACGCGCGCGAGGGGCTGAACGCGTTTCTCGAAAAGCGCAAGCCGGAGTGGAAAAACCGCTAGCGAAACCATCCCGCAAATTCACGCTGCCGGAATTCTGAGATCCGTTCCTTGTCCGCTCAGATTCATGAGTCCCTCTTGCGCGTGTAGATGGTCTTGAACTGCCGCGCGCTGGCGGAGTGGCAAGGCTGGCATTCGCTGCTTGCTTCCGGCAATGGCACCGGTTCGACCCGCACTTCGAATCCCAACTGCGTATACAGAGCGATGGCCTCAGCAACACGCTCCAGATCCGCTGTAAAGCGGCGTTCCCAGCCTTCCGCGATCAGCGCCGTGTCCGGGGAAGATGAAGCGCCCGATGAAGCAGCGCCGCCCAAGCGGGCTGTCAGGTCTTCGAGTTTGACGATGTTCGACATGGGTTATCTGCCCTGTTCCACGGAGAGCGGATTTTGTGCCCTGCCTGCGCTCTCCGCCGTGGCGTTCAGCTTTTGCCAACGCCGCCGCGCCAGGATGGCCGCGCCCAGGGCATTCACGAATTGAACGAGATGTTCGGGCGGAACATTCACGTCAGCCTTGAGCTGCTCGCGGGCCACGCGCGCCATGGTTTGGAAGCGCAGAATTCCGCCGATCAGGGTGAATTCGGGCTCCATTTGCACGCGCTTCATCAGTTGCACGGAACGATCGACCAGCGATGCAACTGCGCCGTGCATGATGTCGGCCGGCGCGCTGCCCATCGACAGCTGATTGATCACTTCGGATTCGGCGAACACGGCGCAGACGCCCGAGATGGGCACGGCGTGCTTGGAGGTGGCGACCAACGGCCCGATCTCCGGCGTCGAATAGCCCATGTAGCGCGCCGTTTTCTCCAGGAACGCGCCAGTGCCGGCGGCGCATTTGTCATTCAGGCGAAACGATTTGACCCGCGCCGATTCGTCGATGCGCGTGGCCTTCATCGTTTGCCCGCCAATATCAAGCAGCGTGCGCGTTCGCGGAAACAGAAACGAGGCGCCGCGAGCCCCCGCGGTCAAATCGGTAACCTGCGCGTCGCTGAAGGAAACGAGATGGCGCCCGAATCCCGTGGCCACGATGTAGGAAATATCCGCTTCCCGGAGGCCGGCATTCTCGAGCGCGGCTTCGTAGACCTTCCTGGAAACTTCGGCGAGCTTGAAACCGGTGTGAGTCAGGGCTTGGCCGCGGACCGCGTGGTCCTCGCCGGTGATGACCGCTTTGGTGTAGGTCGAGCCCACATCAATCCCGGCGCAAAAGGTCACGACGCCCTCCTCGCGCCGGCCGGGGCACGCCCGCTCACAACGTAATCCAGACCGAACAGTGCGGCGCCCAGCGCACCCATGAAATGCGCATCGCCGCTGACGTTCAGTTTCGTGCGCAGGCCCTTCTGCAAGGCTTCGATCATCCCGGTGTTGCGGGCCACGCCGCCGGTAAAGGTGATTTCCTCTTCAACGCCCACGCGGCGCAGCAGCCCGATCGAACGCGCGGCGATGGACTGATGCACGCCCTGCAGGATGTCTTCTATCTTTTTGCCCTTGCCCACCCAGGAAAGGACTTCCGATTCCGCGAAAACGGTGCAGGTGGTGCTGATGCGAACGGGACGTTCCGCGCGCAGCGCAACCGGCCCCAGTTGCTCGAGAGGAATGTCCAGGGCGGCCGAGGCGGCGCCGAGAAATCTTCCGGTGCCGGCGGCGCATTTGTCGTTCATGCAGAAGTCCACGATCTCGCCGGAAGCGCGCACGCGAATCGCTTTCGTATCCTGGCCGCCCATGTCGATCACCGTGCGCGTTCCGGGGAACATGTGGACGGCGCCTCGCGCGTGGCAGCTGATCTCGGTGACCTGCGTGTTTCCGAAGGTCACGCGATAGCGGCCGTAGCCGGTGCCGACCACGTACTCGACTTCTTCCTCTTCGACGCGGGCGGACTTGAGCGCCTCCTCGAACGCGTGTTCAGCGGCCATGACGACGTTGGCGCCTGTGTCGATCAGCGCGCGGCCGGCGATATTCTTCGCCTCGTCGAGTACGATGGCTTTCGTCTGCGTCGATCCGACATCAACTCCAGCGGTGTACGCCATACTGTCTTCTTCTCTCCCGCCCGGGAGCGCTCCAACTCATTGCGGCGGTGAAGTCTGCCGCTTGCGGGACGCTAAGCCCTCAAAAAAAGCGTCAATGCGATTCTTCATCTGAGCCTCGGCAACCACGCGGCGGTCCATCATGTCGGACTCGATGAACAGGCTGGGGATGTCGCGAGCCGCCATCAACGCGCGGCGGCTGTCGGCCATTCCCGTCGACGTGGTGCGGCAGCTCTTCACCGGGTGATAGACGACACCATCCAGATAAAATGCGTCGATCATGTCCAGCACGGGGCGATCGGGATAGAACATGTTGTCCATCGCGCCGCGCACGCCGAGCAGCGTGCCCTCCGCCAGGCTTTCGAGCGGGCGCGCGAGATCGTACTCGAAGCCAAGATTGGCTCCTCCGGAGGCGAACCACAGATAAGTGGAATGCACGAAGGTGCCGCCCCACTGCATGAAAAGCTCGTTGAACCTGCGAAAGATCGGATAGCAGGGGACGCCGATGAACGTGAGACGGTACTTTTCATCCGTCAACGTGCCAATGCCCTGCGCCGCTTTGACCGCCATTTCTTCCGCAAGATTCGTGAAATACCGCGCACCTTCGCGCGTGCCGCGAAAGCCGTTCGAGACGCCCAGATAAATCGTGCCGTCGGTGAGCGCGTTGAAGACGGACGGCCGGCTCTTGTTGAAGTCGAGGATGCGCTTCCAGGCACGCGACATTTCGTTGGCGCAGTCCATGGTTTCGCGCAGGCGGTCGATATCGAACTTCCTGCGCGTCACGCGTTCGCACAGCTCGATGAGTTCCGTAATTTGCGCTTGGACGTACGCGCGATCGTTCTCGAAATCAGCGTCGCCTTGCCAGGTCTGCGTGCCTGCGGCGCGCGTGCCCGGAACGTCGAGAGTGAATACGGGGATGTTATGGAGGCGCTCCCAGATTTCCGCCCATTTGATGTAGGTGTTGCAGGCGTTCGTGAGCACGGCCAGCGACGGCTTGGGGATGCGGCCCATGGGGTGCTCGCCGCCGCGCAGTTGCACGGCGATATCCGCTTTGACGTAGCCGCAAATGTCCGGCGAGTAGCCGTAGTCCTCCGCAATGTTGAGATATTCGTGCGCGACGCGGCGCACAGCCATCTGCAGCGAGTTGATTTCCGGAAAAACCACGGGGAGATCGAACGCCCGCAGGACTTCGCACAGGCTGCCCATCACGAAGACGTAAGCGGCTGCGCCTCCTTCCGCGGCGGTACGATTCAAGTCCGCGAACCATTGGCGAAAAAGCTCCGCGCCCTCGCGATTGGCGCGCCCGACGATTCCGTCCTGCTGCGTTTGCTGTTGCATCGCGCCGTCCTCTTCAGGCGAACAGAATGTTCTCGACGAACGTTTCGAGCTGGATTTCGAGATGTTCGAAGGTGGTCATCTTTTCCTCGAATTCGCTGATGAAGTACGGAATCCCGGCTTGGTCCAGCGCGTGCAGATAGGCGACCTGCTCTTCCAGCCCGGGCTCGCACATTTTTGCGGCGGTCAGGATGGCGGCCTCGGCGCGGGCATTGCGGATGCGCTCGATCAGCATCTTCTCCTTGGGCTTGCGAAGATCGTGCTGCACCGGGCTATACGAACTCTGTTCCAGGTAAGCGTGGGCGAGATTGTGGAGCGGGTCGCCTTCGAGCGCCACGTCGCTGACAATCCAGCGCAGGCCAATGAGAAGGTCGTCGTCCACGACGTAGCACGACCGCGAAATGACGCGGATCAGATCGAGCGGAGGCTGCTCGCAAAAACCTCCTTCGAAGACCAGCCGGATCTTGTCCTGCTTCTTGTTGGGCCGGGCGGCGATCTGAGGCAGCACGGCTTCGAGCAGCTCATTGTGTTCTTCGCGCGGAAGGACGCCGCCGAGGGCAACGAGGACGTACGCCTCGTCGGCGGTGAGCAGCCAAGGCGTGTCGCGCTTGATCGCGTACAGTTCGCGCAAGAGCGCGCGATTGCGGTTGAACAGCGCGATCGAGCCGCGCAGATCGTCAGCGGTTATTCGGCGGCCCGCAACCTCCTCGATCATGCGCTGCAGCCGCGCGTATTCGTTGCGCAGATAGGCGAGCGCGGCGGGAGAATTCGCGTTTTGCGGAAGGTAGAGAATCTGGCAGGGATACGGAAAATTGCGTTCCCAGACCGCGGCGAGATTGCGGGCCGCATCGCAGATCGGCGGTGTGACGAACAGATCGAACTCGACCCGGCGGCTCAAAGCCAGTTCCAGAGAGCTCTTCAGGATCGAACACAGATAGGAGCCGAAGCGGGAGTCGGCCTGCATGGCCTCGACCGGTGCGCCGCGCACCTTGAACGGCAGCATTCCCGCGGCATGAACGATTTCTTCCGGGAAATAGACCTGGAAATGGCCGGCAACCTTTCCGCCGGACTCGCGCCAGCGGCTCACGGAGGGGAAACTCGTGTCCTCCAGCAGCTCCCGGCATTCGTAAAGAATGTCGTCGAGAACCTTGCCGCGCCACGTTTCAAAAGTCCGAACGCTCATAGCGCTTGATTCGTCCCGGAACTACTTCGCTGGCTTGGCGCCGTCCATGGCCCACGGCGCGATCTCGCGGATCAAATCCTCATTCCATTTCGCGCCTTCCGCCAGGCGCTGGCGCAGGCGCAGGAAATCCACTTCACGTTCATCTTTTGTTCCGAAATGAAAGGCGCGGAAACCGGCGTTCGCTTCGGTCATCATGTTGAGAGCGAGCCACGCGCGATTCGTCTCCCGTTATCTGTCCCAGTGTTCGAGCTTGTGTTTGCGCAAGCTCTCCAGCGTCTTGGTAAGGCAATCGGGCATGGTGTAGAGGAGTTTCGTGCACATGCCTTCCACCGCTTCGTCCAGAAGCGACAGGTCGACGGCGCCTTTAGCCAGCAGCGCTTTCCCTTCCTCGCGCGCACGGCCCGTCTTCCATTCGCCCAGCACGACGCGCCCGTATTCGTCCAGCACGCGATCGGCCGTGACAAGAGGGTTGGCAACCCACTTTCCCCCCACCTTCAATGCCGGAACGATCTGCGTGAGGCCGCCCAGCCAGTAGAATCGATGCGCGCTCCACGTCTCGCACAGCGTGCCGCTGTACATCGCGCGTTCGATGCCCACAAACAGGGGAAGAAAATCGGTGCTGCCGCCGTCCGGAGCGGAGCCATGCTTGGGGCCCGCTTGACTGAAAACGGCCAGGTCGCTGGCGATGGAAAAATCACAGGCCATGCCGACCTCCTGCCCGCCTCCCACACGCATTCCGTTGACCCGGCAAATCACGGGTTTGTCGCATTGCAGGACGCTGGTGACCATGTCGTTGAACAGGCGCATGTACTGGCGATATTCGGCAGGTGCTCCAGCGTAGTGCTCGGCGTATTCGCGTGTATTTCCGCCGCTGCAGAACGACCGCGTGCCCGCGCCGGTCAGTACCACGGCCACCGCGGCGCGATCGTTGCTGGCCTCGCGCAGCGCGAGGATGATCTCCTTGATCATCGAAGTGGTGTAGCTGTTCAGCTCGGCGGGATTGTTCAGCGTGATCCAGACGTTGTGTAGTCCCGCACCCGGATTGCCGCTGCGATCGCGGGCCCGCCGGCGGGGGATCACCACATATCGCGGGCGACTACATTAGAAGA
>JBJKQB010000207.1:0-4488 GCA_046705825.1 Candidatus Acidiferrales bacterium
CGAGCCAGCGCACGAACAATTCGCGGTACGTGATGCTGCACGGGATCGTGCAGCATGACTTGTACCATGCGGGGCAGATCGCGGTTCTGAAGAAGGCGATACGAGCGGCGAGCGCGAAATAACAACCAGAGCGAAATGACGACGAACGCAAAAGAAGCGGCGGTGAAGATACGTTCAGCCGGGCCGCGGGACTCTGCGCGGATCGCGGAACTGGCCGGGCAGTTGGGGTACAAATCCGGTGCGGAGGAGATCGCGCGGCGGCTGGCGGGAATGAAAGAATCGGCGGATCACGCGGTGTTCGTGGCGGAAACGCGGGAGGGCGAGATCGCGGGGTGGATTGGCGCGTTCGTTTATCGCTGCGTGGAGGCCAATACACGCGCGGAAATCAGCGGGCTGGTGGTGGACGAGAAGGCGCGGTCGCTGGGAATTGGCAGGCGCTTGCTGGAGCGCGCGGAGGAATGGGCGCGGGAGAAAGGGTGCGCGGCGGTGGGGCTGCGGTCGAACGTGATCCGCGAGCGGGCGCACAATTTTTATTTGCGGCTGGGGTACGAGCACATCAAGACGCAGAAATCGTTTCGGAAGACTCTCCTGGCGCGGTAGTTCTTCTTCGTTCCGCGGGATCATGCTCCTCATCAAAGAGCCCTGTCTTATCTAAATCCCTTTTATCTTTTTGCCGCCTCCATTGCCTTGCCATTTCGGTCCGCGATTGGCAAATCTTGCGTCTGGCTGCGTGGAGCGCGGGCACAAAAAGAAGTGGCGAGTGGCGAGTGGCGAGTGGCGAGATAAAACCAAAATACAGAAGCGAACTGCAGAGGCGCCGAGGACGCGGAGAAAATCAAGACGCTGCTCGAACAGGACGTGCTCCTCACCCACTGCTGCGCGGTAGGGCACCTGTTCCTGCGGAGTCGTTGCGGTCAATGATGTAGCGGCGGAGACTTGCGTTACCGCACTGCTACGGGCAAGCTCGCCACTCGCCCCATAGCCAGTGCACGGAGAAACGCGTCGAGGCGCTCGCCACTCGCCACTTCTTCCTACGCGCGGGAGAGTTCGGAGATGAGGGTTTCGCGGCGGGTGAGTGCGAGCGCGTCGATGCGGCGCAGGACGAGAGCATAGCAGGCGAAGGCGGCCACAGCGAGGACGAGCAGGGCCAGCGTGGCGATCCACAGGTCGTGGAAATAGCGGCCGAGCACGAAAGCCAGGGCGATGACGCCGAAAATCGCAGCTTGCACCAGGAGCGCGGCGAAAGCGGTGGTGTTGGCAGCGCGCTGTCGGCCGAAAGTGCCGAAATCGAGTTTTTTCGGCGAAAAGATGGAGAGCACGTTGCCGAGGGCCAGGTTGAGCGGCGCGGCGAAGAGCACGCCGGCCAGGGTCGCGAGGGTGTAGACGAGGGCAGGCGGGCGATAGAGGAAGGCAACGGCGATCCACACGAGAACGAGCTCCGCAGCCAGCACCGTGGCGTGGACCAGATTTTTGGCGCGCACGACGTCGCGCAGATGCGCGGGAGCGACGAACCAGAACTGCACGCCGCCGGCGTCGGCGCCAAAATTGTTATAGATAAGGTTGGTGAGCATCAGCAGCGCGCACGCGGCGCCTACGGGAAAAGCAAAGTCTGGAGCTCCGTTCATGAAATTGCCGCCGGCGCCGCCCGGCCGGCCCGGGGTCATGCGGAAGATCAGCAGGATGACCAGCGGCATGAGCAGGGTGAAGATCATGGGCCCGCTGCGCGTCAGGTAGAGCAATTCCTTCTGAAAAATGGCAGCGGTGCGGCCGGAAACGAGCGGGACGTCCCAGCCGGCGCGCACCGGAAGTTTTTCGGCGCGCGAGCGTGCGGGGACCGCCGCCGTTTCGCTTAGACTCTCGCCTCGAAACTGCGCGGCCACGCGCAGGTGAAAAAAGAAAAAGAAAGAAGCGGCGTAGACGCCAACCAGGGCGAGCGCGGCGAGTCCCGGGAGGAAGTTGCCGCGCGCAAATTCGGCAAGCGAGGCGGCGGCGAGCCCGGGCGGGAGCACGCGTTCGAAGGGAACAACGGTTTGGCCGAACTGGGTCATTTCGGGGTGCGCATGATGTTGCAGGCGCGCCGAAACGGGCCCGATGAATTGCACGCTGATGATCAGCAGGAAAAAGACGATGCCCATGATTTCGCGCGTGCGGCGCTGCGCCAGCCAGCATTCGATCCAGGCAAAAATCATGCGGGCGAGGAGGACGTTCGCGAGGCCGAAGGCGAGAAGGACAACGGCGGCGGCGAACCATAGGCTCGGGGCGGCCACGGTGACGCCGATGAACGTTCCGAGAAGCCACAGGGTTCCGACGGCGGTAGCGGGATCGAGCGAGCCGTAGACCAGGCGCACCACGAAATAGGAGCGATAGCTGAGAGGAAAGCGCAAAAGATTCGAGGAATCAAAGGTTTCGGTGAAAGCGGTGGCTACGATGGGAAACATCTGCCAGAAAAGGAAGACGGGCCAGAGGAGAAAAGCAATCCACTCGGCGTGCCCGCGGTGAATGAAATAGCCGGAGGCGAAGCCGAGAGCGACCGCGCCGCCGAATCCGCCCAGCCCGAACCACAGGCCGACGAAAGCGCGCGAGACCATTTCCATGCGGCCGCGCAGTGTGCGCAACGAGTTGACGAAGATGCGCCAGCGCACGCGGGCGATGGCGGCGAATTGTCCCGCGGCGCCTGCAGGCAGGCCGAGCGAGCCGGGCGAATTCATCCCAGCCATGAGAGTTCCTGGTCGGCGATGCGCGCGCCGCCGACAATGTGCAGGAAAATTTCCTCGAGGGTGAGTTTTTCGCCGGGACGCGGAGCGAGCGCGGGAGTTTCATCGGCAGACGAGGCGGGAGACTGTGCTTCGACGCCGGCGCGCAGATCTTCCAGGGAGCCTTGCGCGACGAGGCGTCCATGATGAATGATGGCAACGTGGCTGCAGAGGCGCTCGATGATTTCCAGCACATGCGAGGTGAGGAAGATGGTCGCGCCGCGTGAAATCATGCGCTGGAGCATGGCTTTCAAAGTGCCGGAGGCGATGGCATCGACGCCTTCGAAGGGCTCGTCGAGAAAAAGGATCTTGGGGCCGTGAATGACGGCGGCGGCGAGGGCCAGCTTTTTCTGCATGCCGTGCGAGTAGTCGGTGACCAGGGTCTTGGGCTGCGCGGCGAGCTGCATGAAATCGAGCAGCTCCGCGGCGCGTTTGGCGGCGGTTTCGCGGTCGAGGCCGTACATGCGTCCGACGAAATTCAGATATTCGGCGCCGGTGAGGCGCCCGAAAAGGGCCATGCCTTCGGGCACGACGCCGATCTGGCGTTTGACTTCGACGGGCTGGGCCGCGAGGTCGAGACCGAGAATCTCGATGCGTCCAGCGGTGGGCGCGAGCAGGCCGGTGAGCATTTTGATGGTGGTGGACTTGCCGGCGCCGTTGGGACCGAGGAAGCCGAAGAACTGGCCGGGAGCGACCCGCAGGTTGACGTCCTGCACGGCCACGAGCTGGCCGAACGTACGGGTGAGCTGCTCGGTGGAGATGGCGGGAGAGTCCATGAGGCAGGACTCTAGCACGCGGCGGCGGAATTTTCACCGCAGCGAGCGGCGGGCGGAAGGGCGGAAACACGGCGCGGCAGAGGCGCAACGGGGATGCGGGGAACCGGCAGAGTTGAAGGTTGAGGAGAACGGTTGAAGGTTAAGAGTTGAAAGTTGAAAAGGGTCTCGGGCGACGGAGGGCAGCTCGCGTTTAGCGCGCCGCGGAGGGGACGGTCATGTCGATAGAATCGTACGATCAGCTGGTGGCGTTGAGGCATGTGGGGCGGATTTGTCATCTGGCGCTGGCGGCCATGGCGCGGTTTGTGAAGCCCGGCGCGACCACGCAGGGCATCGCGGAAGTGGGCGCGAAGGTGATGCGGGAGAACGGAGCCAGGTCCGCGCCGGCCATGGTCTACGGTTTTCCCGGAGAGATTTGCATCAGCGTGAACGACGAAGCGGTGCACGGAATTCCTGGCGCGCGCGAGATCGCGGCGGGCGATCTGGTGAAGCTGGACGTGACGTTCGAGAAGAACGGCTACATGGGAGACGCGGCGATCACGGTTCCGGCCGAACCAGCGACGGAAGAGGCGCGGCGGCTGGCGCGCTGCGCCGAGCGCGCGTTTCAGGAAGCGATGCGCGTGGCGAAATCGCAGGCACGAGTGAACGAGATCGGGCGCGCGGTCGAGCGGGAAGTGCGGCGCAGCGGTTTTTCGGTGATTCGCGCGCTGTGCGGGCACGGGATCGGGCGCACGATCCACGAACCGCCCAGCGTGCCGAATTATGCCGATGTGAGGTCGCGCGAGCGGCTGACGCCGGGCTTGGTCATCACCGTTGAGCCCATCATCGCGATGGGAGCGGGACAATGCGCGACGGCGGAAGACGGCTGGACCGAGCGCACGGCGGATGGAAGCCTGGCGGCGCATTTCGAGCACACCATCGTGATCACGGAAAAAGCGCCGATTCTGCTGACCGCGGCATGA
>JBJKQB010000208.1:0-15169 GCA_046705825.1 Candidatus Acidiferrales bacterium
GTTAGGCAGCGAGAGCCAATGGTTGGTTGGCAGTTATACTTGTTCACCCGATTGCGGGCAGGTGAGGCCCGGCATGCCTTCGAGCCGCGACAGCTTCCGTCGAAACCGTGTCGCCCCCGTTGGTATAGCGTTATTTTACCACGACTGAGAATCGCAGCCTTTATTCCCCCGGCGCCAGGTTCCAACTCACCGGAATTGAAACGCCCATTCCCCAATCTCAGGGACTGCGCTCCAGACGACCCGCAGCCACCATTCACCATTCACCACTCACTACCCACGATGATGGAACCCCCGCACCGAATGTGAGTTGACACTACCGCAGGGCGTTTTCATAATTTTCAGAGTGACCCCTACTGCGAAGGATCGCCAGAAGTCGCTCGAACGCGCGCTGGAAGATGCGGTTTCCCGCGCCTTGCGGGACAATCTTGCGCCGCTTCAGCGCACGGCCGAGGAGCTGCAGCAGGCCTACGCCGACCTGGTGTCCGCCTGCTCGTCGACGCGGCCCGCCAACGCCTTGCCAGCGATGCTTCGTGCGCAAACGGCGGCTGCGGCGCTGGCTGCGGGCCTTTCGGTGCTGTCGAATTTCGTCACCCTGGCGCTGAACCCCCGTGACAATCCCGCGACCGCGGAACAAGCCGAAGCGGAGGAGTCGGGCGCAGTTAGCGCGACGGCGACGGAAGAAACTCCCGCGCCGGCGGCGGCAACTTCATCCGGTAAACCAGAATCTGAGTTGACGGGAGGGGTGAACCGCCAGCCAGCCGCAGCGCCGGGCCATGCACCACATCCGCCTGCTATCGTCCCCGAGCCTGTCGTCGAAGCGGCTGCGGAACAGAGTGTTGCTGCTCAAGAAACGGCGGGGGCGCAAGCGGAGGTGTTTGACCTTGCCAGTCTTCCCCCTGAAGTACAAGATTTACACCGCCGGGCGAACCGCGTGGCAAAAGTCGCCATGCAGGATATAAAGCTTCTGCGGCCCAAGGACGTCCGGCTGGGCTGCGAGCACAAGGATATTTGCCATCGCTTACGCACTGATCTCGATAAAGCACGCAAGGAATACGACCGCCGCTTCCGCACGATTCTGGACGACCCCGTGGACTACTTCCATCACTGGATGGTGCAAATCCTGGCGGAGGGCGATCCGGCAGCATTGGGGGAGTATCCCTATCCCTCGCCCGTCAGCCGCCTCGCCTGAGGATGCGCCGGGCCCGCGGTGGAAGGCCCTCTGGAATACTTCCTGGACCGCTGAGACAAGCGCGCTGAAAATTGCGGCTTGCGTCACGCTGGCAGCGGCGGTGTTTCTGCCGGTCGTGTCGCTTCCGGCCTCGGCACAAACGCGCCCTGCAGCCACCGCGGCTCCTGCGGCGAAACATGCGCGAACAGCCTCGCCCGTGCGTTCCCATGCCGTGCGCGCGGCCAGAACCAACACCTCTTCGCGAGCGCTGTCCCTGAGAGAAAGAGAACTCGAGCGTCTTTGCCGCTTGCTGAAGGAAAAGAAGTCCACCTGGGCCTACGCGAGGCTCCGCACGATCGCCATGCGGAAGTCGTCCGGGGCGCTGGGGCCGCGCGCGGCGCTGGCACTCGGGCATTACGACTACGGACGCGGTGAGTACGCCAATGCCGCGCCGTGGTTCCAGCGCTCGCTTAACGATCCTCTGCTGCGCGAATACGCTCTCTACTGGAACGCGCAGAACGAGCTCGCGCTGAACCAGAACGCCGAGGCCCTGGCGGACCTGAAACGCCTGCGCAGCGATTACCCGGATTCCGTGATTACCAAGCAGGTGTTACAGTCCCTGGGCACCGCGGCGCTCGCCGCCAATCAGCCGCAGGACGCAATTGCGGCTCTGAACGCCTATTCGGGAACGTCCGAGTCTCCCTCGCTCCTGCTCTTGCGTGGCGAGGCCTACGAGAAAGCCGGACAGATCGCCCAAGCCGCCGCCGACTATCAAGCCCTGAATCTTGGTTTTCCCACCACCGACCCGGGCAGGGAAGCGGCAACGAAATTGGTGTTTCTTGCCAGCAGTCCCGCAAACGCCATTCCGCCGATTCCAATCGACAAGCAGGAGACCTACGCCGCGGCCATTTTCCAGGCGGGCTATTGGACCGAAGCGCGCGACGCCTATTCGCGCATGCTGCCGCAACTGACGGGCGCGGATCAGGAACGCGCGCAGCTGCGCATGGCGGAATGCGATGCGTTCCTTCATAACGATCCCACCGGGTTGATGGCGCTGAAGATCGCGGACCCCGACGTTGACGCGGAGCGCCTCCACGCCCTTGCGGAGGTGTATCGCTCGCGAAACGACGACACGAACATGGCCGCCGCGGTGAACAACGCCGTGGCGCGCGATCCGCAGAGCATCTGGACCGAGCGCGCCCTGATGCTGGCCGGCAATCAGTATTGGGTGGAGCTCAATCGCGATCAGGCCGCCGGCTATTACAAGCGCCTGGAAGAGAACTTTCCGGACCGCGCGGACGCCGTGCCGGCGCAGTGGCGCGTCGCCTGGGTGGCCGTGCTGGAGCGCCAGCCCGGCGCCACGCAGCTGCTGACCGACCACATCCAGCGCTATCCCACCTCGCCGTACGTTCCCGACGCGCTGTACTGGCTCGGGCGGCTGGCCGAAGAAGCGGGCCATCCGGCGACCGCGCGCAGCTATTACGACAAGCTGGCCGAGCGCTTCCCCGAAAATTACTTCGAGACGGCAGCCGAGAAACGGTTGAGCAAGATTGGCGACGGCACGGAAGCCGATCCCGCGGTGCTCGCGCTGATACCGCCGGCGCCGCCGATTCCTAAGCTGGACGACCCGATCCCCGCAGCAGCGGCCGAGTGGACGGCGCGCGCGAATGCGCTGCGTTCGATCGCCTTCGACAGTTCCGCGCAGCTCGAACTTCAGGCCGCCTACGCCTCGACCGGCTCTCCGCGTTTGCTCTTCGACGCGGCGCAGGAGGCGGTTGCCGCCGACCACGTGGGCGCGGCCATCGTGGCCATCCGGCAGATTTATCCCCAGCTCGAGTCGCATCCGTTTGACGACATCCCTCTCGATGTCTGGAAAACAGCGTACGCGCTGCCCTATCGCCCGGCGATCCACCGCTGGGCGGCGCGCGCCAATGTCGACCCGCTCCTGGTTGCGGGTCTGATCCGCCAGGAGTCCGCGTTCGACAAGGAAGCGCATTCCAACGCAAATGCGATGGGATTGATGCAGCTCATACCGGAGACCGGCTATCGCATGGCGCGCATGGCCCGGGTCCGCTATTCGCACCTTCGCTTGTTCGACCCGGAATACAACATTCGCCTCGGCACTTTCTATCTGGCGCAGCTGGAGAAGCAGTTCGGCAGCGTGGAATTGGCTTTGGCGGCGTACAATGCGGGCGAGGATCGTGTGACGGCGTGGACCACGGGCCAGACGTATCGCGAGCCGGCCGAGTTCGTGGACTCCATACCCTTCACCCAAACGCGCGAGTACGTTGAGATCGTTTCGCGCAACGCCGACATCTATCATCGCCTGTACGGAGCAACGCATGGATCCCGCCACGCCACAAAGCGCAGCCGCAGCGCCCGGCGCTAGCCTGCGCCTTTCGGCCAAGGCCGAACGCTTCACCGAATCCGTCATCCGCGAGATGACGCGCCTGGCCCTGAAGCACGGCGCGGTCAATCTCTCGCAAGGCTTTCCCGACTTTCCCGCCCCCGCCGAGATCAAGTCCGCGGCACAGCAGGCCATCGCCGCCGATCTCAATCAGTACGCCATCACCTGGGGCTCCAAGAAATTCCGCGACGCCATCGCCGAGAAGTTTTTGCGCACGCAGGGCGTGGCCATCGATCCCGAACGCGAGATCACGGTGTGCTGCGGCTCAACCGAAGCGATGATGTCGGCCATGATGGCCATCATCAATCCCGGGGACGAAGTGGTCGTCTTCGAGCCGTTCTATGAAAATTATGGCCCCGACGCGGTCCTTTCCGGCGCCACGCCGCGCTTCGTGAAACTGCGCCCGCCCGATTGGACGTTCGACCCCGCCGAACTGGCGCGCGCGTTTGGTCCGGCCACCAAAGCGATCATCCTCAACACGCCGAATAATCCGACCGGCAAGGTTTTTCAGCGCGCGGAGCTCGAAGCGATCCGCGACTTGTGCCTGCGCTGGAACGCCTTCGCCATCACCGACGAGATTTACGAGCACATGGTGTACGACGGCTTGACGCACATTTCCATGGCCTCGATCGAGGGCATGCGCGAGCACACCATCACCATCAATGCGCTGTCGAAAACCTACAGCGTGACCGGATGGCGCGTGGGCTGGGCCATCGCCGCTCCCGAAGTGACCAACGCGATTCGCAAGGTGCACGATTTCCTGACTGTGGGCGCGGCCGCTCCCCTGCAGGAAGCGGGCGCGGTTGCGTTGCGATTTCCGCAGCATTACTACGACACGCTGGCCCGCGAGTATGCCCATCGTCGCGAGCGCTTGTTGGGCATTCTGACCGAGGCCGGCTTCCGCTGCTTCAAGCCGCGCGGCGCCTACTACATCATGACCGACATTTCGGCCTTCGGCTTTCCCGACGACGTTGCCTTCGCAAAACACCTGGTCGGCGAAATCGGAGTCGCCGCCGTGCCCGGCTCGAGCTTCTACGAAAATCCCGCCGACGGGCGCACCCAGCTCCGCTTCACCTTCTGCAAGACGGAGAAAACCTTTCAAGCCGCCGCCGAACGCCTGGCGAAACTGCGCCGCTAGCTTGCCTCTCAGCCGCGTTCGGCGTATACATGGCACCGATCCTATGCCCTCCTTCACGCAATACATGGCGCAGTACGATCACGAGCACACCAACCCGTGGAACAAAGTTCTGCACGGCGTCGGCATCCCCATCATCCTCGCGGGGATCGTCCTTCTTCTGCTGACCTACTGGCGCATCGGACTCGCGTTTTTCATTGGCGGATGGATTCTGCTGTTCGCCGGCCACCGCATCGAAGGCAACAAACCGGCCTTCTTTCAAGGCGTGATTTATTTCCTCGTTGGGCCAATCTGGATCGCCAAGGAACTGAAGGACGCATTATTCCGCCCAGATTCGCGCTCTTCCGCCGCGCGCCATTAGCCTTTCCAGGTGTCCGAATCTTTTTGCATTGCTTTCTGCGCTTCCTCCGTTCGCTGCGACAACTCCATCAGTTGCCGGGAATCATCTCTGTTGATCGGTGTTCATCTGCGGTTTCACAGGTGCTAAAATCCCTCCGTTTGAGTGGGAGAAATAACGATGGAACTGGATTTGATCCCCGCGGGTACGCGGCTGACCCAGAACGGCGAGGGCGAGCCGCACGACATCAGCACGAGCGCTACGCGCACCTTCCTCTGTACCATGCTCATCGCCGAGCAAATCGAGCAGGAATCGCTGGACATTGCCGTGTGGGGCTCGGCGGATGGGCAGGACTGGGGCACCAAACCGCTGCTCATGATGCCGCAGCGCTTTTATCGCGGCGAAACGCGCCAGGTGCTCGATCTCACGCTCAAGCCCGAAATCCGCTTCATTCGCGCGCGATGGGAGCTTGTCCGCTGGGGACGCGTGGCGCCGCATCCCATGTTTGTCGTGGGATTCCATCTCGGCGAGGTGCCTGCCTTCGCGCGCCAGCCCGCTGCGCCCTCGGCCGCACGTTAGCTCTTCCAATTGGCCGCGGTGTTTTGCGCTTCGGCCTGCGCGATCAAGTGCACAGCTCGCAGGAAACGCGGGGAACAGAGAGCTCCGGCCCGTGGAGCGAGTCAACCCGCGTTTCATTCCTCGCGGCAATTCCGCAAGCTGCAAACCCTGTGGTAAAACGGGCCAGATTTGCGGATACTGTTGATAGAGGACTTTGGCCGCACGGAACGGATCGCTTTGATCCGAGCCGCTCGCGGGCGGTCTCGTATCCGCTGAATTGAGCTCTCCTGCGGGATGTCCTATGTCCACGAGCGGGCAGGGCAGTGTCGAATCGCTTCGCAACGTAACAGCTCGTAAGCAGCAACCCGTGTGAGGAATCGATGGCTTCGCGCATTGAAGATTACGCGTTAATTGGCGACCTGGAAGCGGCTGCGCTGGTTGGCAAAGACGGGTCGGTCGACTGGCTTTGCTGGCCGCGCTTCGATTCCGACGCGTGTTTCGCGGCGCTGCTGGGCAATCCCGAAAACGGGCGATGGCTTCTGGCTCCCTCGGTTCCGGTCAAACGAACGCGGCGACAGTATCGCAAGGACACGCTGATTCTGGAGACGGAATTCGAGACCGGCGATGGGTCCGTCACGCTGATCGACTTCATGCCTCCCCGCGAGAGGCATTCCGACCTGATTCGCATCGTGCGCGGGAATCGCGGAACGGTCCCCATGAAGATGGAATTCGTCCTGCGCTTCGATTACGGCAAATCGATTCCCTGGGTCACTCGATTGAGGTCCGGCACGTTGCGCGCGGTGGCTGGCCCGAACATGACCGTTTTGCGAACGCCGGTGCCGCTGCGTGGCCAGGATCTGACCACGGTGGCGGAGTTTACTGTCCACAAGGGTGACACCTTTCCTTTCGCGCTGACCTACAACGCGTCAAACCGCGGCCTGCCCAGAGCCATCGATCCAAAAGTGGCGCTGCGCCAAACCGAAAAGTCCTGGCGCGATTGGATTCGCACCTGCAAGTACCGCGGCCCCTGGAAGCAAGCGGTCCATCGATCCTTGATCACGCTGAAGGCGCTGACCTACTGGCCCACCGGTGGAATCATCGCCGCTCCCACCACCTCGCTGCCCGAGTTCCTGGGCGGAAAACGAAATTGGGACTACCGCTTCTGCTGGCTGCGCGATGCCTCGTTCACACTGCAGGCGCTTATGGGCGCAGGGTACCAAGGCGAAGCCGCCGACTGGCGCAATTGGCTTCTGCGCGCCATCGCCGGAAGTCCGGAGCAGGTTCAGATCCTGTACGGGCTGGGCGGCGAGCGCGAAGCGCCCGAAAGGAAAGTCGATTGGCTGCCGGGATATAAGGATTCGCGCCCCGTGCGCGTGGGCAACGCCGCCGCCGAGCAGTTGCAGCTCGATATTTACGGCGAGCTGATGAGCGCGCTCTACAACGCCCACTGCGGAGGCCTTCGCGAAACGCATGCCGAAGAGGACCTGCAGATCGCGCTGCTCGATCACCTCGAGAAAATCTGGCGCCAGCCGGACGACGGCATCTGGGAAATGCGCGGGCCGCGCCGCCACTTCACGCATTCGAAAGTGATGGCTTGGCTGGCCTTCGACCGCGCCATCAAGATCGCCGAGCAGTTCGATTGCAAATGCCCCGTCGAGCGCTGGCGCGCCGTGCGCGAGGAAATTCATGAGGATGTCTGCCGGCGCGGCTACAACGCGGACGTGGGCAGCTTCGTGCAGTTCTACGGGTCGAAGGAGCTGGACGCCAGCCTGCTCTTGATTGCAAAGGTCGGCTTTCTTCCACCGTCCGATGGCCGGATCAAACGCACGGTGCGCGCGATCGAGCGGCAGTTGCTGCAGAACGGGCTCGTGCTGCGCTACCGGACCGAGCGGACCGAAGACGGCTTGCCCCCGCGCGAAGGCGTGTTTCTGGCCTGCAGCTTCTGGCTGGCGGACAATTACCGCCTGATGGGAGAGCGCGCCAAAGCCAAGCGGCTCTTCACCAAACTTCTCTCACTGCAGAATGAAGTGGGTTTGCTTTCCGAGGAATACGATCCCAAGGCAAAGCTCTTGCTTGGTAATTTTCCGCAGGCCTTCTCGCACGTCGCGCTGATCAACACGGCTTTCGATCTCAGCCGTCGCTCCTGAAGCCCCGCTCGGACCGCCCGGCTAGTGCACACCTTGGCCTTTGCCCGCGGCCTGCTGCCGCGCGATTTCCTGCTCCGCCAGCTTGGGCAGCAGATCGCTCGAATAGTGCAGAAGGAATTGGCGCCGTTCGTACTCGCTGCGCTCTTCGAGCACTCTCTGGCGTTCCTTCAAGTCCAACGGCAGCCGCGCGGCCAGCTGGTAGGCCAGAGGGACGGAATCGCGCGGCTCGCGCCCGGGCCACGGATGTCCAAAGAGCAGCAGGTGGCACTGCTGGAAAATGTCGGTCAGCTCCTTCTCCGACTCGCCATCCTGCGGCGTGGCATCCTCCGGAAGGTAATCGACGACCGCCTCGTAGTATTCCTTCTCGTCGAGCAGATCGATGATCCGAAAAATAGCGCGGCCCTCGGCCAGAATGTCCATCCGGCCATCTGGGTAGTCCTTGAGTTTTTGAGTGATTTCGGCGGTGCAGCCGATGGCCACTGCCGAGCTGTTCTGCGCGAGCACGATGCCGAACTCCTGCCGGCCCGCCAGGCACTGCCGGATCATCTTCTTGTAGCGCGGCTCGAAAATGTGCAGCGGCACGGCCATTCCGGGCAGCAGCACGATTTCGAGCGGGAAGAGCGGGATGCGCGCGGGTCTCATGAGCGGACCACCCATCGGCCAGTGAACTGCTTAGCGCAGCGAATTCAGAGCCGACTGCATTTCGTCGCGCGCATGCATGTCGCCGGATTTCTGCGCCACGACGATGCCGTCGGAAAGAAGTTTGCGGGCGTCTTCCAGCCGGCCCAGCCGCGCCAGCAGCTGCGCGAACTGGAAATAACCCGCCACATAATCGGGATTGTTGTCGAGGAGCTTTTCGAAATGCTCCGTTGCGGCGTGATGATCGCCTTCGTTGGCGCATTCCATGGCCAGGCCGTAACGCGCGAACGCGTCAGCGGGTTTCTGGGCCACGAACTGTTCGAGCATCTCGCGCCGCGACTTCTGCGTTTGGGTCATGGGCGTCAAACCGCGTATTATAGCGGGCCGTACGAGGCGCGCCAAGCATCGGCGCAAAGTGCGCGGGCGGGAATGGACCTGCGGCGCGAAGAAGGGTGGCGAACGGATGTCGAAAACGCGGAAGCAAGGCGCTGCAACCGAAGCGAAGCCGAAAAACGAGCCGGAATCCGAACTGCCTGGAAAGCCGGTCAGCGCCTCGCGTTCGGAACTGGTCGAAGCGGTTCTGCCCAACGACGCGAACCCGCTGGGCGCGATGCTGGGCGGGCGCGTGATGCATTTGATCGACATCGCCGGCGCGCTGGCGGCGCATCGGCACTCGAACAGCCACGTGGTCACCGCCTCCGTCGACTATCTCGATTTCCGTTTCCCGATCCATGTGGGCGAATTCATCGTGCTGAAATCGAGCGTCAACCGCGTGTTTCACACCTCGATGGAAGTGGGGGTGAAGGTTTTCTCCGAAAATATTCTGACCGGCGAGAGGAAGCACACCAGCAGCGCCTTCGTCACCTATGTGGCCATCGACCTGCAAGGCCTGCCGCGCACGATCCCGCCGCTGATTCTCGAAACCGACGAGGATCGCCGCCGCTACCATGACGCGGGCGAACGCCGCCGCGTCCGCCTCGCCATGCGCAATAAAACTCCTCTCTCCGAATAATATTTCGATTGGCGTTCCAGGATTTCAGGCGGAGGATGCGATGCGCTCCTGCACCGCATCCGCGGTTCGCAGCGCTTGCTCCACGCATTTGCCGATGGCGGGACCTTCCAGGTAGTTCCCGGAGAAAAACACGCCGGGAATCTCGGACTGCACTTCGCGCAGGCGTTGCACGATGTGCCCATGACCCAGATTGTATTGCGGCAGCGCCTTAGCGTGTTTCCAGGTCGCGGAAACCGCCGGAGCGCCGTCGATTCGCAGGATGCGTCGGTTCTCCGCATTCGCCATCGCCGCAATCTCCTCTTCCGGCCTTTGCACCAGGGCCGGATCGGTGGCGCCCCCGAGGAAACTCGTCATCAAAACGCACGCTTCCGGCGCGCGCCCCGCAAAGAGCGATGAATTCCACACCGTTCCCAGGGTGCGCATCTTCTCTTTTCGCGGGACCAGGAATCCAAAGCCGTCGGGAGCCTCGCTGAATTGGTTTGTGTGATATCCCGCTGCGGCTACGGCCACCGGCGCATAGGGCATTCCTGACAGCAATTGCGCCGCCTCCGTAGAAACTGGCTGGATGAGCTGCGCGGAAACGTACGCGGGCGTGGCCAGAACGATGGCGGCGGCCTCGAGCGTCTCGTTCATTCCGTTCTCAACAATATGAATTTCGAATCCGCGCGCGCCGTTGTCCCCGCGCTTTAGCTTGGCTACGCCGGCGCCGGTTCTCACGGAGGAGCCCAGATCGCGCGCGAGCGCCTGCGGCAAACTCGAAAGACCGCGCCGGAACGAGCACAGCGGCGGGGCCTTCTTTTTCTCTCCGCTTGCGGGCCGCGACTTCATCGCCCCGCGCAAAATGCTGCCGAATCGCCGTTCCCACTCTTCAAGGGTGGGAAAGGCGGAGCGCAGGCTCAATTGTTCGGGGTCGCCGGCATACACGCCCGAAACGAATGGCGAAACCAGGTACTCCAGGATTTCATGCCCGAACTTTCGCCGCACGAATTCGGCCACCGATTCCTCATGGGCGGGCGGCTGCGTGTGCTTAAACGGCTCCGAAACGATTTTCCAGCGTGACCCGACTCCCAGCAGCGACGAGCACATCAGCGCCGGCGGAGACATCGGAATTTTCTGCAAGCGCCCGCCGCGCAGAACGTAGCGTGGCGCGGCCGGATCAGCTTCCAGCAATTCGCTCTCGAGGCCAATTTCGCGGATCAGGTCGAGCAGCGCGGCCGTGCCCTGAAAGCTCTGCGGGCCGCGTTCGAAGAGGAAACCGTCCTGCTCCACGCTGCCAATCAGCCCGCCGGGATGATCGGACGATTCAAGCAGCGTAACGTCGGCGCCCAGCCGGTTCAGCCGGTGCGCGCAGGTCAGCCCCGAGATTCCCCCGCCAATCACGATCACGCGACTGCTATCAGGCATACGTCACCCGGAGTGTCGTCCCGAACCCACTCCCGCGGCATCTGCCGGAATGGCGGTGGGGAATCTGCTGTTCTCTTACGCTTGCGTTCTCGGTTCGCACAGCCATTTCAGAGCGTCTTGGAAAACAGCGGCCGCTGGACCATTTGCTGCTCCCGCAGATAGCGGTCAAACGTCATCGCAACGTTGCGGATGAAGATGCGGCCCAGCGGCGTGACGCTGATTTCCTCCGCCGTCAGTTTGACCAGGCCCTCCGCGCTCGTCTCCTTCAGTCGTTCCAGTTCCGGCGCGAAGTAGTCATCGAAGTGGATTCCGAATTCGCGTTCGACTTCGCTCTTGGGAATCACGGTGTGGCAGAGCAGGCGGCCGATTACGCTGCGCCGGATGATGTCGTCTTCCGAAAGGCGATATCCTCGCATCGTAGCGGTTCCGCGTTCCGCCACGCGCGCCTCATACGCCGGGACTTCGCGGCGGTTCTGCGCGTAGGCATCGCCGATCGAGCTGATTGCGCTGACTCCCATTCCGTACAGGTCCGCGCCGGCTTTGGTGGTGTAGCCCTGAAAATTCCGGTGCAGCGTGCGATTGCGCTGCGCCACCGCGAGTTCGTCCGTGGGCCGCGCGAAATGGTCCATCCCGATATAGATGTACCCGGCGGCAAGAAAACCTTCGAGCCCGGCGCGAAAGATCCGGAACTTCTCCATTCCTTCCGGCAAGTGGACGGCGAACGAGCCCTGCTGCTTTTTCAGCCAGGGCACGTGTGCGTAGCTGAACATAGCCACCCGGTCGGGCGACAGCGTCAGCACCTGTTCGACCGCCTTCCGGAAGCTTTCCGCAGTCTGATACGGCAGACCGTAAATCAGGTCCACGTTCAGGCTCTCGAATCCCAGCTCGCGCGCCCCCGCGATGGTGTCGCGCGTCATCTCGTAGGGTTGCACGCGATGCACCGTCTTCTGCACGCGCGGCTCGAAATCCTGAATGCCCATGCTGAGCCGGTTGAACCCAAGCTTGCGAAGCGTTTCCAGGTGCTCGCGGCTGGTGACCCGCGGATCGATCTCGATCCCGATTTCTGCATCGGGCGCGAAGGAAAACCGCTCGCGCGTGAAACCGGCCAAATCCTCCATCTGCGCCGGACTGAGGTACGTAGGCGTTCCGCCGCCCCAATGGAACTGGATCACCGGCCGTTTTTTCGAAACGCGTTGGCCCACATGATCGATTTCGCGCTTCAGCGCCTCGAGGTAGGGGATCGCCACGTCCTTGTTCTTCTGGATCGAAACGTTGCAGGCGCAGAACAGGCACAGGCTCTCGCAGAACGGGATGTGCATGTACAGCGAGACGGGCGTGGCGCGCTGATCCGCGGCGGCAAAGCATTGTTCCAGGTCGTCCGGACCGAAATCATCCTTCCACACGGGCGCCGTGGGATAGCTCGTGTAGCGCGGCCCCGGCCGGTTGTACTTCTCCAGAAATTCGTCGGAGATTTGCCCGATTGCGTTCATCGCGCCGGTTGCGTTTGTTTCTGCGCTTGTTCCCATGATTGCCGTCAGTCCTGTTTCCCCATCGCCATGCGTGCCGCGACGGGTGCTGCGTGTCCCGCTTGCACGAACGCGCGCGCGTTTTCCACCGGCGTGTTCGGCAGAATCCCGTGGCCCAGATTCAAGATGTGCCCGATTCCGCCGGTCTTTTCGATCGCGCCTTCCGCCGCATGACGAACTGCGTCGGCTGAGCCAACCAGGATCGCTGGATCGACGTTGCCTTGCAACGCGATCTTTGGTCCAAGTTCGCGCCGCGCATGCGCCAGTTCCGTATTCCAGTCGACGCTCAGCACATCCGCGCCGGTCTTTGCCATCGCGTTCAAGATTGGCGCCGATCCTTTGGCGAAAAGAATCCTTGGCACGCCCGCGCCCGCCAGCGAATCGAAAATCGAACGCGTGGCCGGCAATTCAAACTGCTCGTACTGGCCCAGCGTCAACTCGCCCGCCCACGTGTCAAAAAGCTGGACGACAGCCGCGCCCGCCGCAATTTGCGCCCTCAAGTAGCACACCGTGACGTCCGCGATCCGCTTCAGCAGTTCCCGGACCAGCGCGGGCTCTTCGGCCAGCATCCGCTTCGCGGTCGAAATATTCCCGCGCGTTTGCCCCTCGATCATATAGCAGGCCAGAGTCCAGGGCGCCGCCGCAAAGCCGATCACCGGCACATGCGGTCCCGCAGCGCGGCAAATCGCTCGAATCGCATCCCCAACAAAGCGAGTCTCGCGCTCCGGATCGAAATCGCGCAACCGGCGCACAGCGGCTGCGTCGCGAATCGGGTCCGCAAGGACCGGCCCCGAATCGGGCACGTCCAGCTTCATGCCCATCGCTTCGGCCACCACCAAAATATCCGAGAAGACGATGATGGCGTCCACGCCCAGCGCGCGAAACGGCTGCAACGAGACTTCCGCGGCCAATTCCGGCGTCTTGCAAATCTCCAGGAATGAATGACTTGCACGAACCGCCTGATACTCCGGCAAATAGCGGCCCGCCTGCCGCATCAGCCACACGGGCACGCGCTCGACCGATTGGCAGCGGCACGCTCGCAGGAATTGCTCTTTTCGGTTTTCGTCGCCTAACGCCATAGGAGCGGAATCCCCGTAATCATAACAAATGCTGTGCACCGCCGCAGCCGGGCGAGCCATCCTGGCGCCGCCGCTTCGCGTCCAACGGCACGCCGCGCCAGGAAAATCATATGCCAGCGCGCGGGCCAAGCTATGTGATGAACGTCACAGCCGTTGGTGCGTTCAGCGCTATAATCCAGCTTTGGTTGGAGATGAATGCCCACATGGGCCACCTGCTTGCCTATTTGACAGTTGTCCTCTACGCGGCCAGCTTCGTTTTCTACGCGCGCGTGCTGTACTCCCCTCAGGCACGGCATGGCTGGGTGGCCACCTTTCTGCTTGCCGCCGCCATCGTTTGCCAGTACTTCGCCCTGCTGCTGCGCTCGCATTGGACTCATTCCATCCCCTACGATGACCTTTACGGCTCGATGTCCTTGTTTGCCTGGCTGTTGGCGGTCACCTATCTCGGTCTGGAGTTCTTTCACCGCCAGCGCTCGGTCGGCGCCTTTGTCACCTTGCTGCTGACCATCTGGGGCACGGCGCTGCGCATTGCCGTTCCGGACACGCCGCCTCCTCCTCCGCCAGCCCAGGGGCCGCTCTTTGCGTTCCACGTCACGCTGAACACGTGGGCTTACTCCGCCTTTGCCCTGTCCTTTGTGCTTAGCCTGATTTACCTCGTTCAGGACTGGGTCTTGCGCTCGCACAAGACTGGCGTCACCTTCTGGCGCTTTCCGGCGCTCGACGTGCTTGATCGCATGTCCCGCAGCAGCGTCTACGTAGGCCTGCTGACGCTGGTCTCCGGGGTGAGTTTCGGTTTGATCTGGCGTCACCGCTTGAGCGGTAGCTATTCCTGGGGCGACCCCAAGGTGGTCATCACGTTGGCCATTTTGATCGTCTATGTCGCCTATCTGGCGCTCTCGCGCATTCCGGCCTGGCGCGGCCCGCGCGCAGCAATTCTGTGCGCCGCGAATTTCCTGATCGTGTTGTTCAGCTATACGTTTGTGAATCTCTATTTCACGCGGTTTCACCGCTTCATCTGATGGCGACGACGACCAATCCGGCACACGCAGCGGCGCAGCGAATCCAGCTCGCCCTGATCGGCTGCAATCATCGTTCCGCGCCGGTGGCTATTCGCGAGCGCGTCACCTTCACCTCCGAACAAGCCCTGTCCGCCGCGGATGAATTGCGCCGCCGCGGCATCCTGGAAGAAGCGGTAGTGCTCTCCACCTGCAACCGCAGCGAAGTGTACGGCGTTTCCACCGCCGGTCCGGGCACGATTGCGGAGATGGAGAAATTCTTCGTTTCGTTTCACGGCCTCGCCTCCGTCGACCTGAACGGCGCGCTGTATCGCTGGACCGGGAGCGACGCGGTGCGTCACCTCTTCCGCGTGGCCGCCGGACTCGATTCCATGCTGCTGGGCGAAGCGGAAATTCTGGGCCAGTTGCGCACCGCCTATAGCCTGGCGCTCGAACATGGCGCCACCGGTCCCGTGTTGAACAAGGCCTTCCAGGGCGCGCTGGAAGTAGGGAAGCGCGTGCGCGCCGAAACGGAGGTTGGGGCGCGGCCAATGTCCGTCGCCCTTGCGGGCGTTCGCCTCGCCGAACGCATTTTTGGCGATCTGCGCGGGCATGCGGCGTTGATCGTGGGCGCCGGCGCGGTAGCCGAGCAGGTTGTGGAGCACTTGCGCAACCGCGGCATTGGGACGTTGCGCGTGGCGAATCGTTCGCTCGACCACGCGCAGGAGCTCGCGCATCGTTTCGGTGGAGAAGCGCTGGCTT
>JBJKQB010000209.1:0-6297 GCA_046705825.1 Candidatus Acidiferrales bacterium
TACCCTCACGGTCAACGACGTCGAGGGAGGCAATGTCTGCGGCGAGTCGATTGGGCAAGGCGCAGCCGCGCTGGCAGATTTCCAGAACAAATATCAGGCCAGCGTGAACGCCCCGGGAGCAAATCCATCCTATCTTCCATCTCTATTGAGTGGCGGGAGCGGGATCCCGCTCGGTTTGTTCGCCCCCCAGTACCAGACGCCCCGGTCCGTTCAATTCAATATCGGGGTGCAGCGTCAGCTGGCACAGGGGACGGTCCTCAGCGTCGATTATGTGCGCAACGTCGGCCTGCACTACCTGCTCGGCGTCGACGTAAACCATTCCGGAGATGTTCGCTACTTCGATCCCGTGGCGGCGCAAGCAGCCATTTCCGCAACCAACAATTCGTTTGGCTGCGGGACTGGCTTTGACTCCGTCTCGATTGATTGCGCCATCGCCGCCGGAGCTTCGATGACTGACTATGCCAATAACGGGCTAGACTCGCCGGGCGATTTGGGGGTTCAGCAATGCAACAACGCCGGTCTGGGCTTCAGTTGTGCATTCCCCGGAATCAATCCCGCGGCGGGCAACTTCCCCTTCCTGCTGCCTATCGGCCGCTCGGTGTACAACGGCCTGCAAGTCAAGCTCGTCACGCGCAAGAGCAATCCCATCCCGGGAATGCGCGCGGTGAACTTCCAGGTGGCGTATTCGCTGTCGCGATTCGTCAGCGCCGGCGGGGCAACCGCAGCCGGTGGCCCCTCATCCGGCGACCAGGACTTCGTTCTGGGCGCAATTGACAACGCCAACCCGCTCGGTTTTATGGGCCCGGAGGCGCTCGACCGCACGCACCAACTGTCCTTCGGCGGGTTCTTCACCTTTCCCGGAGGGCTCATGCTCGCCACCATTGGCCACTTCGACTCGCCGCTGGCAACTTCACTGATCGTGCCCAACACGGGCTTGGGGGCTGGTGAGATCTTCCGGACCGACTTTACCGGTGACGGCACCACGGGCGATCTGCTGCCAGGGACGCACGTTGGCAATTTCGATCGCGGGATCAACGCGGCACAACTCACAAACGTGATCAACAATTACAACACCACCGTTGCCAACCATCCAACACCGGCGGGCAACGTGCTCATCCAGAACGGCCTGTTCACCGAGCAACAACTGCAGCAGCTCGGCGGGGTTGCTCCGCAGATCGGGGTGCCTCCGCTCGGTCAGGCGAATTTATCCTGGCTGCGCACGCTCGACGTCACGCTGGCCTGGAACTACCACATCACCGAACGCTTCTCGATCAAGCCGAGCGTTTCCGCCTACAATGTCCTTAATTTCGCCAATTTCGATCCGACGCTTTCCCCCTTGAGCGGATCGCTGAACGGTTCCGCATGCTCGATCAATGGCACCGTGCGTCACACATACAACACAGCTTACCAGTGCCCATCGGATCGGGTGGGCCTTGGGACCGGAGTGTATGCTCTCGGCGCACCGCGCACGCTGGAGTTCGGGCTTACGTTTAAGTTCTAGGCGCGAACTTCCGAGAAGAAACAACCGGGCCGCTGATGCCAGCAGGGGTCAGCGGCCCTTTTCTTTTGAACGCGGGCAGATTGACGCTCCACAGAATTGCGAGCGCGAATGCGGGTGGAAGCTTATCCGGCGAAGGTGGCCACGCCGGAACGCATGCCGATGGCGCGCAAGACCAAATCGGCAAGCGCGCGAATCAGCAGCGGCGAGTCGTTCAGCGCGGGCGTCATGTGGAAATCAGCGATGCCGGCAGCCTCGGCACGGGCGCGCGCCTCGATATTGATTTCGTACAGCGTTTCGATGTGCTCCGTGAGGAAAGAAATCGGGATGACCAGCAAGCTCCGCGTGCGATTGCGAGCCAACGTCTCGATGGTGTCGAGCAAGGAAGGTTCCAGCCACTTCTGCGGGCCCACGCGGCTCTGAAAGCACAAAGTGTGTGGATTGGGCCAAGCCCCCAACTGGCGTACGAGCTGAACGGTGGCCTCGACCTGATCCGGATAAGGATCGCCTTGCGCCACGAGCGACATGGGCAAACCGTGCGCGCTGAATACCAGATGGACGCGGTCGCGGTTCGGGAGCGTCGCGAGCACACCGTTGATGCGTTCGACGATGGCCGCAAGATAGTCGGGATGATCGAAGAAGTGATCGATCAGATGAACGGGAATCTTCTCGTGCCGCAAATTTGCTGTCCGCGACTCCGCGGGAGCAGGCTTGGCGTTTTCCGGGCTTTGCGCGCGCGTGCCTCCGCGCACAGAAGAACCGTCGCGCTGCCCGGGAACCGCATTTGAACCGTAGCGCGACAGCCGGTTCCATTCCTTGAGACTGCTGCGCGTGGTGGCCAGCGAGTAATGCGGATAAAGAGGCAAGAGGACCAAATCGTCGAAGGTCTCGCTCTCCAACTCGCGGATCGCTTCGTGGGTATCCGGATACCAGTAACGCATGGCCACGATGGTGCGAGCCTCGATGTGCGGGCGCAGCGCGGCTTCCAGCGCCACGGCCTGCTGCTCGGTCAGTTTCCGGATGGGCGATCCGCCGCCAATCTCGGCGTAGTGGTGACGCACGCTCTTGGAGCGCGTGGTCGAAATCAGACGCGCAAGAGTTTTGCGAGCCAGAAACGCGCCGGGGAAATTGATGATGTCGGGATCGCAGAAGAGATTATAGAGAAAGGGTTCGACGGCCTCTTGGGTATCCGGGCCGCCCAATTGAAACAGCACAACCGCGATTCGCTTCGGACGGTACATCGTTCTCTGACGGTCTGCGGCTTTTCTGGCACCGCTCTGGCACCGCTCGCTCAAGGGTAGCGCAGTGCGGCGCCAAAAACCAATCGGCACATTACCGCGGCACGTCATGCGCAGCGGACCGCTTTGGGTCAGGGCTGCTTGAGACCCTCGCCTTGGTCGACGGTCGTCCAGTGCGTTCCATCTTTGGAAGTTTCGATAGCTACGCTCACGCGATCGGGCGGGCGCCAGTTGTAGACAATGCGCTCGCCCGCTCTCTTCCCGGGAATTGCCGTCTGGCCAAACTCGATCCAGGTGTTGCCGTTGATCTCCATGCGCGAGACGAAAGGCTTGTCGCCGCGCTCCCCGGTGGCGTACAGCTCGTAATGCCAAAAGCTGCGATCGGCGGTGTTATATGTATCAACCACAAGCGACTCCACCGCCCTGCCGGACCAAACGTTGCTGAACGTGCATTCCAGATAGAGACGGTTGGGCGACCAGCGGCAGTCTTCCTTCCAAGTGAATGTTCCCGGCTTTCCCGATTTCGTTTTCAATTCTTTGCCGTGAAAGACCCAGCGGCCGACCGAGACGTCCAGTTCCTGTAGTTCCGGAGAAGATGTTTGGGCCGCGGCGAACCCCGGCACGAAGACGAAAATGGCAGTGACGAGCGCGAGCAATAGAGTGCGGTTCATGGAAAGCCTCCGTCACGCTTGCAGAGGTCCGCGGGACGCCGCGCCACCGTTCCGCCTGCGTCGTATGGCCGAGCGGCGGCGCGGGATGCAGACCGCTATTGTCCGCGCAACTGCTGCTTCAGGTCCGCGAGTTCCCTGCGCAGCTTTGATAGGCGACTCGCGATGGATACTTCGTAAAGAAAGAAGACCACCCAGACGCAAATCCAGGCGGCGAAAAGATAATCGAAATTGTTGGTCATTGTGACTCCCTTCGAGCACGGAGCGCCCCGCCCTTACAGACGAAAACGCTGCGCGAAAGAGGAAAATCCTCCGGTCTGAAGACCTGAGCTACATTGAGATCCCTGCTGTTGTTTTCGGCGTAACGCAATTCGAATCCTTTCATGCACCCGATCACCGCGCCGTCGGAACGTGGTTCTCGGCGTTCTGCGCGTCCAGGGCGCGGGTTTCCGCATCCTGGCGCAGCTCGTCGACCTCGTGGCGCAGCTCCTCCAGGCGATAGCGGTCCACAAGAATGATCACCATCAGGCATAGCACCGAGACGATGCAGAAACCGAGCACCTTGCCCATGGTTGGATTGAGGCCCGAGTTCGGGCCGCCGAACATTACAGGCGCCGGATGCTGCGTTCGCCATAGGCGGTTTGACGCGTACACCAGGGGAACGTCCAGGAATGCGAACACACCAAAGACCGCGGCCAGCGTGGCGCGGCGCGCCGGCTCTTCGATCAGGCCGCGCAGCAACAAATAGGAAATGTAGAGCAGCCAGAGGATGAAGGTAGTGGTCAGGCGCGCGTCCCAGGTCCACCAGATGCCCCAGACGGGCTTGGCCCAAAGCGGGCCGGTGAGCAGGCCGATGGTGCAGGCCAGCACGCCCACTTCCGCTGAGGAGACGGCAAGCCAGTCAAAGCGGTCGCGCTTCGTGGAGAGATAGGCGATGCTGGCGATCCAGGAGACGAAGAACGCGGTGAACGAGGCGCTCCATGCGGGCACGTGGAAGTAGAAGATGCGCTGGATTTCGTGCATGGTGCGCTCGTCCGGTGCGATGAAGAGCGCGGCAAAGCCGGCAAAGATCATCATGGCGGCCACGATAACGGTCATCGATATGCGCAGTTTCATCGTGCTTACTCCTCAAGCAGAAAATCGCAAACCAGCCAGGACGCGGTCATGAAAATCACGTCGAAGGCTGCCAGAAAGGTTACCCAGGCGGGATCGAGCGACGGCGTATCGGCCAGCAGAGCGCGAGTAGCCTGCACGGCCGCGACCAGCAGGGGCGCCAGCACGGGCAGCAGCAGCAACGGGAGCATCAGCTCGCGCATGCGCGCGTGCGTGGAAATCGAAGCGAACACCGTTCCGGCAATCACCAAGCCGAGCGTCCCCAGCCCGAAAACAAGGATCAGCGGGCCTAAAACTCCCATGAGCCGGACATTGTAGAGCACCGCGAAAATGGGGACGAGAATCAGTTCCGCAATCGCGAGGAAAATGAAATTGGCAGCCATTTTCCCAAGCAGGATGGAGAAGCTCGAAATGGGCGCGAGACGCAGCGCGTCCATCGTATCGCCGGACTGTTCGCGGGCAAACGAAGGGTGCAGCATCAGCGAGCCAGCGAAGAGGAACGCGATCCACAACAGCCCCGGGCCGTAACGGCGCGACTCCGCCGGCGTGGGGTCGAAAGCGTAACTGAACATCACAATGACGATGAGCGCGAAGACCAGAGTCGCGCTGAGGAGTTCGCGCGTGCGCAATTCGAGGCGCAATTCCTTGGCCAGCACAATCGAAGCTGCGCGCGCCGTGCTCATCTCAACTCTCCGACCTCAAGCGCGCGAGCAGAGGTTGCGGATCGCTCCCGCGCGTATCTTGGGCGACGCGCCCGCCGCCCAGCAGCACCGCGCGCGTGGCCAGTTCGAGCGATTCGCTGCGGGCGTGCGTGCTCATGATCATGGTGCAGCCTTGCGAGCGCAGGCGCGCCAGAGTCTCGCTGAGCCAGCCTGCGGCCTGGCGATCGAGGCCGGTGCCCGGTTCGTCGAGCAGCAAGAGCGAGGGCCCATGGAGCAAGGCGCGGGCCAGCGCCAGGCGCTGCCGCATACCGCGCGAGAACGTGCGCACGATTCCATTCGCGCGATCGGCCAGGCCGCACGATTCGAGACCCCTCGCCGCGCATGCGGGGGGATCGTCCAAGCCATAGAGCTGCGCGAAAAGCTTCAGATTCTCGGCGGCGGTCAGATCGTCGTACAGCAGCGGGTTATGTCCCACCATACCCATCATGTGCTTGGCCGATTCACCGGGAATGCCGTCCCCCGATTCCTGCGCCCCGGCCGAGCGCGCACCCGCGACAAAGCGCACGCGGCCGCGCGTTGGCGTCGAGAGCAGCGCGGCGATGCGCAACAGCGTCGTCTTCCCCGCCCCGTTGGGCCCCAGCAGGGCGACGAACTCGCCGGGCTGAATGTCAAAGGTGATTCCGCGCAGCGCGAACAGAGCCCCGAAACGCTTCTCGATGCGGTCGAACGACACGGCCAGCGACGGCGACGACGCCACAGCAGGTTGCGTGCGGGAAGATGTCACGGAAGTGGGCGCGCTGATCACAGATCGATTACCGAAACCGCCATGCCGTTCTCGTTCAGCCGCGCACCAAATCGCGGAGAAGCTGTTCGACGCGCTGCCGCTCGCGGGTGTAATCCTGGTCAGAGATGGTGCCCGCCTGCTTGCGCAGTTCGAGACGAAAGAGCTTGTCCTTCAGCTCATCCAGGCTGCCCGCCACCTGCCGATTCGCCTCTTCGACCGCGACCGACTCCGCAGCGCGCGGCGGCGGCGCCGGCACATGCCCGCCCGCGCCTCCGCTGGTTTGCGAACTGTTCGCCGACGATGGTCCGTTCGCGCCTTTTACGTTTGCGCGCTG
>JBJKQB010000210.1:0-57291 GCA_046705825.1 Candidatus Acidiferrales bacterium
GTGTAGCCCAGCATTTTCGCTGCTGCGCCGGTGAGCATCAAGTGCGGCCCGGTGACGATCCAGTGATTGGTCGCCGTTTTTTTGGCCGCCCACGGGTCCGTGTTGCTGGCGCCATGATCGCCGGCGAGCATGTAGGAGAATCCGGGTTTATCCGTCGGCTTGGTGTGGTTCGCGGATGCCATGAAGAATTGCATGGCGTTCTCGTCGTTGCACATGCGATTGTCGCCTGGCATGACCACGCAGGTGAAGCCGTTCGAACCCTTGCGCAGCGTCCGCATTTTCCCATCGTTGTCCATGCGAACTACGGTCGCGTGCATGGCGATGGCGCGCGGCGCGGCGGAAAGCGCGTTGCGTGTGTACTGTGCGTCGGAAAGCGTCTTTTGCTGGGAACGCGCGCTAGCGCCGCCAAACAACAGCGCCACCGCACAAATTGTCGCGAAAAGTGTTGCTCTGATGCTCATCTCGTCCTCCCATTCGACGAATTAACAGAGCTGTAGGGCCGATCTTTGCATCGGCCAGCGTTGAAAGTAAAAAAACACGCCGATGAGATGGAAGCCGCTAAATGGGAAATTTTCCAGCGCGCCTGGGCCCGCCGGATTTGTCGGGTAGTCTACTGCCAAGCGCACCCGCGAGCAAACTTAATTTGAAAGGGGTGACCGCCCGGAGAAATAGCTAGGCGGGAAGCGGAGTCGTGGATCGCGCAGGCGCGGAGCGCCCAGCCGTTGGGAACTCGAGGTGCACGCGCGCGCCGTACGGCTCCTTGTTGGCCAGCAGGACTTCGCCGCCGCATTCGTGCACGATTCCGTAGCAGATGCTCAGCCCCAGGCCGGTTCCCTTACCGACGGGCTTCGTCGTGTAGAAGGGGTCGAAGGCACGATTGAGGTCGGAAAAGCCCGGGCCGGAATCCTCGATCTGCACCGTGACGCGGCCGTTCTGGCGCGAGGCGGAAATGCGGATTTCGCGCCTGACGCTCTCCTCGACGGCATCGACCGCGTTGTTCAGCAGATTGAGCAGCACCTGCTTCAACTCGTCCTCGCCGATGGCCACCGGCGGAAGCCCCGGCTCGACAGCGAACTCGGTGTGAATGCCCAGCTTGCGGAGGTGGTACTCGCGCAGCTGCGTGACGTCGTGAAGGGCCGCTTCCAGATTGGCGGAGCGCTCGGCGGCGTTCTTCTGGCGCGCGAAGCGCAAGAGCCCGTCGACGATGCGCTTCATGCGGCGCGCTTCGCTCCCGAGCTTTTGCACGCGGCGGCTGGCGTTTTCGTTGCGAACCTCTTCGCCCAGCAGTTCGGCGTAACCCATGATCCCGGTGAGCGGATTGTTCAATTCGTGAGCCACGCCTGCCACCAACTGTCCTAGAGCGGCCAATTTTTCCGAGCGCACCAGGCGGTGATGCAGGCGCGAGTTCTCGATGGTGACCGCCAGGTCGGAGGCGAGCATTTCGAGCTTGGAGATTTCCGATTCCCCGCAGGCGGCTTCGGCCCGGCGTCCGCCAAGCCACAAACATCCGAGATGCGAGCCGCGCCAGGAGACGAGCGGAATGAGAATCTCCCCGTTTTGCTCCGGAATCGAGAAGGAGTTGTTGCCGACGCGCACCGCCGCGGCGCACACCTGCTTCATCTTTCCGACATTGCAGGCTGCCGCCCTGTGGGTCAACGCCTCGAGTTGATCTGCCACCAGCCCGCTTGCCCCGGCCAGGTGCAGAGAGTCCCCTTCGCCAGTGAGCATCAATGCGGCTTGCGTGAAGCTGGTGGTCTCGGTAATGGCTGCGGCGATGTCGTCGCACAGAGCGCCCGGATCTTTGCCCGCCAGCAGGCGCGAAGTGATCTGCGAAAGCCGCGACAGCAGGCGGTTCTCGCTGCGTTCACGCTCATGGGCCTGTTCGATGATGTGCGACTTCTCCTCGATCAGCGCCAGGATCATTCCGAAGGCGACGAAAAACTTGGGGACGTTCCAAATCTCGGGGTTCATCTGCAGATGCGGCAAATACTTGTCGAACGCCGCGCCTACCGGAAATACGGCGCCCCAGCATAGAAAGCCGCCGCTGACCAACAGAACTCCGGTCGAGCGGCGCGGGTGACGCCTCCAAAACATGACGCCGCACGTGCCAAAGCCCAGCGTCAGGATGGCGTTCACGGTGAAATCCGCGCTTCCGGCCAGCTGCGTCTTGAACGCCCAGAAGCCTATGGCCAGGAGCACTGCGGCAACCGCGAAATCGAAGGCGTCGGGAGTCTTTGTTTCCAGCACAGCGTACCCGGCGCCGCCCAGGGCCATGACGGCAACCAGAGCTGCCAGCGCCCAATTAGCGTGGAAATTGAACGTGATGGCGAAAGTGTAAAGCAGGACCGGCACGGCCAACACCGAGAGCAGGACGATGCGCCGCAAGCGGTCTTCTCCGGCCCGCGACAAAGAAATCACAAAGACGATTCCGGCGAGTTCCAGCGCTGCCAACTCGGTCGCTTCGAGAAGCTTTTCCAGCGCGCCGGTATGCGTTTCGAAGGGCTGCACCAGGAAGTGCAGGAGAATCAGCGCCCAAGCGTAGGCCCAAAGGCGAACTCGCGGCGAAGTCGTGTGTTTGCGAAGAGAAAGGAAGATTCCGACCAGGACCGTCAAGACAAGAATCGTCGGCAGTCGATCGAGGAGAGCGGTCACGGATATCCCCTGGAAGCGGTTCTGGGGAAAGAAGGTAGCGGGTAGGGGCGAAGTGCTGCAATAGAGCAAGCGTACCAAATTTGCGCAGGTAGCGGAGGGGTTACGTCTGCTAAGTTACTTGGCGTCTATAGCTTACGTATCGTGAGACGCACCTCGGCACCTTCGGGGAGATCCAGGCGCTCGAGGGGAACCAGGGCACCATTCAGGACGCGCGCGCGGATGGTTTGCGGGGGTTGCTGATCAGGAGATTGTGCGGCCCGCTCCGACGCGCCGGAGCGATTGCCGGCTCCCTGGGAACTTGGCGCGCGGTCCGGCTCGACTGCACCCGAGCCGCCATCCAGGGCCTGATTCGCCAAGGCATCGGCCTCCCGGTTCATCTCGCGGGGGACGTGCTCGATGACGAAGTATTCGAGCTGGCGAGCCAGTTTGGAGGCGCGTTCGTGCAAGGGCTTCAGGTCGGGGCTCTTGACCCTGTAATACCCTTTCATTTGCTGCACCAGCAACTCGGAATCGCTGCGAATTCGCAAGGCCTTGATCCCGTGGCCCACCGCGTAGTCCAGAGCGGCTAGAAGCGCGTAATACTCCGCCACATTGTTCGTCTGCCGCCCCAGCTTCTTCCCGAGCTGAAAAATGATGCGGCCGGAAGAGTCTTTCAGAATCAAGGCGTACGCTGCGGGACCGGGATTTCCACGCGAAGCGCCGTCGATATTCGCAAGGTGTACGCCGCCGGGAGGACCTGCGGGCGTTTCCGGAAAGAGGCGGGAGCTGGCCGGGGGATGCGGCATTAGCAGAGACGACCGCTTGCGGGGCGAGCGGGCCGGAACGCGCAGGCGGGTTGGATGGCGCCGCTCATCATTCTCCCATCATCCCGCCGTGAGCCAAATTCGGACTGGGCGCCGCGGCGGCAGCGGAAGACTCGGGTTCGACGTAGTAGAGGATCCGCGTGCACGTTTCGCAGTGAAAAAGTTCTTCGCTGTCGGCGCGCCGCATTTCCTGGAAGACGTGCGGGCGGACGCGCATGCCGCACGCGGTGCATTTTTCGTCGCGCACCTCGGCCAGCGCCGTGCCACTGTGCTTGCGGGCAATGCGTTCGTAATTATCGAGCAAATTTTCCGGGATGGCCGGGAGCAGGCGATTGCGTTCCTGCTCGAGTCCGGCGACTTCCTTCTGCGTGGCGGCTTGTTCCGCTTCGAGTTTCGCGCGGCGGCCTGCGGCGACGCTTTCCGTTTCTTTCAGCGCTTTTTCGGCCGCTTTGATCTGGAGATCGTATTCTTCGCCGGCGACCATCTGTTCGAGCAGGCGGTCTTCGGCCTTGGCGATTTCCGCTTCGCCCTGCTCGATTTCATGCTGCAGTGCTTTGTAGGCTTCGTTCGTCTTTACCTGCGCGCTTTGGTCCTTATATTTGCGGACGCGCTCCTTCCATGCCTCCACATCGAGGTCGTACTTCTTGCGTTCCTTGATCGCGGTAAGCTGCGCCGCTTTGGCCTTTTCGAGCTGGGCTTTTGCGCTGCTGACGCTGGCGGCGAGTTCCGCCAGCTTTGCGGGGAAGGCGGCGAGGCGCTTGCGCTCTTCGTTCAGGCGCAGATCGGCGCTCTGAAGCTCCAACAGGTCATGCAAGACCTTGATCACAATTTCCCGATTTTAGCACACGGCCGGCCGGAAGCGTTCACCTGGCCAGGACAACCAACGACCAAGAGCAGAACGAAGAAAAAGGGGACATTTCTAACGAGCTAAGCAAAGGGACATTTCTATCGAGTCTTAAGGAGAGGAGTACGAACGGCAGGTATGGTGCGAGACTTGTGTTTCGCCTCGCCACCTGCCTGAAGTGTTCCCCTTACTACGGGTTGAGCACACTGTCCTTTGGGACAGTAGCAATTCGGCACACCGGACCGTAGCCTGTTTGTTGGACTGGTTCGCAAGGGGATCCCGATGATCAAAAAGCGCCCGATGGGTGCCGACGGCTCGGATGTAGAGCGGCGCAAGACGCGCCGTTTTCCGGTGGTTGTTCCGGTAGAGGTCAGCTGGCGAGGCCCCGAGGGCATCGCCATAAAAGAGGATGCGGTGGCCCGCCAGGTGAATGCCAATGGCGGTTTCCTGAAGATGGAGAATTATCCGCCGCTGGGCAGCCGGGTCACGCTGGCCAACTTCCTTTCCGCGCAGACGGCGGAGGCCAGAGTGCTGGCGGCGCCCGACTCGCGCCCGGGAGTGGCGAACGGGATCGTGGTCGAGCTGATCGTGCCCAGCGAGAGTTTCTGGGGCGTGGACCTGCAGGTCAACAAGACCATCGTCGAGCTGCAGAATCTGGAGAAGGCGCTGAAGGGCGAGGAAATCGATCTGCAGTTGATGCGGGAATATCGCGAAGCGGTCGACTACGTGCGCAGCACGACGGAGACGCTGCGGCGACTGCGCACCGCGAAGCCGCGCGGCGGCGAGGATGGCGAACTGGTTTCCGCTCTTGCCGTAGACCGCGTTCAGCGCGCTGCGAGTGTTTGCCTGGATTTGGTAGAGGATGTCGACGCGGGCCGCGTGCGCCCGGAGTCCTATGGCGTGGAAGAGCTCGTGCGAGCAATTCAACAACTGCAGCAGCGGCTGCGCCAGGGCCCTAAGCTGGCGGCCGTCCGCGTAAGCCCACCTCCGGAACAGATCACCCACTGAGTTTGCCCCAGCCGTTTTCCCGGGCAAGGCGACATCACAGCAAATATTCAGCGGAGCGCCTCGCGTTCTGGCGAGAGGACCGGCGGCGGAGCGCGCTCCTCTGCGCTCGCAGACCGCCGCCGGCGCGATGCTTCGAGTGATATAGTGGTGGGCCCACAATGAAATTCGAATGGCTGGTGGCGTCGAGATATTTGCGGTCGCCGAACCGCCCGGCCGTGCTGCGCCTGGTGACGCTGTTTGCGGTGATTGGTGTGACCGCGGGCGTAACGACGCTGGTGATCGCGCTGTCGATGAACTCGGGTTTCCGGCAAGCCATCAGCGACCGCCTGCTGCGGGTGACCGCGGACGTCAACCTGAAGCCGCTGAGCCCAGAGGGCATTCGCGATTATCGCCAGTTTATGGCGAAATTGAGCGACACCCCCGGCGTGCAGTCGATCGAGCCGGCGGTGTACGACGAGGTGCTGCTGACCGCGGGGATTCACTCCCGCGGGATCGTGCTGAAGGGCGTCGATCCGACGCTGGCGATGCAGACGAGCGGCGCGCTCCAGCACATCGTCTCCGGATCGGCCGATTTTTCCGCCAGCTCCGACGGCATTCCGGCCATTCTGATTGGGCGGCTGATGGCCGAAGACCTGCACATCGCGGTGAGCGACTACGTCACGCTGATCAGTCCGCAAGGGAACTTGACGCCGTTCGGAATGCTTCCGCATCCGAAGCGCTTTCGTGTGGCCGGAATTTACGATTCTGGATTCTACGACTACGACGCGAACTGGGCCTTCGCCACATTGCATTCCGCGCAGTCGCTGGCCGGAGTCGGTGACGTGGTGAGTTTGCTTGAAGTGCGCATCGCCAACAAGGATGAGGCGCCGAAAGTCGCGAACGAACTGCTCGCGCGGGCCGGCACGGGATTCACCGCGACCACATGGATGCAGGAGAACCGGCCGCTATTCCACGCGCTGAGCCTGGAGAAGCTGGTCACCGCGCTGTTCATCGGCCTGATCACCTTTGTGGCGGGACTGAATATCCTGGTGGTGCTGATGATGACGGTAACCGAGCGGGCGCGCGACATTGCCGTGCTCATGGCCATGGGTACGCGAAGACGGCAGATCCGGAGGATATTTCTGGCGCAAGGCCTGGCCGTCAGCCTGGCGGGTATTGTGGCAGGACTTGTGCTGGGCTACAGCGCAGCGGTCATTCTGAACAACTGGAAAGTGATTCCTCTGAACCCGCAGGTGTACGCAATCCCTTATGTTCCCTTTCGCGCCAATCCGCTGGACGGTTTATGGATCGCTCTGGCGGCGCTGGCCATCAGCATGGCCGCCAGCATCCTTCCGGCGCAAGCGGCGGCGAAGATTCTTCCCGTCGATATCCTCCGTTTCGAGTAGACCCGCGAGCGCTTGCCTTTTGGGCGGTGCACTGCGGCGTCGAGGTGATGTTCCGTAACGGGCATGGTAGAATCATTTTGAGGCGCTTCGGCGGTGGCTCTTCTGGTCCCAGGGTGGAACTTCTTTAGCTGTGTAATAGTACGGCAAAAATGTGCAAGGGCTTGGATAGATTCCCGGCCGTATACGGGTAGTTCCATGCAACACAAGGAGATATGTACTCAGGGGGTTCGGCATCTAACGTGTGTGGATAGACTCTAACTAACTAGAGCCATGGAACGGAATACGAATTCGGGCGTGGCAGTTCGCTCTTCCGCTGTGGCGGTCGAGGAGCCAGCGGAGTTGCTGCGCGTCGAAAAGCTACGGAAAGCCTACCGCTCGGGCGAGCAGGAAATTACCCCCCTCGACGGGGTGGATTTGAACGTCGAGCGTGGCGAGATGATCGCCATTGTAGGCCCATCAGGAACGGGCAAGAGCACGCTGTTGCACCTGCTGGGTGCGCTGGACACTCCAACAAGCGGTGAAGTATACTTCGCCGGGAATTCGCTGTGGGCGCAAACGGAAGAATCGCGCGCGGAGTATCGCAATCGCGCGGTGGGTTTCGTTTGGCAGCGGCATCATCTGCTGTCTGATTTCACGGCGGCGGAGAACGTGGCCATGCCGCTGCTGGTGCAAGGGCAAGGGCGGCAAGCGGCGCTGGAGGCTGCGGAGCGCTGGCTCGCGGAAGTGGGCTTGCGTGGCCGCGGGCCTCAGCACGCGAATCAGCTTTCAGGGGGAGAGCAACAGCGCGTGGCCATCGCGCGTGCCCTAATCAGCCAGCCGGTCCTGCTCCTGGCCGATGAGCCGACTGGCGACCTGGACGAACGGAATGCGGAAAGCGTTTTCGAGCTAATGCGGCGGCTGCACGAGTCCCACCACCTGACGACCGTTCTGGCAACACACAATCAGTCTCTGGCGCGGCGGGCGGATCGCGTGTTCCATCTGGAACATGGCCGCTTGGCGCGTCTTGCAGCGCGCGAACCCGGCGAGGCGAGGGTTTCCGCGCTGGCGGGTACAACAGCAAATACTTTCCGGGAGCGTGGGTGACCTGTGTTTGAACGGTATACGGAAAAGGCTCGGCGAGTCATCTTTTTTGCGCGGTACGAGGCCAGCCAGTACGGCAGCCCGTACATCGAGACGGAGCATCTGCTGCTGGGGTTGCTGCGCGAAGACAAGGTGCTGGCCAACCGTTTTCTGCGCGCCCACGGTTCGATCGAATCCATCCGCAAAGAAATCGAGTCACGCATTACCGTTCGCGAGCGAATTTCAACTTCCGTGGAGGTTCCCCTCAGCCAGGAGTGCAAGCGCATTCTCAATTACGCGGCCGAAGAAGCGGAACGGCTGGGGAGCAAACACGTCGGAACGGAGCATCTTCTTCTCGGGGTGTTGCGCGAGGAGAAGTCCTTCGGGGCCGAGATCCTGTTCGAGCGCGGACTACGACTTTCCACTGTTCGCGAGGAGTTGACGCGGGGCAGTGGCGGAGAGAAGGTGCCCGTGAATCGGCCAAAAGAAGCATCCCTGCTGGCAGAATTCAGCCGTGATCTGACGCAAGCGGCGATGGAGGGGCAGCTCGATCCGCTCGTGGGGCGTGAACGCGAACTGGAACGAGCCGTTCAGATTCTCTGCCGCCGCACGAAGAACAACCCGGTGCTGATCGGCGAGCCTGGCGTGGGCAAGACCGCCATCGTGGAAGGCCTGGCGCAGCGCATCGCCGATGGAGACGTGCCTCCGTTCCTGGCCGACAAGCGCATCCTCTCGCTCGATCTTTCCCTGATTGTGGCGGGAACCAAGTATCGCGGGCAATTCGAGGAACGCCTGAAAACCATCATGAAGGAATTGATGGAGAGCCAGAACGCCATCATTTTCATCGACGAACTGCACACGCTGGTGGGCGCAGGCTCGGCGGAAGGCTCGCTGGACGCCGCCAACATCTTGAAGCCGGCGCTGAGCCGCGGCGAGATCCAGTGCATCGGCGCGACCACGCCGGGCGAATATCGCAAATCGGTGGAGAAGGACCGCTCGCTGGAGCGACGTTTCCAGGCGGTGAAGGTTTCGGCGCCGGGCGAGGACGACGCCATCAAGGTGCTGCAGGGCGTGCGCGACCGCTACGAGAAGTTTCATGCGGTCACCTATACGGACGAAGCCATCCGCTACGCTGTCTACCTGTCGAACCGCTACATTCCCGACCGCTTCCTGCCGGACAAGGCCATCGACCTGCTGGATGAAGCCGGCGCGCGCGTGAAGCTGCGCCAGGCCATGCTGCCGGACGAAGTGGCGGAAGTGCAAAAGCGTGTGAAGTTCATCACCCACCGCATGGAAACGGCCATCGCCAACCACGAATTCGAGAAGGCGCGCTTCTACTCGGAAGAAGAGCGCAAGGAAAAAGAGCACCTGCGCACGCTGCGGGAGAAGTTGAAGATCGACGACTCCTCGACCGGCGTGGTGACGCGGGAAGATATCGAAGAGGTTGTGGCGCGCTGGACGGGCATTGCGGTGACCTCCATCAAGGAAGACGAGCAGCAGAAGCTGCTGCGCATCGAGGAAGAGCTGCATCGCCGCATCATCAGCCAGGACCGCGCCATCACCGCGCTGGCGCGGGCCATCCGCCGCAGCCGCGCCGGGCTGAAAGCGCCCGGGCGCCCGGTGGGTTGCTTCCTGTTCCTGGGTCCGACCGGCGTGGGCAAGACGGAAGTGGCGCGGCGTCTTTCGGAGTTCCTATTCGGCAGCGAGAAATCGCTGATCCGCTTCGACATGTCCGAATACATGGAAAAACATTCCGTTTCGAAGCTGATCGGCGCGCCTCCGGGATACGTGGGCTATGAAGAGGGCGGCCAGCTGACCGAACGGGTGCGGCGCACGCCGTATTGCGTTATTTTGCTGGACGAGATTGAAAAAGCGCATCCAGACGTGTACAACATCCTGCTGCAAGTGTTCGAGGACGGCCAGTTGACCGACGGCCTGGGCAACACCGTCGATTTTCGCAATTCGATCATCATCCTCACCTCCAACATCGGCGCCCGCCAGCTGCAGAAGCAGGCGGGCCTGGGGTTCGCGTCTGCGGATGAGCTGATCGCGGCCCGGAGTCAAGACGACATGGTGATGAGCGAAGTGAAGCGCGTGTTCAATCCGGAGTTTTTGAACCGCCTCGATGAGGTGATCCTCTTCAATTCGCTCAGCGATGACGATCTGCTGCGCATCATCGAACTCCTTGTCGGCCAGATCAATGAGACGCTGGTGCACCGGCAAGTGCAAATCACGGTGACCCCGGAAGCGTCCCGCTGGATTCTGGAAAGGACCTGTAAGGACCGGAATTATGGCGCGCGGCCGCTCCGGCGCGCTTTGCAGAAGTACGTCGAAGACCCACTGTCGGAAGCCCTGATCCAGGGCGGCCTCCAGAGACCCGCCACGCTGGAAGTGTTCCTGGCCGGCGACGGTCTTTCCTTCCGCCCTGTGGTTGAAGCAACCCCGGTGGCCCACTAGGAATCCCACACGCAAGCCGGATGGAGCAGTCCGGCAGGGGAGCAAAAACATTTTTGGCGGGAGACTGCGGCCTTGAGCAGGAGCATGGCCGCCGGCAGGAAGTTTGTTCTGCCTCTAATCGAAATTTTGGCGACCGTATGCCTGCTTTTCGCAGCACAAGCGCTGTGGGCTCAAGAACCTCAAGAGAGTTCCACCAGCCAGCCTGTGATCCAGCGCATCGATTTTTACGGCAACCGCCGGATCGCCACGGGCACGCTGCGCGGGCACATATTGTCGCGTGCGGGCGACGTGTACGATCCCGCCGCCCTGCGCCGCGATTTTCAATCTTTGTGGAACACGAACTTCTTTGACGACATCCGGCTGGTGGTGGAGAACAGCCCGAACAACCCGAACGCGAAAATCGTCATTTTCTACGTCACCGAGCGCCCCATCATCCGGCGCATCGAGTACTGCGAATCCGCCGTCGGGTGCAAAGCGCTGAAAACCATCACCGAGTCGGACATTTTGGACGCCTTCAAGGACAAGAAAGTCGGGCTGGAGGTGGAGAGCCAGTTCGATCCCACCATCGTCACGCGCGCCGCTGTGGTGATCAAGGAATTGCTGGCCGCACACGGGCGGCAATTCGCCACGGTCAAGCCGACCTATGAAAAGATTCCGGCCACGGACGCGGTGAAGCTGGTTTTCCGCATCGATGAAGGGCCGACGGTGAAAGTGGGCACGATCACGATCAAAGGCAACAAGGCTTTTTCCGACAAGCGCATCATTCGCACCATGCGCAACGACCGGCCCTACGCGATTCCCCTCTATTTCACCTACATTCCTGTCATGTCGAAGACCTTCGATCGCGCCAAGCTCGAAGAAGACGTGGGAGTCGGCATCATCGGCTTGTACCAGGACAACGGCTATTTTCGCGTGAACGTGGCCACGCCGGTGACCAAGACGGTGGACATCAACAAGGCCGGGATTCCGGGCCCGTGGCCGCTCATCGGGGCCAAGCACGAAAAAGCCACCAATATCACTCTGAATATCGACGAAGGCCAGCAGTACCGCATGGGCACGCTCACCTTCCGCAGCGCGGACCCGGATGAAGGACTGGTGTTCAAGACCCCCGTGCTGGCGGCGATCTTCCCGATGAAGAAAGGCGACATCTTCTCCACGGACAAGCTGCGCAAATCGTTCAAAACGTACAAGGAGCTGTACGGGGAATACGGGTACATCGACTTCACGCCCGATCCGCGCTTCGACATCGACGACACGAAGAAGGTGGTCAACCTGACGCTGGTGTTCGATCAGGAGAAGCAATACTATGTGCGGCGCATCAATTTCGAGGGCAACACCACGACTCGCGACAAAGTGATTCGCCGCGAGCTGCTGCTCGATGAAGGCCAGGTGTTCAACCAGCATTTCTGGGAACTCAGCGTCCTGCGGCTCAATCAGCTGAACTATTTCGAGAAGATCAAGCCCGATGATGCCGAGTTGAAGAGAAATCCGAAGACGGGCTCGGTGGACATTCTTCTGAAGCTGAAGGAAAAGCAAAAACAGTCGATCAGTTTCTCCGGCGGCGTGAGCGGGCTGGCCGGCAGCTTCGTCGGCCTTTCCTATCAGACCAACAATTTCCTGGGCCTGGGCGAGACGCTTACGCTTTCGGCGCAAATCGGCGACATTCAGAAGAGCATCCTGTTCGGCTTTACCGAACCCTATCTATTCGACCGGCCCATTTCGACCGGGTTCACGATCTTCGACAATTCGTTCAACTACAACACGGCGAGGCAGACCGGACTCCTGCTGGGCACGCAAGTGGCTATCAACCCGGCCTTGCAGGAAAACTATACGCAGGATGCGAAGGGCTTCACCGCGTTCGCCAGCTATCCGTTGCGGAAGTTCTCGTTCGCGCGCCTGGGAATGACCTACGGGTGGTCCACCACGAACATCACGGCGTTCAGCCAATCGGCGCAGTTGCTGTTCGAGTTCACGCAGTTCCGCAGCCTGGCGGGACCTTCGGCGCTGCACGGAATCCGCGAAAGCTACATCATGCCCAGCTTGAGCTACAACCGCGTGGACAGCCCCGTCAATCCGACGCGCGGGATGAGCTACTCGATCAGCGAGCGTTTCGAAGGCGGCCCGCTACAGGGGAACGTCAACTCGGCGTCCGAGATTTTCACGTTGAGCTACTATCATCCGAACTACCATCATCGCAACGTGATCGGCCTGCACTTTCAAGGGGCCACCATCTCGGGATATGGAGGGAAGAACGCGCCGCCTTACAACAAGTACTACATGGGCGGCGAGTACGACATTCGCGGCTTCGAGGCCTACACCGTTTCGCCGTTCGTCGCCATCCCCAATCTGGGATCGGCTCCGATCACTTACACGGACCCGACGCGGTTGGGCAGCAACGGGCAGCCGCTCACCGCGACGATTAATGTTCCGACGCTGCAATACGTCCCCACGCGCCCCGGCGGCGATACCGAAGTGTACGCCAACATGGAATACCGCATCCCGGTGTACGAACAGGGGAACGCGTACGTAGGTTTTTCATTCTTCAACGATATCGGCGCCGACGGAATCTTGTGGAAGAACCAGCTGCAGCTCGATCCCTCGGCCGTAACAACGCTGCAGCAGGAATATCCGAACGCGGATTTCCCCGGGTTGAGGATCGGGAAGAATTTGCCCATAATCGGGGGCACGAATTTCGCACCGCATGGGTCGGCGGGGCTGGAGCTGGACCTGCAGCTGCCCATCATTCAGGCGCCGTTCCGGTTCTATTGGGCGTACAACTACGCGCGGCTGAACGGCACGATCGAGGGCCCGCAAGTGACGGACCTGAATAACAATCTGCTGCCGGGGGCGTACTATTTGAGCGACGCGCAGAAGTCGGCCCTGCCCTACGGCGTGCTGAAGACGCAAATCGTGCCGCAGCTCGAGCAGTATTTGCGCTTGCAGGATCTGAAGCTGCCGTCGTCGTTGATCGAGCAGAAAAGCGTCTTTCGGTTTACCGTCAGCCGCACGTTCTAGCCGAGGTTGCCGAGCGGGGATGTGTCCGCGGCCGGCGTTTCCGGCCGGCCAGCTCAGCCAAACGGGAACAGAAGCCCGATCGAATCGGCCAAGAAATCAGCGTGTTTTTTGAGGAACGACAGAGAAATGCGAAATGACACCACGACTCGAATGACGCGCGGGAAGCGCAGCCGCGCCAGCATTCCGGGCGCTCAGCGTGCGCCCTTGGCGAGCGCATTGGCCGGCGTTACGGCGCTCGCGCTCATGCTCGCGGCGATCTCCGGTTGCGGAGGCAACAAGACCACGATTGGCGTGACGGTGACTTCGGCCAGCCAGCCCAATCTGGGCTCCTCGCCTCAATCGCCGGTGGTGGTGTTGAAGGGCAACACCGAGACGTTCAGAGCGAACGTTACCGGCATTTCGACCAACACGGTGTACTGGCAGATTTGTCTTCCAGTGGCTCCCACCCAGCCGCTCACCGAGCCGACCACCTGCACGCCGGTTCCCGGTGTGACCACATCGAACAGCTCTCAGACCCTGAGCGGATACGGCACCATCACGCAGAGCGGGGTGTACACGGCTCCCACCACGGTGCCGCAATCGAATTCCTTTGAAGTGGTGGCGACGAGCACGACGGATTCCACCGCGTTTGGGGTCAACTACGTCAAGATCGATTCCGGCATTCGCGTGCAGATGATTCCGAGCGCGGCGGTGATCGGCACGGGCGAGACGTACGCAATCGTCGCCGACGTGACCGGCACAAACAATCCGGCGGTCACCTGGAGCGTCGATGGAACAGCGGGCGGAAGCACGACGGATGGGATGATTGCTGCCGGAGGCGCGATGTGCCAGCCACCGCTGGGGCCTCCGATGACCCTGACGCCCAACGAGACCTGCGCCACCTACACGGCGCCGTCGGGCGCCACGTCAGCCTCTATAACGGCGACATCATCCGCCGATCCGTCGCAATCCGGCAACGCCGCGATTACGGTCTCGATGGGAACGGATCCGACTCTATCCTCCGTCGATCCCAACACGGCACTGCAAGGGTCCGCGCAGCAGGACATTTATCTGAAGGGGTCCGATTTCTATTCGACGAGCCAAGTCCTGGTGAACGGGACGCCCGTGCCCACGACCTGGATCAGCGGAACTCTGATGCGCACCACGATTCCGGCGTCGCTGCTGGCGCAATCGACGCTAACGAGCACGCCGCTCACCGTGCAGGTGCGGCGCCAGAACGGCGACCTGAACATCGCCAAGTGCCCGAGCGGGTGCAGCGTCTCGGTCAGTCCAATGCGTCCATCCTTGGTTGCGTCTTCTCCCGACAGCGTGATCACGACTGGCGCGGCCTTTGGGGTCAGCCTGACCGGGGGGTACTTCACGCAAGGGGCCACCTCGGCCACGTTCGATGGTTTCCCCGGCACGGGAACGGGCACCGGTCTAGCGGCCACGTTCAGCAGCACCCGGCAGATGACGGCTGATCTTCCTGCGGGCGTTTTGTCCACGCCCGGGCTGTATCCCATTGTTCTGCAGAACAGCGGCTTGGCCGCAGGAGCTTCCTCGACTGCCGCGGCTAATATCGCAGTGACACCAGCCGCCGGCACGCTGCTGAGCGCGCCGATCGGTACTGTAGCAGTGGGTACGGGTCCTTCGGCAATTGCCGTGGATGAAGCCGATGGGCTCGCGGTGGTCGCCAACACGGGCGCCAATTCGGTTTCCATTATCGATCTGGCCACCAACGCGGTGGTGCAAACGGTGGCCGTGGGCAACGCGCCCACAGGAGTTGCGGTCGACGACGCGCTGGCTTTGCCGCTGCACCACATCGCAGTGGTGGTGAACAGCGGAGACGACACACTCTCGACCGTCGATCTGACGACGGACGCAGTGACCTCAACCGTTTCGTTGCCGGCGCCCGCACCGCCGCAGTCGAATCAGGCGTCGCCGGCGGCCTATTCGGTGGGACTCAATCCGGTGACGCACCGGGGAATTGTGGCCTACACGTCGACCAACGTCGCCACCGCTTTTGACGTTTCCAGCGGAACGCCCGCGCCGCCGGGAACCGAAACGGCGTTTCCATTAATTGGCGGGAGCAATACCAGCTACGGCACAGGCCCGCAGCCCCAGATCGCGGTCGACCCGCGGCTCAATTGGGCGGTGGTCACCGCGGGCGGGGGAGGAATCCGGATCGCCAGCTTCGTCGATCTCGGCCACAATGCCAACGGTCCCGATCCGGAGCGCGACCCGGCGGTCATCGGCGTTCTCGCGCTCGCCTCTGGCGTGCAGGGCGTGGGGATCAATCCGGAAACGCACCAGGTGCTGCTCACCACGCCGGCAGCGGGGAATTTCACCACCTTCAGCCTGCTCGATCAGGTCGTCAGCACCGTTGCGTTCACCGACCAAAGCAATGCGGCGGTGAGCGAGCCGGGATACGTGGCCGCGGCCGTGACCTCTCTTCCGAATATCGGCGTGGCCGTAAATCCCAATGGGAATGACGCCGCCATCCTGGATTTGCAGAATCATTTGGTGATCGAGAAGGTGACGGTCGGCAACCGCCCAGTGGCTGTGGCGACGGACCCCGCTACGAATGAGGCGCTGGTGGTGAATGAGACGGACAACAGCGTGTCGATTCTCTCTCTCGGCACCGTGCGTTCCAGCGCGTCGCTGGGTTCGGCCGCGGAGCCGCAAATCACGCTTTCCGCGCCGGAAATCGCGTTCACTTCGACGACGCCGTTGACGCTGACCGTGAATGGCGGCGGGTTCGCCGGTGGCGCGCAGGTGTATCTGGACGGCACGCCGCTGACCACCATGTCGGAAACAAGCCGGCAGATCGTGGCCAGCGTTCCGCCCAGCATGCTGACGTCGGCCCGGCGCTATTCCGTGTACGTGCAGAATCCCGGGCAGAACGTGATTTCGAATATCGAAGATTTGAGCGTGGTGCAGGCCATCCCCGTGGGCGCGCAGCCCTTTGGAGTTGCCGTCGATACGGATTGCGACGTTGCGGCGGTGACCAACTCTGGGGACAACACCGTGTCGATCATCGCGCTGACCACCAATGCCGCACCACAGGGCAAAACGTGCGTGAGCGCCGGAGCCGTCGGAACGGTGGGTCCGCCGGTGCCGACCGGCACCACTCCCGAGGGCATCGCCATTAATCCACTGCTGGGGATGGCGGTGGTGGCCAACAACGGGAGCAATGACGCCACCATTATCGACACCACGGAAACCAATCCGCCGGCGCCGCTCACGCTGGGCTGCAGTGGCTGTACCGATGTAACCGGGGTAGGTATGGACCTCGATTCCGGGCTTGCCTATGTCACCGCCGTTTCAAGCCAGGGCAACGGCGTATCGAATGGCAACGCGGCGGGCGTCACCTTGCCCACGAACGGGATTCCTTCCAGCGCGACCTCCGGTGGAAACAATCCCAATTTCGACGCCGTACCGGAGGCCATCGCGGTCGACCAGTATCTCCGTTACCTCGGCGTGGCGGTAGGCGGGGCGACCAGCTTTCCCAGTTCGAGCACGGTCGACATCTACAATTTGAATTCGGGGCCTCCGGTCGTGCGCACGGGAGGTTTTAACCTCCCCACTGGCATCATTTTCGATCCGCTGAACCAGGTTTTCGTAGTGGCGAACAGTCTGCAGAACGACGTGGGTTTTGTGGATCCTGTCTCCGGCACAACGACCTTCGCCCAGGTGGGTATGAATCCCACGGCGCTCGACTACGACTTTCAGACCAGCACGCTGGTGACCGCCAACAATGCCAGCCGCACGATGTCCATCATCGACTACACCTGCCCGCCGGGGTTTGGCGCGAGCTGCAGCGTCCCGCAGGTGCGGGATATTCTTGGGATCGGCGGCTCGCCGCAGTTTTCAGTGGCGATCGACCCTAAGCTCAACCTGGCGGTCTTGACGGACAATGTGAACAATCGCGTGCTGCTGGTTCCGTTGCCCTGAGGCCGCCGCTGGCAGGCGGGGCCAACCAACCTGAAACGTGAGTCTCGCATCCGAAATAGGCAAGCTGGCGTGCGGAGTTTGCGTTTGCGTGAGCCTGTTTCAGCTGCCCCGGAATATGGATTCGCGTTGACCCTTCTCCACAGTCATGGCTATAATGCTCGATTCACGTTTAGCCGAATTTCCAACAAGGAGTAAAGCATTATGAGGAATCATCTCGCAGTTGCAGCCCTGGCAGCGAGCTTGGTGGTACCTGCCGCGTGGGCGCAGACGGGTGTGAAGAGCACCGATCCTGTGCCTTCCAAAATCGGCGTGTTCAACATGCAGGTGGCCATCACCAACACGCAGGAAGGGAAGCGGGACTATGGCGAGTTGCAAGCCAAATTCGCCCCGCGTCAGACGGAGCTGCAGAACCTGCAAAAGCAGATCCAGGACATCAACACGCGGCTGCAGAATGGCACGAATACGCTGTCCGACGCGGAGAAGTACCGCCTCAGCGATCAGTACCAGCGCATGACCCGCGAGCTTCAGCGCAAGCAGCAGGAAGCGCGCGATGACTACCAGGATGCGCAGGAAGACATGATCGACAGCCTGGGGCACAAGATGATGACCGTGCTCGACAAGTATTCGCGGCAGAACGGCTATGCGGTGATCATCGACACGTCGTCGCAGCAGACGCCGGTGATCTATGCGGCGAACGGTGTGAACATCACCGAAGACATCGTCAAGCTATACGACCAGACGTATCCGGTGAAGGCGGCGGCTGCGCCGGCAACACCGCGCAAGTCGCAGTAAGACGGAACGAGTAGCAGGCGCGGGACGCTTTTCGCGCGCCGATTGGCCAGTTGGAAGATTCCGCGGGAATCCATGTGCCCCGGTTGCAGCGGGCCAGGATTCCCGTTTCGTTTTTGCCCCTCCTATCATGTCAACGCTCATCTCCGCTGCAGGATGGAACTGAAGTCGCGATTGGTATAACCTCGCCCAGCGCGTGTTCAGGAGAGTGAAATGCGACTTGTCGGGCGAATGTCTGCCGCGCCAGCGGCGAATTCTGCGGCAGGAAACCATAAGCGGCGGCGGATCATTTTCTTCGCGGCGCTCTTTCTCTTCGGCCTCGGCTCCGTCGCGGTTGGGCAGCAGGCTGAATTCAACACGCGCCTGTATGAAGGCTTGCGCTGGCGCTGCATTGGGCCTTTCCGCGCCGGGCGCACGGTCGCCGCGGAAGGCGTTCCGGGAAACCCCAATGTGTTCTATATGGCCCCGGTCGATGGCGGAGTGTGGAAGACGGTTGACTTCGGCCGGACGTGGAACCCGATTTTCGATGGCGAGCCAACGCAATCAATCGGTTCGCTGGCCGTCGCGCCCTCCAATCCCCAGGTCATTTACGCAGGGAGCGGCGAGGGTTTGCAGCGCCCCGACCTTTCCATCGGCAACGGAATTTACAAATCCACCAACGGCGGAAAGACATGGACGCATCTCGGGCTGCGCGACGGCGAGCAGATTCCCCGCATTATCGTCGATCCGCACAATCCCGAGCGCGTTTTCGTGGCGGTGTTGGGACACCCCTACGGCGTGAATGAACAGCGCGGCGTGTTCCGCTCAACGGATGGCGGCAGGACATGGCGGAAGGTGCTTTATAAAGGCCCCGACGTTGGTGCGATAGATCTTGCGTTCGATCCCGCGAATGCGCAGATCATCTACGCCGATCTGTGGTCCGCGCGGCAAGTGCCCTGGGAAGGCTCCATCGAGGGACACAAGGGCGGGCTGTTCAAGTCCACGGATGGCGGCAACAGCTGGAAGCCGTTGACGCAGGGCTTGCCCACAAATCAGCAGGGCCTCGGGCGCATCGGCATTACCGTTGCCCCCAGCGATCCGAACCGCCTGTACGCCATGGTCGACGCGCCGCAGCTGGGCGGAGTGTATCGCTCCGACGATGCGGGCGAGAGTTGGACGCGGGTGAACGATGAACGGCGCGTGTGGGGCCGCGGCGACGATTTCGCCTGGGTGCGCGTCGCGCCGAACGACGGAAACACGATTTACGCCTGCAATACTTCGCTCTACAAATCAACGGACGCCGGAAAAACGTTCACCGCCATCAAAGGCGCGCCGGGTGGCGATGATTATCATTCGATTTGGATCAATCCCGAAAACCCGCAGATTCTGCTGCTGGGTGTGGATCAGGGCGCGACTATCAGCGTTGATGGCGGAAAAACGTGGAGTTCGTGGTACAACCAGCCCACCGCGCAGTTTTATCACGTCATCACCGACAATCGCTTTCCCTATTGGGTGTACGGCGGGCAGCAAGAGAGCGGCTCGGTGGGCACGACCAGCCGCAGCGACTGGGGCGAGATCACGTTCCGCGACTGGCATCCGGTGGGCGCGGAAGAATACGGCTACATCGCGCCGGACCCGCTGCATCCAGATTTTATTTTTGGCGGGAAGGCCACGCGCTTCGACATGGTCACCGGGCAGACGCGGGACGTCTCGCCTGTGATTTTGCGCAACGGGAAATACCGTTTCGTGCGCACGGAGCCGCTGATTTTCTCGCAAGCCGACCCGCACGATCTCTACCTCGGCGGGAATGTCGTTTTCAAAACGACGGACGGCGGTCAGACCTGGCAGGTAATCAGCCCCGATCTCGCGCGGCCGAAAATGGTCCTTCCGCCGAACCTGGGCGACTTGGCGAATGGCAAAGCGTCCGAAGGGATGCACCGCGGAGAAGTGTACGCGCTGGCGCCTTCACCGATTGACGCCAATCTGCTCTGGGCCGGGACCGACGATGGCTACATCTGGCTGACGCGCGATGGCGGGAAGCGCTGGTCGAACGTGACGCCGCCGCAGTTGACCCCGTGGAGCAAGGTGGCGCAGCTCGATGCCTCGCATTTCGACGCCGCAACGGTTTACGCCGCTGTGAGCCGCTTCCAGATCAACGACAACCGGCCGTACATCTACGTCACACACGATTACGGAAAATCTTGGCAGCAAATCACCAGCGGTTTGCCGGACGACTCGCACGTGAACACGGTTCGCGAAGACCCTGTGCGCCGCGGCCTGCTGTTTGCCGGAACAGAAACGGCCGTGTGGGTCTCGTTCAACGATGGCGATTCGTGGCAATCGTTGCAGCTGAATCTGCCGCACACCTCGATGCGCGATTTGTGGATTCACGGCAACGACCTCGTTGTGGGCACGCACGGGCGCTCGTTCTGGATTCTGGACGACATCACGCCGCTGCGCCAGGTCGATTTCGATCTCGCGAACTCGGATGTGGTTCTGTTCAAGCCTGCGACAACGTATCGAATCCGGCGCGACGTCAACACGGACACGCCGCTGCCGCCCGAAGTGCCGGCGGGGAAGAATCCGCCGAATGGAGCGATCTTCGATTACTACCTGAAATCAAATGCCAGCGGCCCGGTGAAGCTGGAGATCCTGGATGCGAGCGGGAAAGTGGTGCGCAGCTATGCCAGCACGGACAAGCCGGCGTTCACTTGGGACGAGCTGAAAAAAGAGCTGAATGTTCCGTTGTACTGGATCAAGCCCCCGCGGATTCTTTCGGCAGAAGCCGGCGAGCACCGCTGGGTGTGGAACCTGCGCACCGCGCCGCCGCAATCCGTCGTTCACGAATTCCCAATTTCGGCCATACCGCACGACACGCCGCGCTATCCGCTCGGCGCGGGCGTTCTGCCCGGCACCTATACGGCAAGACTGGAGGCGGACGGCCAAACGGTGGAGCACACGTTCGAGGTCAAGATGGATCCGCGGGTCACGGCCACGCCGGCGCAGCTCGCCGCCCAATTCGATCTGGAGACGAAAATCATTGCGGGAATGGACGCGAGCTTCGATGCGTTGCAGCAGGTTCGCTCGATCCGCGATCAGCTGAAGAATGTGGCCTCGCGCGCCCCGAAAGGGCCGCTGGCGGACGCCATCGCCGCATTGGACAAGAGCGCCGCGCAGCTGGAGGGCGCGGCTGCCAGCTTCTTCGGGCCTCAAACCGGCCCGCCAGGCTTTGCGCGCCTGAATGGCGAATTCGGGATGCTCCTGCGCTATGTGGACAGCGCGGATGGGCCGCCGACTGCGGTGGCGCAGGAAGCGCTCACCACGCTCGAATCCTCGCTCGATGCGCTGCAGAAAAAATGGGATGAGGTTCAAACGAAGGACATTCCTTCGTTGAACGACAGGCTGCGCGCGGCGAATCTGCCGGCCGTCAGGACGAAAACTTCAGATTAGGAATGGCCGCAGGTTGGTAAGCGATTCGTCGCTTCAGCGCGGCAACGCCGCAAACGGGTTTTCAATCGCGATGCCTGCGATCCGCTGCCCGGCGCTGAAATCTTCGGAAAGAATCCGCGTCGAGGAACTCCTGGCGGCCGATGCCACGATCAGGGCGTCCCAGAAGCCGATCCGAGACTCGTCTTCGATCGCAAATGCGGCGGAAACGTCAGCCAGCGTCGTCTCGACACACCACGGCGCATAGGAATCGACAACAAGACGGGCGGACTCTCTTGCGAGCGGTCTCGAAATCTTGCGGGTGACGTTGACGTAGAATTCCTCCAGCACCTGCGTGCTGACCACGCCCGTACGCTCGGCCCACAGCTCGACCAGCCGCTGTTTCGCCACTTCGTGCTTCGCGCCCGCATCCACATCGTGCGCGTAAATCAGCACATTCGTGTCCACAAACGTTCTACCGCTCATGAAGCTCGTCGCGGCTGGCCCGGATGGTGCCGCCCAGATGGAATCCAGCGTCCAGCAAGCCTAACGCTCGCGCTTGGGCGCGCTCGTATGCCTCATCATCGCCGACCAGGATCTCGATCTGACGAGCAACCAGATTGCTGATCGAAGTTGAGCGCTTGGCGGCCAGAACCTTGGCTTTATGAATGACTTGCGAGTCAAGGCTGACGGTCAGGTTCTGCTTTCCGCTTTGTTTGGGAGACGCCATGTCGGCCACGTATAATACGTATACCACGTATTCCGCGTGGAGTCAATGAGCTGCCGGACCATTATCGCAGACCTACGAAGACGAGGAGCTGCGCGAACTGAAGAGGCGGTTGACGCGCACAACGGCATGATTTAGCCAGATGCGCAGCGAGTCGATATCCCAGTTTGAGGTTCGCTCCCACGCTTGAGGTTGAGCCCACACGGCCTGAAGATTCTGCCAATACCGGTTGCGGGCCTCGGCACCTGCGGTTGTAGCGGTGCGGGGCCTTGCCGTTTCGGACAACGCGAAATCATCGGGAGGGTTCGCCGGCAGCGCGCTGCCGAAAGGATAGCGAGGCGCAATCCGTGTGACGGCAACCGCCCAATACGCGCGCGCCACATCGTTCTCGCGAGTGCGCTGCGCCGCTGTCCACGTCGGGCTGTTGTCGAAGAAAGCCGCCGGCGGATTCGGACGCAGGCGAATCACGGGCGACAGGGCGAAATAAGCCACCATCACGAGCAGGGCGATGATTCCCAAGCCCAATCCCAGCTTTAGCCCCGAGGAAATTCCGGCTTTCACATCGCGCACTTCGATGCGATGGGGCTTCCCAGCGCTTTCCGCGAGCCGGAATTCGAGCCCGCGGCCCAGCGATGGGACCGTGCTGGCGGCGGCCGGTCGGGCGGGTTCGCCCATTTGCAGGCGCGCCAACTGCGAAGTCGTGATCGCCATCGGGTCCGTTTGTCCCGGGTTGGTCCGCGGCGCAGAGAACGGTGCCGGGGTTCGCAGCGTCGCAGTTTCCAAGGCAACGGGTTGCGGCAGCGGCCGGGCAACTGGTTGAGCGGCAGCCTGGGCCCGCGCGTTTTCCATGTGGCGGCTGACCAGCTTTTCCAGTTCCATCTGAATCTGCGGCACCGCCTTGGCCAGAAAACCGTCGACCATGCGGCCCAGTTCTCTCCGGCCGCGCTCGACGGCGTTCGCGACTTCGGGTTCGAGCGTGCTCGAACCGAGTGCGGCGAGCTGCGCCTTGCTTTGCTCCAGAAACTGCTGGCTGGAGGCAGCCAGACCGGCGCCAACTTGTTGCAGGGCAGCGGCGGCCACGGTCTGCAGCCGTTCGGCGGAGGCCGCAACCATGTTGTCCAGCTGGTCCTGCGTTTCGTCGACGAACTGCGTACGCAAGGCGGCCAGCTCGCCCTGCGCGCGGTCGATCAGATCCTGCGCCGCATCTTTTGACAGCAGGTCGAGCGAGGCGCGGAAGTTGGACACGAGTTGCGCCTGCGTCTCGTTGATCAGATTCGCGCGGGACGATTCGAAGCCGGCGCGCGCTTTTTCGACGGCAGCATCGGCCAGCGACTCGAGCGATCGCTGAACCGAAGCGGCCGTTTGCTTCTGCGTGTCGTCGAGGAAGGTCTGCCGGGAAGCGCGCAAAGTGTCGAATTCGCTGTGGGTCTGCGCAAGGAACTGCTGTTTTTCCGCATCGAGTTTCTGGCGCAACTCGGCTGCGGCTTGGTCGCTCTGCTCTTTGAATTGCTGCGCCGAGCGAGCGGTCATCGCCTCGCTTTCGTCCTTCAACCGCTGGATCGACTGGGCCAGCGCGGGCTCGGAAACCTTCGCGAACTGCTCGGCGGCATCTTTCGCGGTCTTGGCGCTCAATTCCTGAAGACTGACAGAGGCAGCTTGGGTGGCGGACGACAGCGCTTCGCGCCTCTGCTCGAATTCCTGGGCGTAGGCCTTCAGAGCGGCTTCCATCTCGCGGAAAGCATCCTGCGAACGCGTCATCGCGTCCTTCGCGGCGCTGCGAATCAGGCGCACGGCGGAGTACGCCGAGCCCGCATCGGCATCGGCCGCCGCGCCCGGACTTGCTGCCGACACTGCTGGTTCCTCGTCTTGAGCTGCTACCGCACCGCCCGCCGGGGGAACGGGCTCTTCCACCGGAGGTGGAGGGAAAGCGCCGGTTTCCGTCGGCAGATCCGGCACGAAAAATCCTTCCAGCCTTTCGATCACGGATCGCTTATGAGCGGAGGCGGACGATCCTGGCGAGTTTGCTTCAGGAGCCTTGCGATGCAGGATGCGCTCCACAAGCCTTTTTGGGCCGCCGGGCGGCGCGGACGACTCCTCTTGCTTTGGAGAGCTGCCGCCGGAACCGCCGATCAGAGAATCCATGGGTACACTCAGGAACACTGAATAGGTGAGGGGCTAATCTATGCCGGGGGCAATGCGAAGTCAATCGGTTCTCGAAGCGGCACAAGCAGAGGGAGCGGCTCGCTGAAGCGCCTCCTACCTCGGGCAGGGCCGCACGGATCAGGGGCCCGGCATGAGTCTCAGAATCCGGCGGGATTTGGTATGATGCGCAGGACTTCCTTGAAATCCTGGCGGCAGCGTCGGCCGGCAACTCGCTCGCGTGCGCCTCGCAAGGCGTATCGCCACGTCGTTCGTTCCCTCGAATCGCGGCGCCTTTTTCTCCGGGATAAATTGGCGCGCAACCGCCGTCGCCACCGGCGGCATCGAAAACACGCGGCGCGCGCAAACACGATCGCTTCCCACGCGCAAAATCGGCCGCGTTAAATCGTTTTAAAGGGACAGCTTCCTGAAGTTCCAACCTCGCCCCGATGTGTTTCAGGTATGATAATCGAGCCCCCGATCTCCTCGGCCGGGACGATCGAGACCGGCCGGAGCGCGGGTTGAAGTTTCGATTTATCCGCCGGTGGCGAAACATCCGCTCGTGCCAAACCGCGTCCGCCAGTCTGGCTTGTCGCGCCGGGAACTCCTCCAGCGATTCGCCGTCGCCGGAGCTTGTCTTCCTCTCGCAGGGCTCGCTTCCTCTCCGGCCTTTCCCCTCGTCCCAGTCGCCCGCGCCACCCCTCAGACCAAGCTCCTTTCTCAGCAGGATGAGCTCCTGCTGGAAGAAATCGAACACGCCAGCTTCCTGTATTTCTGGGAGCAGGCCAGCGAAGAAACGGGGATGGTTCGCGACCGCTGCAACGCGCGGGCCCCGGACAACAAGGTGCTCGGCAACATTTCGGCCACCGGGTTCGGGCTGACCGGGATTTGCATCGGCGAACAGCGCGGCTACATTTCCTACGCGCAGGCCAGAGATCGCGTGCTGAAGACGCTGCGCTTCCTGTGGTCGAAATTGCCCAACCACCGCGGCTTCTTTTATCACTGGACCAACATCAACACCGGGGCGCGCGTGTGGGAATCCGAGGTTTCCTCCGTGGATACCTCCATCCTGCTCTGCGGCGTGCTTACCTGCCGCCAGCACTTTGCCCACACTCCGGAAATTGTCGATCTGGCCGAACGCATATTCAATCGCGTGAACTGGTCCTGGCTCTCGGAAGACACGCTTATTTTGCCCGGCGGCTGGAGCCCGGAGATGGGTTTCCTCCAATACCGCTGGACCAACTACAGCGAGCTGATGATGATTTACCTGCTGGGCATCGGCGCTTCCAAACACGCGCTGCACCCCGACACCTGGGACGCCTGGAGCCGCACCACGTTCGACTACGACGGCATGCGTTACGTGGGGTCGTTCGCTCCGTTGTTCGTGCACCAGTACTCGCAGGCCTGGTTCGATTTCCGCAACAAGCACGACCGCTACGCCGACTATTTCCAGAACTCCATCGTGGCCACCGATGTGCATCGCCGCTTCTGCATCAAGGAATTGTCCCGGGAATTCCCCGACTACAGCAACGATTTGTGGGGCATCACTGCATCGGATTCGGTTCACGGCTACGAAATCTGGGGCGGGCCGCCGAAAACCGGCCCAATCGACGGAACGATCGTGCCCTGCGCCACCGGAGGATCGATCGTCTTCCTGACCAACGCCTGCATGCGCGTGCTGCAGAACATCCGCTTCAATTACGGCGCGGGCACCTGGAGCAAGTATGGTTTCGTCGACGCCTTCAATCCTCTGATCAACTGGTACGACACGGACGTGATCGGCATCGATACGGGAGTTACCATGCTGATGGCCGAAAACGTGCGCACGGGTTTCGTCTGGGAGACCTTCATGAAAAACCCGGAAGCGCAGCGCGGCATGCAGCTCGCCGGTTTCCAGCACTACGAGGCGCCGCTCCCGCAGGAGTATTTGCCCTCGAGGCCCTCGACCAAGCCGAGCGTCGCGCCCAAATCACCCGCGGGAACGCCAAAGCGGTGATTCTCGTTGTGAAAACGCTCAAGCTTTGGCCCGCGCGAGAAGTTCCTCGGCGTGCAGCGCCCCTTCCGGGCTGTCTTCGTGCTTGAAGTAGACGAACACGTCGCCGGCCCGCGCAAGCTCCGCCACCACTCCGCGCAATTTCTTGCGTTCCGCCGGTGACTCCATCTTTTCCGGATTGCGCAGCCGCAGGTAAGAAAAATTCGCGGTCTGCACCCGCGGCGTCTCGATTTTTTCGCTCTCGGCCAGGCACAACGCGGCGTTCGCTTCGCTCAGCAGCGCGTAAATTTCCTCGCAGAACCAGGAAGTGTCGCGGAACTCGAATGCGGCGCGATGCGCTTTCGGCAATTCGGCCAGAAAACCCTTGAGCCGCGCGGCATCGCGCTTCAGGAACGGCGGCAACTGAAACAGAACGGGCCCGAGCTTGCCCGCTTCGTGCAAAAGCCGCAGCGCAGCGATGAAATCCCTGGTGAACGCGCCCGCGTCCTGCAGGCGCTTGATATGCGTGATCGTCTGATGCGCTTTGATCGCGAACTGGAATCCCGGCGGCGTGGCTTCGGCCCAGCCCACGAGCAACTTCTCCGTCGGAAAGCGCCGGAACGTGTAGTTCACTTCCGTCGAGTTCACCGGGCTCGCGTAATACCCGAGGAATTTCGACGACGCGAGTTTGGCGGGATAGAATTCCGGCTTCCAGGCCGGGTAAGCCCATCCCGACGTGCCGGCGTAAATCACGGCTGGCAGTTCCCGCGCGTCAAAGAATCAATGAACATCGTTTGCGGCTCCCGCCCATTTCTTCCACATCGTCGCGTCGGTCAGCATTTCCATATAGATGCCGCCCACGACGGGGCGAGCTTGAAAGCCGGTCTGCGTGCCGTCGCTGGTCCAGTACCAATCGCTCAGCGGAACGCGCGTAGGCGTGCGGTTCGCGAAGCCATACGCGCCGTCAAACATCGAGATGAACACGCCCTTCGACGGCGCAAGGGCCGCGGACCAGGATTCCCAATCGAGCTTGGTGAACGCGGTTCGGCTGTCCAAGGGAAAACCGAACGGCGTGGCTTGCTTCGCATAATAGGCAAGCTCTTGCGCTGCGAGGCTCGGAGGGAACAGATTCAGCCCGAGCACGCGGTCCCATACCAGATTGTACTTCTCGCTCCATGTGCCCGGCCGGTCGAAGGCCAAACGCGTGTGATCGCCGTCCGCCGCCAGTTGCAGCCATTTCTGCGCATCCTCCTTTGCCGTCCGCGTGAAGTCATTGCTGACCGCGGTCTTTCCCAGCATCTTCGCCATCATGGCGTAGCCGCCCAGCGCCACGATCGCTTTCAAGGAAAGATTGGCGTTGTGCGCCAGCAGCCCGGTAAAGTCGTCGGTACAGAGCTGGTCGCCGGGATCGAGCCCATTCGCCTTCAAGTACTCGGCCCATTTCGTCAACAGCGGCCAATAGCGCTCCGCGAATTTTGCGTTGCCCTCCGCCTTGGCAATCCCGGCGATCATCATCAGCATGTTCCCGGATTCCTCGACGGGCATGCTCTCCATCTTCTCGGCCGGGCGCCCATTGTCCAGCGGATATGTCCCCAAATCGTGCGGCGCGTAGGAATAGGGCCACTGGCTGGATTGCCCGTAGTCCAGCAGAGGAATCAGCGAGTCTTCCAGCAGCTTGGGATTGAGCAAGAGAAGGATGGGCGATTCGGGATAGATGACGTCCGCAGTTTGCGCGCAGCCGCAGCTGGATATTTCCTTGAGAAACATCAGAGCGTCGCCATCGGACCCGATGGCTAGCTTGTTGGCGCCGAAGGCCTGGCGGTAGGCCAGCGCGGCAACCTCCGCGTACTGCTCGCCGCCAACCTGCGAGAGATCGGCCATGAGATGATCGTCGAACTGCTCGCTGCGCATTTTGAGCGAAGAATAATCGCGCTCGGCGTCTTGCAGCAGGCCGCCGATGGCCGGCTCGGATTTCTGCCAGTATGGCCGCAGCCGCTTGTGCAGGTACTCGATCGGATAGATTTCGTCGTAAGCCAGGATGATGTGGCGCGAAACGGGTGCGCTGTTCACCTGGCCCAGATTGAACGTGACGGCCATTGCCGGCCACTCGTCGTTTGCCGCGCGCGGCATGCGCGTGTCCATCGGCGAACTCAGCCTGCCGGTGGACGCGAATTCCTCGATCGCCTTCCTGGCCGGCAGCACCACCGCTTGCGGCGTTTCCTCTTGTGGCGCGGCCGCGTAGATGTATCCCCAGTCGATGCGCACGAAATCTCCAGCCCGGCCCAGAATCGGCTGCGCGACAGTCCCAATGCGCAGCACGTCGAGACCGCCGTCCGTTTCGCTCTTCCATGCCACCGCTTCATCCGATGCGTTCACCGCCAGGCTGGACGTGTTGTCGTAATAAATTTCGACCTGATGCGGGTGGCCATCGTTGGACTGGACCTGCCAGGTCAGGTAAGTCACCGGGCGGGCGAGCACGGCGATGTCGTGCGGGAGGTCGGGAGTGAGGAAGGTCAGCTGCACGCTCACAGCGCCGGCCTGAAAATCGTAGATGGTACGCGTGGGCAGGACGCGCAAGCCCGTTTGTTCGGCGGGAGCGACGATGCGCGGCTCGTCGCCCATGATGCGGTAGGCCTTGCCATCAACGCGCATGATACTTTGCATGTCCATGCGCGCGCCGGTCCAGTGGCGTGTGGCGTCGTAGGTCAAATGGTTCGCAAAGGACCAGATGCTGAAGTACGGATCGACCACCACCAGAGGAACGGCCGGCGGGCGGAATTGCCGCGCCTCCGCGGCCCTCGCGGCCAGCGCCTGAGCTGCTGTCGATCCGCGAGCAATGCACGCCGCAACGAACAGCAAGAGCAATACTCTTTTCAACCGCGCCTCCTGGCCCGGTCGCTGCAGCGCCCGGGACCTTCGGCCGTGTTGCACGGGCCGCCTCGAATCAGTGTTTGAAAACGACGCCGCCCTTCATGACGAAGGCCACATGCTGGACGTCGCTGATGTCGTCGAGCGGATTGCCGGGCACGGCCACAACATCGGCGAAATATCCGGGCTTCAACTCGCCGATCTGCCCCTGCCACATCAGCACTTTCGCGCCTTCCAGCATGTCCGCCTGCAGCACCGCGAGCGGCTCCATCCCGTACTGCGCCATCAGCACCAATTCTCGCCCTTGCGTGCCGTGCGGGAAGGGGCCTACGTCGGAGCCGACCGCGAACGGTATGCCGGCGGCTATTTGCTTCTTGAACTGCTGGACGTGGTAGTCGAGGAATTCGCGCTCGTACTTTGCCGCCGCGGGATTTTCCGCGTGATCGGCGAAGTACTCGAAGATCGTGAAGGTCGGGACCGCGGGAATATCCTTCTCGCGCATGATGCGCATGGTTTCATCACTGAGCTGCACGGCGTGGTCGATGGACGCGACGCCGGCCTGCGCGGCCCACAAGCAGCCCGGCTCGCCCATGCAGTGCACGCCAACCTTGGTTCCCAGGCGCGCGGCTTCCTGCACGGCGGCAGCGAGTTGCGGCTCGGTGTACTGATACTGCGAGGTGAATTTCCCGCCGTGGAAAATGTCGCGGGCGGTTTCGTAAATCTTCACGTAGTCGGCGCCTTCTTTCTGCTGCTCGCGAATCGTTTCGATGAGTTGATCGATGTTGTTCGCGTAGTCGGCGTTTCCCAGCACGTGCTGCGCGGGATTGAAGCCGATGGCGTCTTCGTGCCCGCCGAGGATCGAAATCGCGTTCGCGGTGATGCGCAGGCGCGGCCCGGGAATTTCTCCGCGATCGATGGCGTCGCGCACGGCGGTGCTGGCCGAGCCGGCGCCTTCCGTGCCCATGTCGCGTTCGGCGGTGAAGCCCGCCATCAAATCGTCACGCGCGGCCAGCGTGGCCTGGATGGTGCGCTGCGGCACGGATTCCACGACCGTTTGCAGACCCTCGTTGCCGGGATGCAGGAACAGGTGGACGTGCGCGTCGATCAGCCCGGGCATGAGCGTGGTGTCGCCCAGGTCAATCACCTGCGCGCCGGCGGGACGCGCCACCGACCGGCCCACGTCCGCGATTTTGTCCCCGCGGACCAGCACTTCGCCGGGACGGATGATCTTCCCCGAGTCGATTTCGAGCAGGCGCGCCGCGTGCAGCACGATGGGATGGTTCGGCGGCGCGTAGTTATGTTCCCAGCCGGTCTGCATGCGCTGCGCGGAGGCGCGCTGGGGCAGAGCGGTTGCGGCGCTTACAACGCAGACGGCAATAAGAAGTACGAACCCGAAAGTATGGCTCAGGCGAAAGCGATGCTCGTCATTGTTCATGGCGACGCGATCATACCACTACGCCGCGAGTGCATAATCAGCGCTTTGCGCCTGTGCTTGCCGCGCCGGCCGCCGCTTTCGGCGCTGGAGGAACGTAAATCTCCGGAATTCGTTTCTGCTCGATCTGCCGGTTGAGCGCAGCTAGCTCGTTTTTCTGCAGTTCATGCCAGCGGTCGATCTGCTGTTGCAGCTCCTGCAGATATTGCTGAGCCATTTCCTGGAACTGCGCCGTCGGCGCGCCATCTCCGAAATCGACTTCATCCTCCAGGTAAGCGATCTTGCTGTTCAATTCGGTGGGGAAATTGAGCAGCTCTTCGCTGGTTTTGGCGTGCGATTGGTAGAGCACGTTTTCGATGACGCCGGCCTTCCGGTCGAGATCGTCAATGGCCGGCAGAATGGCTTTCGCATTGGGATCGCCGGCCAGGCGTTCGCGGAGCTGTTTCAATTGCGCGCGCACCTGCAAGATTTGATTCACGGCCCGATGATCGCGTGCGACAGCATCCATCAAGGTCGTGGCCAGCTTGTATTCGGCCTCCAGCGCGGCTAGCGAAACTTTGGAACGCGGATCGTTCACCACTGTCAATGGCTGGCTATAGCTGCGGCCTTCCACAGTGAGCTTCGCCGTGTACTGGCCCGGCAGCGCCATAATCCCGCGCGGAGGCCGTTCGTCGTAACTCGCGCCGCCCTGGATATCGGCGGGAACGGGATAACGCAAATCCCAGTTCACGCGATGCATGCCGGCTTCGACGTTGAGCTTGTTCTTCCCCGCGCTGGAGAAGGCGACGCCTGTGTTGCCTTGCTGGTCCGTCACTGTCAACGTCACCGGCCCGTTCGGCTTCGTTTTCAGGAAATAGCTCAATGTGGCGCCAGTAGGGTTGCCGAGCCGCGCGCGGATGGCCGTGGCTGGCCGGAAGAGATAAATGTCCGCAGCGGCAGCCTGAGCTATTTGTCGAAGCGGAGTGATGTCATCCAAGACCCAGATCGCGCGGCCATGCGTGGCCACCACCAAATCGTCGCCGTGAATGGCGAAATCGCGCATCGAGCTGGTGGGCAGGTTGAGCTGCAGCGATTGCCAACGATCGCCGGCGTCGAATGAAACGTACACTCCGATTTCTGTCCCGGCAAAAAGCAGATTCGAGTCCTTGGGATCCTGGCGAATGGCGTGGACGTAGGCTGGTGCAGAAATGCCCTCGTTGATGCGGTTCCACGTTTTTCCGAAATCCCGCGTGCGGAAGATCCACGGCTGATAATCGTCGTTTTCATGATTGTCCACGGCCACCCAGGCCGTGCCGGCATTCGTGTCGGATGCGGCAATCATGGACACGCGGCCCCACGCGGGCAATTGTGAAGGAGTCACATTGTGCCAGGTCTTGCCGCCGTCGCGCGTCAGTTGAATCAGGCCGTCGTCCGTCCCAGCCCAGATTTCGCCTGCCGCCACCGAAGATGGCGCGATGGCCCAGATGGTGTCGTAATACTCGATGCTGGAATTGTCCTGCCAGATCGGCCCGCCCGAGCTTTGCTGTTTGGATTTGTCATTGCGCGTCAGATCGGGACTGATGGCGTGCCAGCTCATGCCGTCATTGTCGGTTTCCAGCAGATATTGCGAGCCAATGTAGATCGCGTGCGGATTCTGTGGCGAAAGCGCCACCGGCGCGGTCCAATTGAACCGGTATTTGAGTTCGGCGGCTGCGTGCCCGCCGTTGTTGTTCGACCAGGGCGCGATATCGTGCAATTGCCCGGTGGTCTTGTCATAGATGGTGAGCGCTCCGCCGTAACCCCCGGCGATCAGCCAATTGGGATTCGCCGGATCGACCAGGACGTAGCCGCATTCGCTGTCGTCGCCGCCCATCCAGTACATCTCGCGCTCGATGCCTCCGCGGTCATTGCTCACCACCGCCAGCGCGCCTTCGTCCTGCTGCGAGCCGTACACGTAGTAGGGAAACTCGTCGTCGGTCGTGATGTGGTAGAACTGCCCGATGGGCAAGTTCTGCCGGTCGCCCCACGTTTTCCCGCCGTCCACGCTGGTGGCGACGCCCTGGTCGTGGCCCTGAATCATGTGCCGCGGATGCAGCGGATTCATCCAGAACGCGTGATTGTCCGCGCCGCTGGGATAGCCGTCGAAGCCGGGAATGGCCAGCCGCGAAAAAGTCCGCCCTCCATCGATGGAGCGATAGAACTGATTGTTGGCCACGTACACCACATTGGGGTTGTGCGGATCGGCGAACACGTTGGTGAAGTACCACGCGCGCGTGGTCAGCGTCTGGCTGTCGTTCACCAGATGCCACGTCGCGCCCGCATCTTCCGAGCGAAACAGCCCGCCGTGCTTCGCTTCGACCAACGCATACACGCGCTGGCCGTTACTGCCGCCCGCCACCGCCACGCCGATGCGGCCCAGCACTTCCGCTGGCAAGCCGTGCCCGGCGAGCTGCTGCCACGTCGAACCGCCGTCTGTGGATTTGTAGAGGCCGCTGCTCGGCCCGCCGTCGCTGAAGTGCCAGGGTTCGCGCCGCACCAGCCACAGTGCGGCGTAGAGAATGTGCGAATTGCTCGGGTCCATGGCCAAATCGATTGCGCCGGTTTGCTCGTCCTTGTACAGAACCTTTTGCCACGTCTTGCCGCCATCCGTCGAGCGGAAGACTCCGCGTTCCTTGTTCGGGCCGTAAATATGGCCTTCCGCCGCGACGTACACCACATCCGAATTTTTCGGATCGATCACGATTCGCGCGATCTGGCGCGTATCCTTCAGCCCCACGCTGGTCCAGGTCTTCCCGCCATCCGTCGATTTGTACACGCCGCCGCCGAAGGAGATGTCGCCGCGCGGCGCCTCTTCGCCGGTGCCGACGTAAATCACGTTGTCGTCGGCCGGCGCGATCGCGATGGCTCCGATTGAAGCCACCGGCTCGTGGTTGAACAGGGGCGTCCACTTCAGGCCGCTATTCGTCGTTTTCCACACCCCGCCGTCAACCGCGCCGATGTAATAGGTGTCCGGCTGATCGGGAACACCGGCAACCGCTTCGACGCGGCCCCCGGTGCCCGGACCGATCAATCTCCACTTCATGCCGGAAAAGAGCTGTGGATTGTATTCCTGTGCGTCGAGCGAGCCGCATGCCAGAAACAGCACGGCACACCCGATAACAAGACACCGTGCGAATGGAACTCGAAGTTTGGACACGAATGCACCTCGCGAGCAAGAGAGCCGCAAAGCATACATCATTCGCGGGGCAAACGTGCGTCAGGAGCTCCACAGGTAGACGTATTTCACGTTCCCCTTCTGAAATTAGGACACCGTTCTCCAACGGAATGATTCGGGCAGCAGTGGCTTCAGATCACTTCAAGGACTGCAGCGGGTCGACAACTTCAAGAAAAGGGAACTGATGGAAGTCCGTGTCCCGGGTGCAGACCCGCCGAATCCCGTGCTCGCGCATTAGAATTGCGGTATGCGCGTCGTGGACAAGATTCCCGGCGAGATAAGGAAGTTCGCTGATAACCTGCCGAGCGACCTCCGCGTGCCGCTCGGTTGCCACCAGGACGCTAAGCCCAGGTGAAGCGAGAAGCGCCTCGACGAACCGCCACGCCTCCGATGCGTTCCATGGCCGCCGCATCACCCGCTGGTGAGTGACCACCCTTAGAAACTCATACAAGATCGCCCATGTGGTATACCAAGCATCGGCAGCCGCTCGCTGCCGCTCCAGCCATTTTCGGCACGCGGCATGAAATGGAGAATCCCGGTCGGCCGCATAGACCAGAACGTTGGTGTCTACGACCAGCACTAACGTCCCTCCATCGCCTGGTAGAGAGCATCACGGCGCGAGACATCTACCAGTGTGCCGCCACTCCGGAACGCCGGCAGCTCCGGGACACGCCCGCGCTTGTTCGTGGAGCGAAACAGTATGCGCAATGCGGTCTCGACGAGCTCGGACATGGTTCGGCGCTGGCGGGCCGCTTCGCGCTTGAGCTGCGCCATTACCGTATCATCGATATTCAAGGTCGTCTTCATATGGCAAACCATATCACAAATACGGCTGTATGTCTAAGCGTCGTCGCAACCCTCGCACACGCGCTCGTCCGTTCTTCACCCAGCAGAGCCCTTGAACAGCAGCAGGTTGTTGACGCTCGTCCGCGGAGATTGAGATGATCCGGCCAGCACCATAAGCTCTGAGAGCTCTTGCAACCTGGCTTTGATGGAACCAACTGCAAGAAACGACGCCGCCTCCGCAGATCGGATTCTGATCTGGGGCGCGGGAGCCATTGGCGGGACCGTTGGCGCCTCCCTCAGCCGCGCGGGAGTGGATGTTGCGCTCGTCGACTCGAACCAGGCTCACGTCCGCGCGATCCGTGAACGAGGGCTGACCATCACCGGCCCGATCGAAACGTTTACGCAGAAGCTCCCGGCATTTTCCCCCGGCGGTCTCGCTGGCGCGTGGGACACAGTGTTCCTGTGCGTCAAGGCCTTGCACACGGAGACGGCTGCGCGGCAACTCGCGCCGCACCTCGGCCAAAACGGCTTCGTCGTGTCGCTGCAGAACGGCTTCAACGAGCTGATCATCGCGGAAGTCCTGGGCCGCGAGCGCACCATGGGCGCGTTCATCAACTTCGGCGCCGATCTGCTCGAGCCGGGCGTCGTGCACTTCGGCGGGCGCGGCGCTGTGGTCGTGGGCGAGCTGGACGGCCGGCAAACCGAGCGGCTTGCGCGCGTGCACCGTATTCTGCAGCGCTTCGAGCCGGCTGCGGTCGCGAGCAACAATATTTGGGGCTACCTGTGGGGCAAGATGGGATATGGCGCGCTGCTCTTTGCCAGCGCCTTGACTCCTGACAGCATTGTAGACGTGCTCGCGTCTCGCGATGCGCGCCCGGCGCTCACGGCGCTGGCGCGCGAAGTGATGGCCGTGGCTGCCGCCGAGGGCGTGACCCCGATGGGTTTCAACGGCTACGATCCGGCAGCCTTCGGCACGAATGGATCAGCCGCGGCCGTCGACGCCTCGTTTGACGCCATGGTCGCGTTCAATCGCCGCTCGGCGAAGACGCACACCGGAGTGTGGCGCGATATTGCGATCCATCATCGCAAGACTGAATGCGACGCGCAGTTCGCGCCCATCCTGAAGCTGGCGCGCCAGTCCGGCATCGCTGTACCTCACGTCGAGCGCCTCGTCTCCCTGATGCGCGAGGTCGAGAGCGGGCTCCGGCCACAGGCCATCGACAACTTGGAGCAGCTGAACGGCTAGCTCGCCCTCGCAGACGGCGCACGAACTCTGAAGGAGCTGCTGCGCCGATATGGGACGATCGGCAAAGATCTCATTCGGAATCATGAGCCAGGTGAGGGCGGGCGCCTGCCGAGCAAGCGGCCTTACAGTGCGGGAGCTGAACAGGTGGGGGGGAGGGATTCCTGCGGGCTGTGGTAATCGTGCCGGTGATCGATGCTTGCTTATGCGGCTGTCGTGCTCGGGTGCGTCAGCGACTCCCACTTCGTTTCTGCCGATTTCAGCTTCGGGTGAGAAACGAGCAAATGCCAAACGAGCGCCTGGATTGACTCGGTATGAGGCGTAATGTTTGCGGAGTTGGTGGCCGGCACGAGCGTGCAGGCGTCGGCCACCTGCCGCGTGAAGCCTCCGTCGCGCCCTACGACGCCGCAAATGTTTGCTCCGACTTGCCTCGCGTATTCGAGGGCTCGAACCAGGTTGGCGCTGACCTTGCGTTGCGCGTCTCCGCCGCCCACCGAGAACACCAGCAGCATATCATCCCGGCTCAGGCGGCTGGCTCGCAGCCAATTGGCGTAGCACGTTTCCCAGCCATCATCATTAATGCGCGCGGTCAGCTCTGAGGCGTTGTCGCTGGGGGCGTAGGCTTCGATATCCGCGATCTTGCGGAAATCGCACGCGGCGTGGCTGGCGTGTCCAGCCCCGCCTCCCACTCCAAGCAAGAACAAGCGTCCCTGGCGCTCGCGCAGCCCGCAAAGCAAGTCGGCCATGCGTTCGATGGAGTCCTGATTGACCGCTTTCAGAATTTCGATTGCTTCCTGGAGGTATTGCGCGGTGTAGCTCATCGCGTTTCGAGCCGTTTCAGCACAGCGCGGTTCCGCCTCCGACCGCTCCTTCCGGCCGGTCCCGGCCGACCGGATCACTTCGACGGCTTCACGAAAATCGCCGACGATGAAATTGGGCCAAGCGTTGTGCCGTTCCAACTCGGAAAAGAGATAGCCCCTGCGAACGCCGATAAGAAGCGTTCGGGTACCGGCCTGGTGCCCCGCCTGGATATCGACGATGCCATCTCCCACGGTGAACGATTGGCCCAGGTCAATCTCCCAGTCTTTGGCGGCTCGATCGAACAAACCGGGCTTGGGCTTTCGGCAGTCACATGCACGCCCGTATTCGTCGACGAGGCCCTCCGGGTGGTGGGGGCAGTAGTACACCGCATCGAGGCGCCCGCCCGATTCTCTGACCAGCTGCTCCATTTTCTGCGTCATTGCCTCAAGCAGGACAGGCGAGAAATGGCCTTTGGCAATCCCGGGCTGATTGGAAACCACCATCACGAGCCGCCCCGTCGCGTTCAGGGTCGCGATGGCCTCTCCCGCACCCGGGATCAAGGTGAATTGCTCTGGACACGATGGTGAATCGACGGTTCCGCGCTCGGGATCGTACACGTAATTATTGATTACGCCGTCGCGATCGAGAAACACCGCTTTGCGCAGCATGGCTGTTCTCCTGAAGGGGCTGTTCCGTCTTAGAGGGCGGCACGGGAACGAGATCAAACGTTAACGGGCCGCGAAATCAAGGGGCGGCAACCGTGAGAACGGATTCGTCGATTGGCCTCGATGACTGTTCCAGCAGACGCTGGTTATGCGCCAATCGTTGATCCCGGGAAACAATATCGAATACCACTTTGCTGCCTTCGAACTCGAACCGGAAGTTGAGTTCCCGCAGACCGGCGGCGCGCATCGCTTCGCGCAGGCGATGCCTGTCGCCCTCGCAGTAGAGCATCAGGAAGCCGCCGCCCCCTGCGCCCGAAATCTTTCCGCCAATTGCGCCGCTTCGCTTGGCCAGTTCGTACCAGGCGTCGATCTGAGGATTCGTGATTCCATGGGCGAGACGCTTTTTGGTCTGCCAATGCACGTCCATTAATTCACCGAAGCGGTGCAGTTTCCCGGCTCGGATCGCGCGGCTAATCTCGAGGCCGATGTCCTTAATCTCTTTCAGGCTGCCCACGACGCCCCCGTCCTTCTTTTTGGTGGCGGCGTCTTGCCGCGCGAGGATTCCTGTGGCGTCGCGCGTGCCGTTCGTATAGAACAACAGCAAATTGTTCTCCAGCGCCTCTACCAGTTCGGCGCTGACCGGCAGATGCTCCACCTGCACTGCGCCGCTCGCGCCGATTGTCAGCGACGTCAGGCCGCCGAAAGCCGCCATATACTGGTCCTGCTTGCCGATCGGCTTGCTCAGAACATCCAGCTCGATGTGGCAAGCCTGTTCCGCAAGCTCCTGCGGAGAGACGGGCTCCTGCATCAGAGCCCGCAGCGCGTTCAGCAGACCCACCAGGTAGCAACTCGAAGATCCCAGGCCGGTGCCTGCGGGAATGTCGGCGACGGAAACGATCTCCACGCCCTTGGTCAGCCCGAAGCATTTCATGGCCTCACGCGCCAGTGTGTGTTCGACCTCGCCCACATGGTCCACAACTTCCGATTTGGTGTAGCGCACACGGACCTTGTCGTCGACGATCGGCGTGTTCACGTTGATGAACATGTACTTGTCGATTCCCACGGCAAGAACGAATCCGCCATGCTCGCGATAGAACGATGGCAGGTCCGTGCCGCCGCCGCCAAGCGTCAGCCGAAATGGAGTTCTGGTGATGATCATGTTGCCTGTCCTGTGCTGAAAGGGGGGACTTCGACCCAAGCATGTTCCCGGGCGCTCTTGTAAGCCAAATCCACCAGCTCTTGCGTCCGCCATCCCTGCCAGGCTGCTTCGAAAGAATCTGAACCGTGGTGGAGCAGCTCAACGAATTCACACCATTCGCGGTCCCACGAAGTCGGTGAAGGACCGAAAGTAAATACCTCCTCGATTGGCCGCCCGTGATCCGGTTGACGCTTGCCCCAGGTCAACCGCTGCGGGCCGTAGTGTCCGTCTCGCCCTTCCAATCGAAGATAGCCGTCACGGCCGAAGACTTCGACTTCCAGGATGTTCTTCCACTGCGTCCAGCTCACATGCAGGCTGGCGAGCTGTCCTTCCGCCGTTTCCAGCAGGCAAAAGCAGTTGTCTTCCGTGTCGCGGAAATTCCAGAAGTATCGGCGAGTCTCCGAGAGGACCCGCGCGGGCTCGCCCAGGAGAACGCGCGCCAAGTCGACCATGTGGATGCCCTGCTCCTGAAGCACTCCGCCGCCGGAAAGGTCTCCGTTGGTACACCAGTCTTGTTCGTAGTTTGGCCGTCCTCCATGTCCATAGCGGCAGCGCAAGAAATGCACGGGACCGATGGCCTGGTTCGCGAGAAGTTCCCGCGCTTTCCGCACGTGATCCATTTGACGGTAGTTGAACCCCGTCTTCAGCACCCTGTTCGCGTGCTGCGCTGCGGCGACCACTTCCCAGGCTTCCTCCGCCGTACGAGCCAGCGGCTTCTCGCAAAGCACATGCTTTCCGTTGCGGAGCGCCTCGATCGCTATTTCTGCGTGGAATTTGGTGGGCGTGGAAACCACCACCACGTCCACCTCAGGCTTGGCCACCACCTCGCGCCAACCGGTTGCGCTCGATGCGGAGGAGAGCGCCGCCAGCGACTGGCCGCGGCTGGCGTCCACATCTCCGACCCAAGCGACGCGCGCTTCCTCCGACCGCAGGATGGATTGCGCGCGGACGCGCCCAATGTTTCCGGCGCCTACGATGGCGACACCAATCATGGCTGCTGCAACGGAACTCGACGCAACGTCCACGCCTCCGAGTTGGCCAGCCCGCAGGGATTGTTGGCAATCGCTTCCCAATCATCCCAAACCGCGCTGATCAGCTTCCCCGTGACCTGGTTGCTCCGGTCGGAGGCCAGAAAAACAGCGAGAGCCGCGGCGCGGTCCGGGGACTCCCCGCCCGTTTCTTCCATGCGCCTGAGATCTTCCAGCAACTTCGGACCGCCCGCCGCCCCAGCCGCCTTCATCTCGTCCCACATGCGGCTCCTGACCGGACCAGGCGCGACCGCATAGACCTGGATGCCGGCGTCCCGAACCTCCTCGGCTAAGCTTTCCGTGAAGCGGATCAGCGCAGCCTTCGCGCTGCTATACGCCGTGAAGTAAGGCCGGCCATATGCGCCGCCTCCCCCGGAAAAGAAAATGATTTTGCCGCGCCCGCGGCGTCTGAAGACGGGAAGAATGGCGCGCGCCAGGTAAACCGCGCCAAGGAAGTCGACGTGCAGCGCTCGAGTCCATTCCGCGACCTCGCTGTCTTCCAGCCGCCCAATGGGGCCGATCACCCCCGCGCAATTGACCAGCACATCGATATCCGGGAATTCCGCTTGCACTTGGCCGATGCCCGATTGGACCTGCTGCCATTCGCCAAGCTCGAGACGGTACAAGCTGACCTTGCCTCCGCCGGCGCGCAGTTGATCCGCGAGCGATCGGGGAGGTTCGGCGTGGTAAGTGAGGCACAGCCGGGCGCCTTCCTGAAAGAACCGCTGCGCGACTGCGCCGCCAATTGCGCCGGATGCGCCAACAATCACGCAGGTCTTGTTTTCCAGTACCATGCAGTCTATGCGCGCTGAACTCTCGCGCTGGGCAGGGATGCTTCGGGAGCGCTCGTATGGCCGGCCGCTTGACGAAAGTGCCGGACCGTAAGCCGCGCTCCCTGTTCGAGCGAAACGCGCGGCCTCCAGCCGAGCAGCCGTTGCGCTTTGGAGATGTCGAGGTAGATGCGGTCGATCTCGCCCGGCCGTTTGGGCACGTACTTGGGTTCCACGCTTCTGATGCCCAGGTTGTCGCGCACCAGCCGGAACACTTCGTAGTCGCTGGTGGGAACGCCGTTGGCAATGTTGAAGATTTCGGCGGTTCCGCGCTCCAGCGCGAGCACGCTGGCTTGCGCTACATCCTCAACGTAGACGTAATCGCGCAGCTTGCCGCCATCTCCGTAGATGACGGGCTGAATTCCGGCGAGCATCTGCTCGCAGAACATGGCGAACACACCCGCCTCGCCTTTCGAGCTTTGCCGCGGGCCATACACGTTTCCGTAGCGCAGGACCACATACGCCAAGCCGTACAGCACACGATAGGTGAAGAGATAGTGCTCGACCGCATGTTTGCTGACGCCATACGGAGTAATGGGGTTTATTGCGCATGTCTCCGGAACCGGCAGATCGGCGGGCTCGCCATACGCCGCGCCGGCGGTCGAAATGTAGATGAACCGCCGCACGTTGTTTGCGACGGAAGCGTCCAAAAGATTGAGAGAGCCCAGCACGTTCACAGCAGCGTCGAACAACGGCTCGCGCACGCCACGCCGCACATCCATCTGCGCCGCGTGATGGTTCACCACTTCAGGCTTTTCCATTTCGAAAACGCGCTCCACAAAATCGCGGTCGCGGATGTCACCCTGGTAGAAGCGCGCCCACCCGTTGATATTGCCCAGCGACCCGCGCGAAAGGTCGTCCAGAACCGCGACATCGTGCCCCGCGGCGATGTAAGCGTCCGCAACGTGCGAGGCGATAAACCCCGCGCCGCCAGTCACCAGAATCCGCATGCCCGCTTCCCCTTTCTAGTACGCCCCTTCCGCACTGAGTACTTTCCAGAAGGTCTTCGCCAGAATCCACAAATCCAGCCAGATGGACCAACGATCGATATAGAACATGTCCATCTGGATGCGTTCCTCGTACGTCGTGAGTTGCCGTCCCATGACCTGCCAGAAACCGGTGATGCCTGGCTGCGCGGATAGCAGGCGCGGCAGATAGGCTCCGTAGCGGCGGGCTTCTTCCCGCGAAATGACCCGCGGGCCAACCAGCGCAAGCTCCCCGCGAAGAAGGCTGAAGAACTGGGGCAGCTCGTCAATGCTGTATTTGCGCAGCAGGCGCCCGTTGCGAAGAATGCGGGGATCGCGCGCCAGCTTGTGCTTGAGGCCGAATTTCGCCTTCAAGAGCGGGTCCTGCGCAAGAACATCGTCCGCGTCGAGCCGCATGGTGCGGAACTTCAAATAGAAGTGCACTTCGCCGTCGCGACCCACGAATTCCCTGCGATAGAACACAGGGCCGCCGTCTTCGATCTTCAGCAGCAGGGCCACCACGGGCAGAAGCAGAAGAGCGACGGCGCTTCCCGCCAGGCCGGCCGCGCGTTCGAGCGCCATTTTCGCGATTCGCTGCGCGCGCATGCTCCATGCGGTCCCGGCATAAAAGCGGAAAAAACCGGAGGACTCGTCTAGCTCGTAGTGGAGGTTGCGCGACCCAAGGAAATCGGAATTAACCTGCACGTCGATGCCGTGCGCCAAGCAGCCCTTCAATACGTCCGAAATCAGTCGATGCGTTTCCGGTGTGTGCTGCTCCAGCGCGACGATCACTTGCTCCGCGCCACTTTCGCCTGCGGCCTGGCGCCAGCGATCGCCCTCGGCGAGATGGGCGGGCGAGCTTCCAACGAGCGGCGCCTCGCTGCCAAGAGGCACGATGCCAGCCAGTTCGTATCCTCGGTAGCGCTGAATCGACAGCAAAGCCTGCAGCTCGGAGAGCCGCGGAGTCGAGCCGATGAGCAGTGTCTTCTTCCGTCCCACTCCTCGCTGCCACAACGCTCCGTAACCGATGCGCAGCCCAAAACGCATCGCCAGGACCGCCATCATGGCGAGCAGGTACCAAGCCACCAGCAACCATCGTGAGGATCCCGCCTGCAACGCCACAAAATTAGCGCAGGCCAGCAGCAAGAACGCGAGCGAGACGCCTTTGACGGCCAGTTCCAGCTCCCTTTCGGGCCGCCGGACGTCCGGGCTGTGATGCCGGTCGAGCAGATACAGTACCGCCAGCAGGAACGGCAGGTCGAACAGCCAGTAGCCGTGCGAATTCAGGTCCGCGCGAGGGATGCTCAGCCAATGCTCCGCTGCGACGGCCGCAGCAATGTACGACGCCGCCAGCGCGGCCGCATCGCCCGCCGCAAACAGCGCTCGCTGGACCGTCCGTTGTTTCAACCATTGCGCTAGGCCCGCCCGGCCGCTCGGAACGCCCTGCGCCGCCCTCGGCCTTTCCGCCTCAAGCGCCTGCACCGCCTGCGCCTTCGTCACCATCATTCCGCTTGTCCCTTTTCTTCCGGATGCTGCGAGGACGCGTCAGTTCTTGACACCATTCGATACGCTGCAAGGCACGTCTCGACGGACTTCTGGGCGGACCACAAGCGCTCCTCGGCGTGCCGTCTGGCATTTGCGCCGAGGCATGCTCGAAGCTGTGAATCACGCAGCAGGTTCTCCAACGCCAAGCCGAATTGCTCCTCATTTTCTGGCGGCGCGAGTATTCCGCTTACGCCATGCTCGATAGTGTCGTTGTTCTCGCCGACTCTCGTAGTCACGACCGCGCAGCCCATTGCCATGTAATCGATGATTCGCGCGGAGCACTTCGCGCGATGGATGGCGTCGTTCGGGTACGGATACGCGGCAATATCTGCTGTCGCGACTAAAGCCAGGAACCTCTCATAGGGCAATTGCCCAAAGAACCTGACCCTGGCACCCTCCTGGGAAGCAAGAAAGTTCTTAACACGTGCAAGCTCGGGGCCGTCGCCCGCCATAAGGATCGTGGCATCCGTTTTCCGGGCGACAGCTGCCGCCGCCTTGCTGAAAAACATCCCGTCGTCGCCGGGTTCAAAATGACCGCTGTACAGGATCAGATGACCGCAGCCCAATTCGAACGACCTGCGTAACTCGTTCCTGTCCATCGCCAGAACTCGTGCGCGGATCTTCCTGTCTTCTGCGGAACGGCCCGAGTTAGGCAGGTACAAAACGCGATCGGGAGACCGCCGGAGCTCAGTCGCGCGGGTCTGTAGCGTTCGACTTGCAACCGTAACGCAAGGAGCGCGTCGAATTAAGTCTTTCTCCTGCAGATCGACGTATTCTCTTGCGATCCACGGATATTTTTTGACGTCGTTCCACCCTCCCCAACCTTCCCAATCATCACAATCCAGAACAACGCGACGATGGCCCGTAGCCAGCAGATAGGTCAGCGCGGCCCCCGCGTGCCCCTTCGGTTTGAACACATGAACGACGTCCGCATCGGAGTGAATGACCTCGCGACAAAGCCGGTAGCACGAGCACGCGTGCCGCGCGAGCGGCCACTTCCCCAGCTTCACGTTCACAATACGCACGCCTTCCCGCGTGTACTCTCTCCCTGAATCCTCTGGATTGTCGTACGGAGTCAGAAAAATCGTAACTTCGTGTCCGGCCGCCACGAGCCCTGCCGCCAGAGGGAACGCTCGAAATCGCACTGTTCCTTTGGGCTGCCAGCCGAACCCACAGATTTGCGCGATCCGCACGGCTAGCCCGCCTGCTCCAGAGCGACTGCATCCTGTCGTTCTCCGCTTCCTGTGATTCTTTCGAATAGATCGACGACGCGCGGCGCCCAGGCTTGCAGCGAATACCCGCGTTCAATTGTCTTCCGTCCTGCCCTGGACAAACGCGCGCGCAGACCCCGATCTCTCACCAGAATATCCAGGCAATGGAACCAGTCGTCTTCTCTGCTCGCCAATAGCCCGTTTTCCTCGTGCTGGATGACTTCTGATGCCGCGCCGACCGGTGAGGCGACCGTTGGTATTCCGAGTGCCATGTACTGTATGGCCTTGAAGGCACACTTTCCGCGCGTCCAATCGTTGTCGGGCATCGGCATAATCCCGATATCGCACCGCCTCAAATTGTCGATCTCCGATTCGAGGGAGAAGGGCAGAGCCTCAAAATTCTTAAGTTGCAGATGCCGGCGCGGATCGCCCCAGGTGCAGAAGCGAATCCGTCCTGGATGCGCTTGGCAAAGGCGCTGTAAAGCGGGTTCGATCTCCAGAAGATAAGGGCTGGTCGAACGGCTTCCGACCCAGCCGACCGTCACCTGTGTGTCATTAGCCCGAGGAGGCTGGTAGGTGTATCGGTCCAGATCGACAACGGTCGGAACGACTGTGACATTCGGATGGAAGCTTCTGACATGCGCGGCGAGTGTTCGGCTGCCCGCCACAACATGGCAGCACATCCCGATCGCGCGGTCGATGCCTGGCCCGTACTTCAGCTTGTATCTCCACGGGTATTTGGCCTTTCCTGTGTCCCGATGTCCGATGTAAATCGCGTCATCCAGATCGAATATCACCTGTGGGTGCCGCTTGATCGCCTTCATTTCCACAAACGGATGAAAGAAGGGGAATGCTTCCCGCTGAATTACGATCACATCAAAACGGCCGAGGGCCCGCAGATCTCGAGCACGTTGGATGACACACGGCAGAACACCCCAAATCGTGCCGACCAATCTGCTGTCCTGAATCGCTCGGTGCAGTTGCTCAGTCGCAAACGGCCGAACCGTGCAGTCGAATCCCGCTCGTTGAAGCTCCGGCAGAAACTGATAAACACGATAGCGTTCGCTGGCACTCTGGATAGGATTCGGTGTCAGAAAGAGTATTGTGCTTCTTCCAGCCATCTGCTCTCAGCTCACCCCGCCGGCGTCAACGAGAGGCGGGCTTGCCTCAGACGGTTCCTCTTCGCGCCGGCGATATTCCTCACAGCTTCACTGAGCCCGATGACAACCCAGACGAGATAGCCTGCATGCGGACTGAAGAAGGTCGAGTCATCTGAGAACCAGCCGATCAGGTTCACGGTCAACGCGAAGGCCAGACCCAACGCAAGGATTCCCATGCTGGGGTGCGCTCGGAGGCGCCAATTTGATCGAAGCACGCCCAAAACGATCGCGAGCAGGCTTACAAAGCCAATGATTCCGTATTGCGCCAGGATGTAGAGATACGTCTCGTGCGGCGAAGTTCCCGCGGGAGCCCAGGGGGAACGTATGAAGTCGTGCTCGTATTGAAGTGCTTGAAAGTTCCCCGCTCCCACGCCAATCAAGGGATGCCGTAGCCAGACTTGTAAAGCAAACATCCAGTTATCCAAGCGGGTCAGCACATCCCATGCAAAGCCCCCCATACCCTGGCTAACGAACTTTGTTGCTATGAATTCCCGCGCTGGGCTTTCCAGTATGCCCACGGCCGCCGTGAGTGAAACGACGCCCCCGCCGGCCAGGAGTTTCCAACCAGATTGCCTGCGCAACAGCGCAACGAACACCACCACAGCCGCGAGCAGCGACGCCCAAGCCCCGAACGTAAACGTCAGCACGAGCGCTCCGAGCAGGACTGCCGTGACCAGCAGCCACCGGAACGCATGAGGCCGTTTCTGAAGCCACAGCACGACCCCAATCGGGATACATACATTCAAGTAATGCCCCAGCTCCATTTCGGACGTCACTACTGAAGTGATTCGGCCGCGCCATTCCCAAAACTCCGACCGCCCCGGGGCCAGTTCGGTGCTGAATCTTGGATTCACAATCCAAAACAGAGTTCCGAAATCGTGGATGGCGAATTGGTAAAACCCGTATAGCGCCACGCCCACGCTTGAATACATCAAGGTGCGCAGAACCTGGAACAGCTTCTCTCGGGTGTCCACGAGGTGTGGAACAACATACAGAAGACCGATATCCGAGGCTAGCCGAACACATTCCTTCAACGAAAACGCTCTGTCGGTCGCCCGCAGCGCCGACAACCCAAGCAGCACCGCCAGCACCAGCACGTGACGCCGGAAACGGCTGGAAACCAGCACTCTTCCGCTTGCTCCGCGCTCGACCAGAAGTGGAATCCATATGAAAACCTTGAGGAGTTCCGCTGCCAGGGGCACAGGACCAACTCGGATCACGAAGTTAAAGGGAATCAAGAAAACCATGACGAGAAGCAGTTCGTACGGCCTGCGGAAGAAGTAAACCGCAGCCGCGCATGCTGCCAGAACCAAAACCGGCACCGGCGTATACAGCAGGGAGCACGCCAATGCCACGCTCGCCAGAGCGGTCGCGCACGCTGCCACAAACGTCCCGCTCATCGCCCGCTGCGCTTCCGCCGTGTTCACCGCTCACCCCAGGACTGGTTATGCTTGCTTCGAAAGCACATCAGGGTCGTCCACGATCCTCTGGCAGGCAGTCTCGCTGGCCGCTCTGTGCAACCCGTGACTGTCACGCAAGCCGCTGGCCGGAAATGCTGTGCCACGCTCCTCGATCAGCCGCGGCTTGAATGCCGACACGTTGTAGGCGTAGGCCAGAAAATCGCGAAACAGGTGCAAGCTGATGGAATTGGCAATCCGATGTTTCCGCCCAAACTCCGGTACAATCCGCTCCACTCTCAAACCGGCGCTCCCCATCAATTCGCGAATGGTTTGCCGTGAAAAGAATCTCAGGTGCGTCCAATCCATGATTCCCTCGGGCTGATACTTCCACCTGCCGCAGAATAGCAGCGGCAGCAGAACGCTCTGATGCCGCACGTTCGGGAGACCCGCAACGAGCTGCCCGCCGGGCCGCAAGAACCGGGTTACTTTCCTCAACGCCCTCCAGGGATCGGTGAGGTGCTCCAAAACGTGGCCGGCGATGATTAGGTCGAAAGAGTTCGGCTCTAGATCGAGATCGACTCGCTCGATATCGCCCGCGATGATCCTGGCCACGCCCCGAGCTTGAGCCGCTCTCGCGATTTGAGGAGAGCACTCCACCCCAACAAGATGGCGGGCTCCCCGCGCGCGCATGTAGGCGAGCGTCTGGCCGCTGGCGCAGCCAATTTCCAGGACACTCGTCGGCTCGCCCCTGATCAGTGAAAGCATTGGCAGGCGGACGGCTTGGTAATACGCTCCCGAAACTTCGCTGTTGATCACGTCGCGACTACCTCGCTGCCATCACCCCAACGCGACCAAGCGGGACAACCGCAACTTTGCCCGTTCCGCCGGCAGCAGGCCGTAGCGCCAAAGCAGCACGGCGCTCGCAGCTGCCCCCAGAACCATGGCGCCCCGCGCGATCACCAGCGAGGACAAGTTCGCCAGCCAGGACGCGGACGCCACCACGATGAGCGGCAGAACACAAACCGTTGGACGGAGGAGCCCGTCCTTGAGAAAATCGACGATCTTCAATCGAATCTCCCTCGTCCGCGGCATGTTGTAGAGAATGTGGCCCAATACACCCACAATGGCTCCGGCCAGCGCTCCGATCGCAACCCCAAGCGCCCCGAACAGGTAGCCGGCCATGATGCTGATCAAGAGATTGGATACGCCTTCCACAAGCGGCGTCACTGTGGCCAGGCGTTGCTGGCCCGTGCCAATGAGGGCGGCTGAATACGGCAGCCCGCAAAGCCGGATGACGTTCGCGGCCGTCAGTACCTGCAGAACCAGTGCGCCGCCTGCCGCATAATCTCGTCCCACCCATACGGTCAGAAGGGCCCTGGAACCCAACATCAACGGCACCCCGGTCAAGAGCAGCAGAAACATCCCGTAGCGCGTCGCGGTGACCACCATCTGCCCCAACTCCTTGGCGTCTCCCCGAGCCTGCACCACGGCTGTGGATGGGATTAACGTGCTGAATACCGCGTTCTGCAGTCCGCCCAGGAACAGAGTCAAAGTGGCGGCAACCGAGTAGTAGGCCACCTTGCCGAAATCAAAATAGCCTACCAGCATGACGTTCAGACCGCTGACCAGCAGCATCCCCAAGGTCCAGATGCTGAGACTGAAACAATACTCGAATAGTTCGTGGCCGCTGTGTCGCGAAATGAGGCCTCTCGAAAACCGCGCGCGCGGCGCGAACCAGCGATACAGCAAATACTGCGCTGCATAGGCACCCAGGTTGACCCCAGCCACAGCCGCCGCCATCGATACCAATCCCCCGCGTTCACACGCGACGAGCACCAGGAGAAAAGCACTGAGCACACGGGTGCCGCCGATTACCGCTGCCGGGATCTCATAGCGCTGTAAACCGATGAATATCCCGTTGAAGACGGAGAATGGCAGACCGACTGCCATTGAACCAGCAATGAGCAATAAGGCGATGCGGGCATTCCCGAGAAGCCCGTTCGGAATCCGGTGAAAGACGGAGGGCATGACAGCCGCAAGCCCGCCAGCGGCCACAATCCCGATCGCTCCCGAGACACTCAGAGCCGCGAGGGCCGTGCTGAGAATCCGGTCACGCTGCTCAGCATCGCCGCGCTCGCCTGCGTGCGCCACAAACCGCCCGATCGCCGTCTGAATTCCAAAATCCAGATAACTGACAAACGCGCTCATCTGCAGAACGAGCGACCACACCCCGTAAGAATCCACCGACATGAGCCGCGTCAGAAATGCCGGCAGACCCAGCGCAACGGCGGCCGTGGCGCACCCGCGCACAACATTCGCGGCGGCGTTCTTCACGACGATGGCTCGTTCTCTGGAATTCATGACGAGCGAGGTAAGGCGGTGCCGGCGCCCTGATCCGGCGTCGGCAGCACTGGTCCAAACCGAGAGTGCGGCCCCTCAGGGAACGATATCTCGGCCCCCCTGCTGAGATATTTTTGGCGTAAGTCCATCGCTGTCAGCAAAACCGCCAAAATATCGCGGCACGTTTTTCAAGCTTCTGTTTTCGCTCTTTCTTCGCTTTTCTTACTTTTGCCTGGCCAGGACCGGGGCGCCGCTCGGAGCGCTGTGCGTAGCGGCGGCGGCTCCATTCCCGTTCGCCCGGGTGTCGGCAAATTGGGCCAGGGCTTTTTCGGCGTCGCGATTGAATTGCCGGACGGTTTCCCGCGTGTACTTGTGGTCGATCATCTTGGGCAGAAACTGCGGCGGCACGGTAACGATGTGCGCTCCCGCCAGTGCAGCATTCTGGATGTCGATTGCGCCACGCATGCTTCCGACGATGATTTCGGCGCGGTAGCTCCATTCATCCAGCCAGCGCCGCACGTTGCGGATGACCGCCGCAGGATCGTTGCCCTCATCGGCAATGCGCCCGGCGAAGATACTGACGTAGCTCGCTCCAGCTTTGGCCGCCAGCATGGCCTGGTTGAACGACATGATTGCGGTTGCGTTGACTCGGATGGCTTCCTCCGTGAGCGCGTGGACGACGCCCAGGCAGGATTCGCCGCTCTCGTTCACCACCGGTATTTTCACCACGATGTTGTCCGCCCAAGCAGCGAACTGGCGAGCTTGCCGGATCATCTCGTTCAGATCGTTCGTGGCCACCTCGATGCTGACGGGCCGGTCTGCGAGCATCGCGCAGAGCTGGCGGGTGGTCTGTTCGATATCGTACGCACCGTCCTTCAGCAGGATGCTTGGATTGGTTGTGACGCCGTCGACCACACCCTGCGCCAGCCATTTCTTGATCTCCCGAAGGTCGGCCGAATCGATGAATATCCTCACGCTGCGCCTCCTTCCGAGCAGAAACCGGTGCTCATGACAACACCGGCTCGATGCTGGACACGTCCACTTCGACAGCGACGGCGCGCTGGATCAAATCCACGCACAGGACAACGCGCCACTTCCCTTTCCAATGCAGCAGCACGCCTTCCAAGCCCGCCAGCGGGCCGCTTCGGACGAGCACGCGGCGGCCTGCGGTCAAGTAGGGATGAGGCTGCGCGCGTACGCCATCGGCCAAGCCCGCGCGCAGAGTCTTGATCTCCTCGCGAGGCAGTTCCGCAGGGATCCCGTTGAACCCAACCAGCCGCGCGACGCCGGGAAGCTGCAGCACGTGCAAGCGATCGCGCAGGGCCATACGCACGAACACGTATCCAGGGAACAGCGGCAACCGTAATGTGACTCGCCGGTCCTTCCAACGGCGTAGCGATGAATACAGCGGGAGAAAATGCTCGATGCTGCGCCCTTCGAGCTGCTGCGCAACCGTTTTCTCATGGTTCGCCTTGGTGTACGCCGCATACCAACGAGGCTCGCAATATGAGATAGCCAGAGGAGAACCCGCCCAGCCGGGCGCCGTGCTGCGGTCAAGACCGCCCAGGTCCGATGTGTGCTGCTCTGAACCTATTCCCATGCGACCTCTTGCCTCCCGCACTGCCCATCCCACAGCTTCGCCCTGTCACTCACTGGGCTTCTTGTGACCTAACCCTTTTGCCAGCAGTGCGTTACAGCGTTCTTTGCCGCGGGCTGCCTATTCTCTTGCGCGGTCCGCCTCAGCTACACTTGCGCGCTCATTCAGCGGGCCTTCTGCCCGGATCTGATTCAGCGCTGGCGGCTGGCGAGAGCCGTTCACCCCGTTTCCTGACAGCCAGGGCACAGTCGCGCGCACATCGGTCCAAACTCTGCCGGCAAACACCTTTCGCACGTCCGTCGAATCGGTTGCCTGCCATGCCGCCTGCGCGAGCAGCCACGCCATTGCTGACAAAAACGAAAGAAAAGTTCCGAGGAACATGATGAGCAAGCGCGGCGGAAAAGACTTCTTTTCGGGCCAGTCGGGCGGATCGAGAACCTTCACGCTCGGCGTCTCTTTGGCTTCTTCCACCTTGGCAACCTCGTACTGCTGGGTGAGAGTTTCAAAGACGGCTTCCTGAACCTTCATGCGCCGGTATAAATCGGCGTACGGAACGCCCAGAACGGGAAGCTGCCGGATGGTGGGGTAAACCGGCGCCTGGTCCTGCGGACCATCCGCCGCATCCACAGAGTTGCCACTCAGTCTGTGCAGTTGCCGTTTCAATTCGTCCACGCGAGCTCGTGTCGCGCGGACGCGCACGTTGTTATCCGTGAAAATCTGGCGCAGGCCTTCCAGCTGGGTTTGGGCGGCAATGAGTTCGCCTTCCAAAGTCGCTCCAGCTTCGATCATGGCCTTGCCTTGCACCTGTATGTCGATTGCGGTGTTCTTGCTGGCGAATTGGCTGAAGTCCTTTTCCGCGGACTCCAGGTCTTGGCGCACCTCGCTGAGACGATCCGCCAAGAAAACGCGCTCTCGATGAGCCGCGGAAGTGTTCAGGCTTATGACCACCTGATTCAATTCCTGAACGTATTCCTGCCCCATCTGCTGCGCGCGAGCGGCACTGCGGTCGCTAATCGAAATCGTCAGAATTCCGCTTTTGCGATCTTGCGAGACGCTGGTGGCTGCCGCCAGCCTCTTTCGCGCATCTTCCCAGAGCCGTACACCGTACGTTTTCCGCAAATTGAACTTCGCGATGAGGTCATCTTCCACCGTGCGGCTGTGAAGAATGCCGATAAAGAGGTCGCCCGTCGTTTTCAAGCCGAGCATTTCGCTTCCCAGCGATCCGAGTGAGCTGCCGGCTCTGCTGGCGAGAGCCGCCATCATGGCCGTTCCTGCCGCCGATGCCTGATCGGGAGGCATCAATCGCGCGGTGGACACGAAACGCTTGGGAAGCAGAAAAGCCATCGCCGTGGCCGTAATCAGTCCGAGGCCGGCCGCTCGCGCAAGGAACGTTCTCCCGGTCCACAACAGCTGAAGCCGCTCGACGGATCTTTCGCGGCGAGCGCGCGTATCCTCCTCCTCGAAGAGAGGATCCAAGACCTCGAGTTCCTGTTCCTTGTCTGGGCTCGGCTTGGCCAATTCACTTCCCATGTCACTTCACTTCCCTGAATCACGGAGGAAATCCGAACTCCTGAGCCTCCGCCAGGCTTCCCACTGTCTCGCTCGGCAGGCCCTAATACTTCGCCGTCAACATCGCGGTTGTGGCAATCGAGGTTCCCACCTGAATGCTCTGGAACAGCGCCTTCCAGGTGGGCGGCCCGCCCAGCGCCCTCTCCGGCACGATCACCACGTCTCCCGGTTGAAGCGACGCATCGAGTCCGCTCCCCAGGAACAGCGAATAGCCGCGGCGCCCGATAACCGTTCCATCCGCGCGAATCACGAAAACCGCTTTTTTGTTGGCAAGATTCGTCGGCCCACCCGCCTGGTTGAGATACCACTTGGCACTCTTTCCCGGACGGAATCCAATGGCCGTGGGATTGAAGACTTGTCCCTGAACCATCACGTAGCTCGGCTTTTTCGGAACGATCAGCTTGTCCCCTGCCCGCACCGTGATGTCGCGCGGCGTTCCTGCCCAACTGTTGATTTGGGAGGAAATCTGGATGGTGATACGGCCCACGGGAGGATTGTTCGTCAAGCGGTTGAGGGTGTCCTGCCACTGCCGGTAGGCGGCTTCGTCGGCAAGCTTCGCATCCGGATCTTGTTCGTTCTTGGAAGCGAGTTTCAGAGTCCACTGCTGGTCGCGCACACGATCCATCAGTTCCATTTGCGATTGGTTTTCGAGTTCTCGAACCTGCGGGCGAATCAGCACAGCGCCATAGGGGTAGGCATCCGGCATGAACCCACCCGCGCGGCGCAGGATCGAACTCAACCTTTCGCCCGGCTTGATGCCATACGTTCCCGCGTGCACGACTTCGCCATGAACGCTAATCGAGGCTCCGAGATCGTCCCATCCCGGCAGTTTGCGAATGGTCAAGACGTCTCCGTTGTGCAGCAACGGATTTCCGGACTTTGCGCCGTCGAGAACGTCCGCGAGCGGAATGTCTTGATGCTGCCCGGTCAGCCTCGACTGCGCCGTCAAGTCGTAATGCGTGAGGTCCGCGCTCTGGAGGTCCGCGCTCTGCTTGGGGCCGCCGGCCGAGCGCAGCAGGTCGGCCACAGTCATCTTCGCGGTCAGCGGGTAGCGTCCCGGCTGGGCCACTTCGCCCTTGATGTATACCGTTGCGGGCTCCACGCTGGCCGCATTGCGATGGACCAGGATGCGGTCCCGGGAATTGAGCACGATGTTTTCACCTGCGTGCCCCGCCAGCGCCGCGCCCAGCTTGACGCTCAGAACTGTGAGCTGCCCGTCGGGCAGGTACCGGAACACCTGCGCGTCTTGTCGCTCCGCTTCGGGCGAAAGCCCTCCGGCCATGTGAATCGCATCGCTGAGACGAAGCTCGCCCGACGTCCGGTAGGTTCCCGGCGACCGCACTTCGCCCCACACCGACACCGTCGGGAAATTCTCAAAGTCGAACCGCCCAAAGATCTGAACCGTGTCCAGCGGCTGGAGCGCGGGAGCGCCTTGCGGGTGACTCAGCGCGTCTCCCAGATTGAACGCTTCAATGACCGGTCGGTAATCGGGCGGGCTCAAGCGGATGATCTCCGCGTACTGCGCGGCGGGCTCGGGCAAGAGATCCTGGTAAGAGGAAATCAAGTCCGTGACGCGCATTCCGGGGCGGTAGGAATACCGCCCGGGCCGCAGAACGTGTCCCTCCAAGTACAAAATGTCCTGGTTATACGGGGCGATCGGGAAGATCCGTATGCTGTCGCTATCCTGAACCTGAAATGAATCCAGTTGTTTTGCCAGGACCGCCGGGTCGGAATCGGGGGTAACCTCGAAACTCACCATCGTCCGTTTCTCATGGGCGATGACGCGTTGCACCTCGATGTGGCGCAGCGTCGCGGTCGGCAACAACCCGCCCGCCAGGGCAAGGACGTCGCTGAGCGACTTCTCGCCACGCAATTCATAGATGGCCGGGCGCCGCACCATACCGTCCACGGTGACCTGCGGGCCCATGGGCGAGACCAAAACCGTGTCGCCATTCTCCAGCCGCTGCACATTGTTTCGTACCCCGTGCAGCAGCAGGTCGTACAGGTCCACGCGTTGCACCACTTGATCTCCGCGGCTGTGCACGACCTCCCGCAAGGATCCCTGGCCAGTGGGCCCGCCGGCCAGAAACAGCGCGTTCAGCGGAGTCGACAGCGAACTCACGTCATAAGCCCCCGGATACTTGACGTCTCCCACCACGTACACCCGGATCGTGCGCAGCCGCGAAAGGGATATATCGGCGGAAACATCGCGGAACTGAGAGCGCAGACGGCTTTGCACCGACTCCTGCACTTCCGCCAGAGATTTCCCGGCCACCAGCACCGGCCCGGCTTCCGGCAGGCTGACTCGCCCCTCGCGATCAACCGTGCGGGAGAAGCGCTGCGAAACGCCGCCCCATAAATTGATGGTCAATCCATCGCCAGGCCCCACGACGTAATCCGGGCCCGCCGGAAGATCGAAGGGGATCACCTGCGAATCGCGGGACCCGTTCTCGAAAACCTGCATGCCGAAGCGGCCCGGCTTGGGCGGCCGCGGAGCGGCCTGGATGTACATGTCGTACAGCGAAGGAACGTCGACGTACGGGACGGCCTTGCGAAGCATCGCGGATTCACCGGGATCCTCGCTGGAAATTGGCGCAGTCGGCCGCACGCGCCCCTGTTGTACCGCCGTGGTGACTGCGGGATGGGCCGGCGGCTCGCCCGCATCCCAAGAGATCGGCAGTATGGTCCCCAGGCCGGCCTTCCCGGCATCCGATGGTGACGTACCGGACAGATTCTCGAAATTGATGCCTGCGACATCCGTTCTCGGAGGCGCCGCCCCGGGCGTCAGGTCTGGCTCCTGCAGCGAGGCCGGATCGCCGGGCCGCAGCCGCGGATCGGGATTATCCGGCGGCGGACTCGGCGCGGCCGACCGTGCCTGGGGCACATCGCTTTTTCCTTGCCCCGCCTGCTTCAGGCGCTCCTCTTCGTCTTGCGCTTGCCATTTCGCGCGAGCCTCGATCAACAACGCCTGCTCGCGTCCCTGAGGCGAGTCCGGATTGAGCTGCGGAAGCAGGTACCCATATTTTTGAACCAGCGCCGTCGCGACGGCCCTGAACTCGACATCCACTTCCAACCGGTCGTAGATGGCTTGATCGATCAAGTCGGCATCGCTAATCAGGCGGCCATGCTCGGTAGCATCCCTGGCGATCCACTTCTTGAGCTCCACCATGATCCCGGGATTGTTGTGGAGCACGTCTCCGAGCTGCATCGCAGACGCCGCAACCCGCTGAAGGTTCTGGCGTGCTAACTCGGAAGGCCGGTTTTGGAGTTCCTGTGAATAAGCGGTCACGCACAGAAGCGCCGCGAACACCAGGAGCGCACAAGACCAAAGTGCGCGCGCGATGGCCGAATTTCTCGCGAGCGGTGGGAGCCGATTTCGCAGCAAACGACGCATGATCAGCTCACGACAAGCACGCTTCGGCCCCGCAAAGCTTTCAGAACGCCCGCCTCCGAGGCTTCCATTTGGATGTGCTGAATACTGAGCGATGTCCAATAGAGCGTCATGTGATTGCCTTCAGGTGAGATCGCCAGAATCCGCAGCTCCGGATCGTTCTGCAAGATCGGAGCGCATCGTGCAGAGAGCCGGCTTCCGTTTTCCAGCGAAAGGATCAGGAAATCGGCTGAGCTTTCGGCAACGGCTGTTTCGAGTTGCTCCTCGCTCGGGACTTCATCAACGATTTCTATGTCTTCGTGGTCGGATATAGTTGCGAGAACGAGTTCCCGCATTAACCGAGGGCCATTGGCGAGCAACACTCGGACATGCTTCATGGATGCCCCGCATGCCCGCCAGTATTCTGGTGATTGCGTTCCTGGAGTTCAGCTCGATCTTTATTGAAAGCTGAGTAATCTCTGGAACCTTTGGGAGGGCACTCTCTGGGCCTAATCTCCCGGAATTGCGCAGGCATCCAAATCCAATCCGAACGGGGGCTTTTCATTGCTGCAAACTCCGCTTGGTCCGTCTCACTGTCGCTCGTAGACGGTCCAACGCTGCACGGCAAAGCCGAGCCACACTCAATCACTCGAGGCAGGTGTTGGCACGCAAAACCATGCGCTCGATGAAGGCAATGCGGCGTTGCATGAGCCTCGCCAATCGTCCCGCGGCTCGAAGTTGGCTCATTTCAATGACTTGACACAGCAGGGGGACTGCCGGGGCAGCTGGCCTTCCCAGTTCGGAACGAAACACTGCCTATTTTAGGAATCTCCGTGTGCTGCGGGCCTTGCTGTGGCCGTGCTGTGCAGGAAAGGCTTCTTGATCCTGGCGGACAGCCTACCTACACGGTTGCGACATGCGGGGGACGGAGCCTTATCGTCGGCGTCGACTTCACTTCTTGAGTCCCCATGACTTGCGACGACGGGCCTTCGCGACCCGCATCACCGGGGCAGACGGCGCAACGGTGTATTGTCAGGATGTCTTGCGCATGCTTGGGCGCGAGTTACAAAATCGCTTCCGACCAGTGCTCCAGGGTGTGCTTCACCTTGCCCATGAACTGGTGCGCGGTGGCGCCGTCCACGATGCGATGATCGTAGGACAGCGTGAGGTAGACCATGGAACGGATGGCGATGGCGTCGTCAATAACCACGGGACGCTTCTCGATGGCGCCCACGCCGAGAATGGCCACGTTAGGCTGGTTGATGACGGGCAAGCCGAATAGCCCGCCGAACACGCCGGGATTGGTAATCGAGAAAGTGCTCTCGGCCACTTCCTCGGGTTTGAGTTTTTTCGCGCGCGCGCGCTCGGCCAGATCGTTGATGGACCGCGCTATGCCGAGGAAATTCTTCTCTTCGGAGTTCTTCACCACGGGCACGATCAGGCCCCAGTCGAGGGCCACGGCGATGCCGATGTTGCATTCCTTGTGCAGGACCACGTTGGTGCCGTCGACGGACGCGTTGACCGTGGGATAGGCGCGGAGGCCCTCCACCGCGGCGCGCACGAAGAAGGGCATGAAGGTCAGCTTGGTGCCGGCCGCCTGTTCGAACTTTTCCTTAGTCTTGGCGCGCAGTGCGGCGATGCCGGTCACGTCCACTTCATCGACCGAATAGACGTGCGGCGAGGTGCGCTTCGAGAGGACCATGTGCTCGGCAATGCGCTGGCGCATGACCGACATGGGCTGCACTTCGTACTGGCCGAAATAGAGTTTTTCGCGCGGAACCGCCGTTTCCAGGGTGACGGGAGCAGCGCCGCCAGCCGGCGGGGGCGGCGGAGCCGCCGGAGAGCGGAACGGGATGGGCGCGTTCGCGGTTCCGGCGGATGGTGCGTGCGCCGCACCTCCGC
>JBJKQB010000211.1:0-6533 GCA_046705825.1 Candidatus Acidiferrales bacterium
CCGCAACTGAAGTCATGCGGCGCCCCGAATGTTTTTGCCGCCTCGCGCTGAGTCCGGCCATGCAAGCCCGGCCAGCCCGCAAATCGCGCCTTACGCGTCAGGAGACGCGGCTTCCGCAACGAAGATCATCTCGGGGGAATCGTCGCGCAACGCCGCGCGCGTGAAGTCGCCGAAAAGTTCCGCCACGCAAAAACCGGCGCGCGCCAGCAAGTGCTCCACTTCGTAGCGGAAGAAGTAGCGAATGCGGAACGGATTGGCCAGCCGCTCGACGCGCCCATCCGCATGCGTCACGTAGTAAGTCAGCTCCACATCGTTGCACTGAATCGCGCGGTGAAACGCAATGGTGCGCTCGTGCACGCGCACGATGCGGCCATCCTCCAGCGTCACCTCGCCCGGCACGGGCCTTTCCTGCAGAAAACACGGGTCGTGCATCCGCCGCGCATCCGTCTGGAACAGATCGAATACCAGCCGCCCGCCCGGCGCCAGATGCCGCCTCGCATTTTGCAGGCACGCCAGCTGATCTTCCACCTCCAGCAAATGCTGAAATGGCCGGAACGGAATGACGATCAGCGCAAACTGCTCGCCCACATCGAATGCGGTCATGTCGCCGGCGACCAGGCGCACGCGCCCTTGCACTTCGGCAGGCAAGTGTGACAATTTTTCGCGGCAGCGCGCCAGCATGTGCGGCGACAGATCGAGCCCGCAGACGCGGTATCCCGCCTCGGCCAGCCGCAGCAGGATTCGTCCCGTCCCGCAGCCCAGCTCGAGCACCCCTCGGTTGCGCTCGGGGCAAGCGGAACCGCAATACATTGACGCGCAGTCGAGGTAAAACTCCGCGTCGGCACGCTCGCGCACGATCCACACCGCGTCGTAGTATTCCCCGACGAAGCTGTTTTCGTAGCCGTCCGATCGCCGCCGATTCTCGCCGTCCATCAATCTGCTCCCGCACCTTCGCCGGACGCGCAGAATAGCACGGGACCTAGCGCTATTCTCGTCATTAGAGCCGAAGTGTCCGCTGGACAGAATTTCTGGAAATCTCTAATCTACCTCGTACGGCACCGCAGGAGAAAAATCCCGTCGATGAAGTGCAAAAATATTTTGGAAGCGATGTTCGACACGCCCCTGATCCGCCTGAATCGCCTGACCAAGGATCTGGCGCCCGAAGTCTACGTCAAGGCCGATTACCTTAATCCCGGCGGCTCGGTCAAAGACCGCATCGGCATCTGGATGATCGACGAAGCCGAGCGCCGCGGCCTGCTCAAGCCCGGCGGCACCATCATCGAAGGCACCTCCGGCAACACCGGCATGGGCCTGGCGCTGGTGGCCTGCGTGCGCGGCTACAAAGTCGTCTTCACCATCACCGACAAGCAGTCGCGCGAAAAAATTGATTTGCTGAAAGCGTTCGGCGCCGAGGTGGTGGTCTGCCCCACTGCCGTCGAGCCCGAAGATCCGCGCAGCTACTACTCCGTCGCCAAAAAACTCGCGCGCGAAATCCCCAACGCCTTCTATCCCAACCAGTATGAAAATCCCATGAATCCCGAGGCGCACTACAAAACCACCGGCCCCGAAATCTGGAACGACACGGAAGGCAAGATCACCCATTTTGTCTGCGGCATGGGCACCGGCGGAACGATCAGCGGCGTCGGCAAATACCTCAAGGAGCAGAATCCGAACGTCAAGATCATCGGCGTCGATCCCTACGGCTCCCTCTATTACGAGTATTTCAAGACCGGCAAGATCGGCAAAGCCCTCACCTACGTGGTGGAAGGCATCGGCGAGGACATCTTTCCCAGCACCATGCACTTCGACGTGCTTGACGACGTGATCCAGGTGCACGACGAAGAATGCTTCGTTTGGACCCGCAAGCTGGCCAAGCTCGAAGGAATTTTCACCGGCGGTTCAGGCGGAGGCTGCGTCTCCGCCGCGCTGAAAGTCGCCAAGGCCGCCAGGAAAGGCGATCTGATCGTCGCTTTTCTGCCCGATTCCGGCTCGCGCTATCTCAGCAAGGTCTACAACGATAGCTGGATGCGCGAGCACGGTTACACCGAAGCGGAGGTCACTCTGACCGCCGCGGATGTGGTTCGCGTCAAGCGCCAGAACGGAAAAGCGCGCGAGCTGCTTGTCGCGCGCCCCTACCAGACTGTTTTCCATGCGCTGCACACCATGCAGCAGCAGGACATTTCTCAGCTCCCTGTGTTCGAGGAAGAAAAACTGATTGGCACCGTCTTCGAAGACGAAATCCTGAATCTGGCGCTGCAGGGCAAAGACCTGCGCAAGCTCGTCATTCGCGAGGTGATGGGCTCGCCGCTTCCGGCCTTGCCCTCCAACGCCCCCGTCGAACGCATCACCCACATCCTCACCCACGACAGCCCCGCCGTTTTCGTCGAGATGGATGGCGGAAAGTTCGAAATCCTCACGAAATTCGATTTGATGGATACGGTCGCCGGACTGGTCGGTAAGAAGCGCTGAGGCCTGCGCGTTTCCTCGCGCGGGCCGGCTCCTTCGTGTTTCCCTTTTGAGGTGTTCCTGCGATCACTGCTTCTGCGGCTGCGCCGACTGCCCTTGCGCCTGCTTCGGCGCGCTGATTTTCTGCGTTGTGCCTACCCAGAACAGCTTGAAATCGGTGTAGCGATGGTAATAGTGGTAGAAATGCCCCTCGTACTGCACGTACGAATTCACCACCGCGGGCAACCACAAGCGCACATCGTGTTGCTGAAAGCGAACCGGCTTGTAATCGATCGAGGAGTGATCGCGCTGCAAGTCAATCCGTTTGACGGGGCTGACCAGGTCCGTATCGATATGCAGCACCTGGCTCGATCCCTCCGACACCCACGCGCGTCCCTTTAGCGGCAATGGATAACTCTCAGAGGCGCTCTCATACCACGCCAGCACGTTCGGCGCATGCGGCTTTTGCTCGAAGTGGATCACCCAGGCCGGCTGATTGTCCCACGTGCCTACACCCTCGCACGTCCATTCCAGATCCTTCTGAATCACAGGATGGAACGCCAGCGCCAGCGCCGCCGCTCCCACCGGCTGGACGGCCCCCGGCAACCGCACAGCGATCGAGTCCTTTTCCCGAATCTCATGCACGTTGAACGCTTGCGGTGAGGTCCGGTCGATCTCCACCAGATAGTCGTATTGCTCCTCGGAAGGCTTCGCGAGTTGCTGCCCGTGTTTCAGCTCGATTTCCTGAAAGTCCTCCGTCGCGGAAAACTCCTGCAAATCCTGGATCATTTGCTCGGCATTCTTCCCCGTTCGCGTGAGAATTTGCCGCAGCGGGCAAGTCGCGGTCGCGATCACGAAAGGCTTCGCCGCATCCACGTCAGGCGGCGCCCAATCCGGGCTGGGTGGCGCTTCCAGCGGCGGCGCCGCTACCGCCGGCGATTCCAGCGCATTCAATGTGGGAGGAGCCGCCTGATATGACACAGGAAGCGCCGCCGTGGGCTGCGCTTGCGGCTTCGGCATCGCCTCCGGTACTGCCGGCTCTCGCAGCGTCTTGGCCCATGTGCGCGCTTTGGCCGCGTTGGGGTCCGAGGGGAATTCTTTGGCGAATGTCTCCAGTGCGCTGGCCGCCGACGGACGGTCTCCCAGCCCGGCCAGAGCCGTCCCTAACAGCAGTTCCACCGGGCGCGCCTCCTGCTTACCGACCTTCAGCGCCTGCCGCGCGTGATCGCGTGCCGCAGCGTAATTCTTCTCTCCCAGATAAGCGGCGGCCAGCAGCCATTCCGTCTTCCAGACTTTGGGAGCCAGCTTCGCCGCGCTCGTCAGCGCCTCGACCGCACCCGGATTGTCGCCCATCCGAAAACGAACCGTGCCGAGCGCGATCAAGTACGCGGGGGCGCGAGGATTAATCGACACGGATTTTTCGAAGTACGGTTTGGCCTGCGCGAATTGGTCCGAAACCATGTACGTCATGCCCATCACGTACTGCACGTAGGGATCGCCCGGCGCCAGCTTCATCGCCTTCTGCGCATGCTTTTGCGCCGCATCAATGTGATGCGCGTGCAGTTCCTGCAAGGCAATTTGAATTTCCTTGGCCGGCTTGGGCGCTAGAATGAAACTCCCGCCAGGAGGACGGAACGCCAGTTTGTCGCCCTTCGGACGCATGAATACGATCACGCTTCCCACCGCACCCTGCCAGTTCGGCAGGTTCACCGTGGCGCTCCCCGGTTGGTATCCGTTGGCCGTCACCTGGATGTCGTATACGTAGCCGCCCGGCACGTTCGCAAACGTCCAGCCCTCCGCCACGCGCGTGGCGAAATAGGGTAGCGGCGTGCCGCTGCCGATGACGGCGATGTGAATCAAAGGCACTGCTGTGTCGGGAAGCGACTCGCCATCCTGCGTGCGCAGATACACGATGATGCTGCCATTCGAGGGAAGATTGGCGGGCGGACCCTGCGGCAATCCTTGCCCGAAAGCCCCGCAGGAGGCGGCCAGCACCACTACGAGAACCGCGGCGACTTTGGCCCAACCCCTTCCCATGCCCCCTCCGAGGATGCGGCACACTCTGGACCAACCCTTATACTTAGACTATAGGAACTATCGCTTGAGGGCGTCAATCCCCACCCGCCTCTACACTTGACTCGCACAGCCAAATCATTCTCCACTCTGAAAGTCCGCTTTGCTACCCGGGTTTTTCTGCAGGCCGTTCGACGCCAATTTTGCTCGCGCGCCGCTTCCCTTCTGCCCGATTGCCCTTTGGACACCCGCCTCGAATCTTGTCGCCGTTCGATATTCAAACTCTATAACTTCTAGATTATCGTATTTGGATTGATATCTGTTGCAAGGCATAAAAAACATCGTAGCCCTAGTAGAGAGGACTTATGGAACCCATTACGTCGGCCACCCCATCGCCAGCGCCACCGCAGCCGCCTCAGAATCCGGTAGCCACGCCCGCTATCATCTCGGCCATGCTGAAATCCGCCCAGCATGTCAGCGACTTGATTTTTTCCCCCGGCAGGTTGCCACAGGTGGAATCGAATGGCCAACTCGTTGGTGTGCAGATCCCCGCGGTGGGCATGCTGCGGGCTGAGGACACCGCCCGGATTGCTGCCGATCTGATTGGCGGCAGCAAGCATGCCGTCGAAAAACTGCGGCAGGACGGCTCGTGCGATCTTTCCTATAGTCTTCCTAAGCTGTCGCGCTTTCGCGTCAACATTTTCACCCAGCGCGGCAGTTGCGCCATCGTCATGCGCGTCATTCCCACACGCGTTCCCACCTTCGAAGACCTCAAGCTTCCCGCGCAATTGCAGGAGCTGGCCGAGTTGCGCAACGGCATCGTGCTGGTCACCGGCCCTACGGGTTCCGGCAAATCCTCGACTCTCGCCGCAGTTCTCGACAAAATCAACGAAGAGAAGTCCTATCACATTCTCACCATCGAGGATCCCATCGAGTTTCTCTACACCCATAAGAAAGCCACCGTGCACCAGCGCGAGCTTCACAGCGACACGCCCTCCTTCGCTCTCGCCTTGCGCGCCGCCTTGCGCCAGGCTCCCAAAGTCATCCTGGTCGGCGAAATGCGCGACCGCGACACCATCGAAATCGCTTTGGAAGCCGCGGAAACCGGCCACCTGGTTTTCTCCACACTCCACACGATCGACGCCTCCAAGACCATCGAGCGCATCGTCGGCGTTTTCCCTCTCGCTGACCAGCACGCCATCCGCGTGCGCTTTTCGAAGACGTTTCGTTACATCGTTTCGCAGCGCCTTCTCCCGCGCAAGGACGCCGAAGGCCGCGTCGCTGCGGTCGAGATCCTGAAATCCACCATGCGCACGCGCGAATACGTCGAAAAGGGCGAGAGCGAAGGAAAATCGCTGGTGGACGCCATGCGCGACGGCTCAACCGAAGGGATGCAGCACTTTGACGGCGAACTCGAACGCATGGTCCGCGCAGGCGTCATCGAGCGCGAGACCGCCTTCACCTTTGCCACCAACGCCGGAAACCTGCGCTTGCAGTTCGCCGATGATCCGGACAGCCCGACCGATCAGCCGCTCAGGCCGGCTCGGCCCAATGCCTCTGGCCTTCGAAAGCCGGTCGCGGCACCCCCCGCGTCGGATTCGAAAAAACACACGCTCGACGGCCTCGAAATCGAACGCTAGTGCCCGTGCCTTCGGGTGGAAGCGCGGCCCTTCCGGCCCTGAGTGCGGCCGAAGCCGGGATGATCTTGCGGCGCTTATATCGTGGCTGTGATGATACGCGCTAGTCGAAGAGGTCGAGAATGCCTTCGTAGCGTTTGAATGGAGGAATGAGGTAAGCGCCGGCGATACCGTCGGTTCTGGCCGTGCGCGCCCAGTCGAGCATCACGCGCGCCTGCTGGAAACCGCGGTCGCGCGCCTTGTCTCCCGCGGCTTCCATATCGCGGAGAATGGGCTGCGGTATGACGATGCCGGCCACCTCATTGTTGAGCCGCAGCGCCAGCCTATAACTCGTTAAAGGCCAAAGACCTACAAGAATCGGGACGGGCGATTTGCCGCCCAGTTTTTTCAGGAATTTGCACCATTGTTCGGGATCGAAGATCGGCTGGGTCATGGCAA
>JBJKQB010000212.1:0-19706 GCA_046705825.1 Candidatus Acidiferrales bacterium
GCGCCACGCCGAACGCGAAGCGGCTTCCGATCGAAGGCAATCCGGCGCTCACCAAAATTCCAACGCTTCCGATTTCATACGGAGACGCCGAGCCGCTGCTCGCCGCACTTACCGGCCCCAAGGCGCCGCCGAATTGGCGCGGCGCTCTTCCCATCCCCTATCCCGTAGGTCCGGGAGCCGCGAAGGTCCGCCTGAAGGTCCTTTCGAATTGGGATATCAAGACCGTCTACGACGTGATCGCAAAAATTCCCGGAGCGCAACTTCCGGACCAGTGGGTCATCCGCGGAAACCACCACGACGGCTGGGTGAATGGCGCGGAAGATCCCATTGCGGGGCAAGTTGCGGAACTCGAAGAAGCGCGCGCTCTCGGCGATCTGCTGAAACAGGGTTGGCGGCCCAAGCGCACCATTATCTATTGCGCCTGGGACGGCGAGGAGCCTCTCTTGCTCGGCTCGACGGAGTGGGGCGAAGAGCACGACGCGGAATTGAAAGCGCATGCCGTCGCGTACATCAACACCGACACGAACGGGCGGGGCTACCTTTTCGTTGAGGGCTCGCATACCCTCGAACATTTCATGAACGGCGTGTCACGAGACATCACAGATCCCGAGAAGAATATTTCCGTGCACGATCGCGATCTTCTGCTCGCGCTCTCCCGTGCTCGCACCGACGAGGAACGCAAAGAATTGCGCAGCCGACCCGATCTGCGGATCGGAGCCCTGGGCTCGGGCAGCGACTACACCGTCTTCATCGATCACCTCGGAATCGCCTCGCTGAACATGGGCTATGGTGGCGAGGATCCGGGCGGCATCTACCATTCGATTTACGACGACGTTTACTGGTACACCCATTTCGGCGATCCGACCTTCGAGTACGGCCGCGCGATGTCGCAGACGGTGGGCACCGCGGTGATGCGCCTTGCCGACGCTGATCTGCTGCCGTTCGAATTCACTGATCTTGCGGACACGATCAATCTATACGTGAAACAGCTCAAGAAGCTTGCCGATGGTGAACGGGCGGAAGCGGTCGAGCGCGATAAGGAACTCGATGAGGGAATGTTCAGCGCCATCAGCGATCCCTTGCATCCGATCTTCGCGCCGCCCCGGGAGTCAATCCCTCCGCATCTGGACTTCGCGCCGCTCGACAACGCTGCCGACGCGCTGACCGCCGCCGCCCAGAGCTATCGCGCGTCGCTTCAGAAAGCGTGGCCGGAAGGCGTCCCCGCCGGCACGTTGCAGGATCTCAATCATAAGCTGATCCAAAGCGAACGCGATCTGACCACGCAAGAAGGCCTCCTCCGCCGGTCTTGGTACAAGCACATGATTTATGCGCCGGGGGTTTACTCCGGATACGGAGCGAAAACTATACCGGGTGTGCGCGAGGCCATCGAGCAGAAGCACTGGGACGAAGCCAATGCGGAAATCGTGCGCGTGGCCGCGGTCCTGAACAAGGAAGCGGCGCTCGTCAACTCTGCTGCAGCAGATCTGCAGCATTCGAATCGTTGAGAAACGTACCGGTGGCAAGGCGGGCCGTAGCCTTGGGCGGGTCTATTCCTCGTCCAATCCGCCATCGACGAAGACCGACTGCGCTCCTTGCTCGCGCCATTCATAGCGCACGTGATCGCGTCCCCTTTCCGACAGAGTGAACCACGATTCCGCGGCATCGCGCACGCGATCGAGCGCCGCTTGTACCTCCGCTTGTTTTTCCATCATCGTTTCGTTGTCGGTGTCGACAGGAATTCGAATCGGAGGCGCGAATACGATTACGGCGCGCGAGAAGGGAAGAGGCAAGCGAAAGAGATCCCACGACTTCTTGAACGTGAGCCCGCGTTCGACCGCGATGTGAAAGGCGGAGATCGGTGCGCCGGTGCGGCGAGCCAGAATCACGGCGCCGGGCTTTGCCACGAAGCGCGGCCCGCGCGGGCCGTCGATGGTGAACGCGACGTGGCGCCCTTCGGCAAGGCGCTCCGACATGCCAGCCAGAGCCTCGATCCCGCCTCGCGTCGAACTTCCCTGCACGGTCCCAAACCCCAGCCGCTCCACCACGCGCCGCGTCCATTGACCATCGAAATGCACCGTATTCATCACCACGATGCCACGCCTTCGCCAGAACCACGCGGCCGGGAAGATGCAGCGGTGCCAGAACACGCCGATTGCTGTGTCACCATCATCCCGAATCTGTATGGCGTTGTGCACGCCGATAATCTCGAAACGCAGCGTAGGACCGATGATCCGGATGGCCGCATACACGAACGCCGCAATCACTGGGATCTGCATGCGTCGCCAGAGAGACAGCTTGGGCGTAGCGACGCCGGTGCCGGGTTTCACCCCGTTACTTCCGAGCGGCGAAGTGGATGCGGATGCGGAGCCCTGGGTCACTACGGTATAGTATAAAACTCCGAGTGAGCTTCAAGCTTCAATTCCGGCAGTTTCCCGGCGTAGTTTTGATGACGCTTCGAGCGACGATCCTTGTCTCCGCTTTGATTTTTGCCGCAGCGCAGGCGCGCGCGCAGCAACCGCCATCCGTCGTCGGCAATATTGAGGGGGACGACGTCGCCATTGCGGCCAGCGCGTCTGCCGCTCCCGCTCCGCAGAATCCATCGAGCGGCGGCACCATCCTGAACGGCGGTGTTGTCACGGTGGGTTCGGGGCAGGCCCGGCTGATGCTGACCTCAGGCGGCGAAATTGACATTTGCGGGCCCGCCAAAATTACTCTGCTGCAGGCGAGCGGCGCCATCACTGTGGCGCTCGACTTCGGGCACATTCGCGCCTATCTTCCCCCCTCCAGCAGCCTGCGCATCTTTACCCCTGCGTTGATTGCGACACCGCTGGAAATCAACGGCGTGGCCAGCGACGTCAGCGTCGGGTTGCAACAGGACGATTCGCTGTGCGTCAGGGCGGCCAGTGGAGCGCTGCTGCTCGAAAGCCAGTTCACGAATGAGAAGATCGTCGTGCCACAGTCGGGCCAGTTTTTCTTCGCGCAGGGGCGCCTCGTGCCCATCGTCAGAACGGACATGCACTGCGCATGCCTGTTGACCGAGGCCCGCTTCCTCCCGCCGCCATCCTCGACTCCCGCCCCGGCGCTTGGTGATTTGACGCCAGCCGAAATCGCATCTGCGGCAACACTAGCGCCCCTGGCGAAAACGCAATCCGAGAAGAAAACGGATCAGACCGGCGTGGAGTACAGCATTCTGGCCCATCCAAACGACGCGCATCCGGCCGCTTCCACCCCCCAGCCGGCCCCTGCTCCGCCGCCCGACACGATGCCCTTCTACAAAATCGTAAAGCCGCCCCTCGCGCTTTCGGCTACTTCGCCGGTTCCGCCGCCAGCTTCCGCGGAAGATATGGTTTTACTGATTCGCACGACTCGCATCGATCCGGATTTCGAGTTCACCGGCCATGTCGATGCGCCGTCCGCGCCGGAAAAAACAAAGAACCGTAAGGAAAAGGCCTCGCGCGGACGCCAACCGAAAATCGCAGGTGCCAAGCCGGGATTTTGGGCCAGGCTGAAGCATTTCTTCGTGGGCAGCAGTTCGTAGTACGAGCGCGTGCGAACCGCCCGCCAGAGCGCCTACATCCCCTCGTAATTGGGCCCGCCGCCACCCTCGGGAGGAACCCAGTTGATGATCTGGTAGGGATCGGCGATGTCGCACGTCTTGCAGTGGACGCAATTTGAGGCGTTGATCTTCAGTCTTGGCTCGCCTTTTTCCAGCGTCATCTCGTAGACCGCGGCAGGGCAGAAGTACTGGCAGGGATTGCCGTATTCGCGCACGCAGCGGTCGCCGCAGATATCAGGCTCGAGCACCACAAGGTGGCATGGCTGATCCTCTTCATGCCGCGTTCCGGAATGATAGACGTCCGTGAGGCGGTCGAAGGTGAGCCTGCCGTCGCCTTTGAAGCGCGTGGACTGATCCACCAGCGTGCGGTCGCGATTCAGTTTCCGATACGCCTTGTGCCCGGCCTCGCAGCGCATCGGATCGACGAATCCTCTTCCGCCGCTGACGAATTGCCCGCCCGCGTTGAATAGTCCTTTCCACAACCCGCCGTGGAATCCCTGATGGAAATTGCGCACCGCGTAGAGTTCGCGCTTGAGCCAGCTTTGATCCAGCCGCTCGCGATATTTCGAAAGCGTTTTGGCGGAAGTATCGCCGGCGCACAGCGCACCGTAAATCGTTTCCGCCGCGAGCATGCCGCTCTTGATTGCCGTGTGAATCCCCTTCAGGCGCTGCGAATTCAGCAGGCTTGCTGAATCGCCGATGATCAGCGCTCCGTCCACGTAGCTGCGCGGCATGGAATACCAGCCGCCGTAAGGAACCGTCTTCGCCCCATAGCGAACCAGTTTTCCGCCTTCGAGGACGTTCTTGATGAACGGATGCGTCTTGAATTTCTGAAATGCGGCATGTGGGTCAAACAGCGGATCCGGATATTCGAGCGCCACCACCATGCCGGCAGAAACGCGGTTTTCGCGCAGGCCGTACATCCAGCCGCCGCCGTACATGCTCGCGTCCAGCGGCCAGCCCAGCGTGTGCGCGACGAACCCCGCGTCGATGCGGCCCGGCTGCACGTCCCAAAGTTCCTTGATGCCGATGCCATAGACCTGCGGATTCAGGCCGTCGAGCTTCAGACGGTTGACCATTTCTTTGGTCAACGAGCCGCGCGGCCCTTCCGCCAGGACGGTCACTTTCGCGCGCAGCTCGTAGCCGGGCGTGAAGTTGTCTTTCGGCTTGCCATTTTTGTCGACGCCCTTGTCTTCCGTCAGCAGCCCCACTACGCGCGGACTCGCGCCATCGCCTTCGTAGAGCAGTTGCTTCCCCGCGAATTGAGTGAAGATGCTGATGCCTTTTTTTTCCACCAGGCCGCCGAGCCATTTCGCCAGGCGGTTCAGCGAGACGACGAAATTGCCGTGATTCGCAAGCGGCGGAGGAGTGATGGGCAGCTTCCACGCGCGGTCGGCGGTGAGATAGTACGCAGCGTCGCCGGTTACGGGTGTGTCGAGCGGCGCGCTCTTTTCGCAATCGGGAACCAGCTCGCGAAGCGCGCAGGGATCGAGGATCGCGCCCGAAAGCTGATGCGCGCCGATTTCGCGGGCTTTCTCCAGAACGTAAATGTTTTCGGCGCTGAGCGGCGGCGATTTCTTCGCCTTGGTGTGCTGTTCGATCAGATTCGCCAGATGCAGCGCGCACGCCAGCCCGGCAGGTCCGGCGCCGACAATCAGCACGTCCGCTTCCAGCTGTTCGCGTTCGATCGGTTGTTCCTGTTCGCCCATCTCGACGGAATTCTAGCAGAACGGAGGCGAGCAAGCCCGTGACCGCTGTCACCGCGGAGGGCCACCACCCGCTGCGCTCACCGCTGCGAGACAGGTAGCGCCGGCGTCTCGCCGGCGTTTTTCTGAGGGCAGGCAGAAGACTTCCTCCACGTGAGATCTGAGGGCTTGTTGCAAGTCGAACTGTGGCGACAAGAATGGTAGGGCGTTTCTTGCTGTGCCCGTCTCATACGCCCGAGAGCTGTAGGGGCGCCGCTTGCTGCGCACGTTTCGATCAGGCGAGGATTGGAAGAAGACTCTTTGCGGCGGGCGGGCGCGCAGCTTCCGCGCGGGAAGCGTCCCATTCAATCGCACGCGCAATCAAGTCGTAGTCGCGGGATTCACCGATCTCAATTGTCGCCAGCGTGCCCGGAGGCGGCAGTTTAGCGGCATCGCTGACGCCCGCAAATTCAGTGACGTAGACCTTGCCGTCAATTTCGGGCGCCATGCCTTCCAGGCGCGCCTCCCAGACCAGGCCTGTGTCTTTCGACGGCCCTTCAATCATCGCCCGCACTCGCTGGCCGACGCGCTTGCGCAGCTTGCGCGCCGAAGTCTTTTTCTGGATCGACATCAACGTGTCGCGGCGGCGCTCAATCGTCTCGTTATCCACTTTCTTCTCGTACTGAAAACTCCGGGCCGTGTCTTCATCGGAATAGGCAAACACGCCCATCCAGTCGAATTCCGCCGCGCGCACGAAGTCGCACAGCTCGCGGAAATCCTGCTCGGTTTCGCCAGGGAAGCCGACGATGAACGAAGTACGAATCGAGACGCCGGGAATCGTCCGCCGCGCTCGCTCGAGCAGTTTCAGGAATGCATCGCCGTGCGACCCGCGCTTCATGCGCGCGAGCACGCTGCGGCTGGCGTGCTGCAGCGGCACGTCGAGGTATTTTACCAGGCGTGGATGCGAGGCAATCGTTTCGAGCAGTCGCGGCGTGATTCGATTCGGATAGCAGTAGAGGAAGCGGATCCAGTGCAGATCATCGATTTGGGCCAGTCGCTCCAGCAAAACCGGCAAGCCATCGCGCAGGCCCAGGTCTTCGCCATAAAACGTCGTGTCCTGGCCGATCTGAGAAATCTCGCGCACGCCCGCGGCAGCAAGGTGTTCCGCCTCGCGGACCACGGACTCGAAGCGGCGGCTGCGGAATCTCCCGCGCAGCTGCGGAATCACGCAGAACGTGCAAGGATGATCGCATCCTTCGTTGATCTTGATGTACGCGGTATGGCGCGGCGTCGCCAGAATGCGCGGCGTCAGATCGTGATAGAGAAACGTCGGCGGCTCCGCGGTGGCTCCGTCATGACGCGCGGCGTTCAGTTCGCCGGCGCACGCGGAAACGATTTTCTCGATCTCGCCCGTGCCAATCACAGCGTCCACTTCGGGGATCTGCTTGCGAATCTCGTTCCGATAGCGCTCCACCATGCAGCCTGCGACGATCAGTTTCTGCGCCCGGCCGAATTTCTTGTATTCGGCCATTTCCAGGATCGCCTGCACGGATTCCTGCTGCGCCGGCGCGATAAAACTGCACGTGTTAACCACGAGCACGTCCGCATCGCCCGCTCGCGGCGTGATCTCGTACCCCGCGCGCGCAAGAATCCCCATCATCACCTCGCTGTCCACGAGGTTCTTCGGGCATCCCAGGCTGATGAAACCGACTTTAGGCATGGATCTGCGCGTTTGCGCGAAATACGCAAAAGCTCATTCTAGCATGCGGCTAGCGCGCCACAGGTTCTGCCGCGCGCCGCTGCGCACCGAGCGAGACCGGCTGGCGCGCGCGCAGCATGCGCAGGATCCAATACGCGGAAATTGCGGCAGTGATGTGCTTGAGCGTATGGCCGCTGACCATCCCGCCCAGCGCGAAAATGGGCCGGTCGGCGGCCTCAAACACTTTCGCCAGCCCGTAAAGCAGAAACGAAGCAATCAGATCCGTCCCTCGCGTGTACCGAGGAGGGAACAGGACGATGAGCAGCAGAATGGCGACCATCGATCCGAATTGGGCAAGCGCGTACAGCCGCAGGTCGCCATGTCCCGCCTGTTGCGTGACGCGCCAGTACAACACGCTCGCGGCGCCAAGAAGAACGAGCGGCGCGAGCGCTCGCAGGCCGGCTTTGATGCTGATGCGTTCGGCGATCATGGCCGAAAGCAGGCCCATGAATCCCAGGGTCATGGGGATTCGGTCCCAAACGAGGCGCGCGTCGTCGGGATGCAGGTGATAACACGAAGAGCCGAACGCCGTCAGCGCTACTCCTGCAAAGAACACAAGGTAGGGCCAGCGCTCGCTTGAATCGATAAAGCGGGAGGTCCTTGCGGCGTTTGGGCTTGAAGACAGCGATGATTCCCCACAAGCCGACGATCAAGAAGGGAAAGTTCGAGATCACGTCGAAGCAATGCGGAATGCCCAGCAGGATGCGCTGATCGGCAAAATTGTGATAGGACTCGTTCTGCGGGATGGGCGGCAGCAGGGATACTCCAAAGATGACACCGGCGAGCACCCCAATCAGCATCCAGCGACGCCGGTTCATCGAGCGGTTGTCTTCTGCCGGTGCAGCCGCTCGCGAATCGAGCGCAGAACCGCGGCGATCTGTTCCGTTGGTGCGGAATAGCTGCCGAAGCGGGCGGATTGATACATCTCGGTGAGCTGCGCGACCGGAGCGGCTATCTCCGCTTCTGTGATTGTCGCCGCAAATTCGAGCGGCGTCTGCCACTCCGCTTTCTTCCATCCGCGTTTTTCGAGCAGGCGCAGCATCTCGCGGTATTCGAATGCCGCCAACGACGACGTCAAATTCCCGGCGTGACCCGCGCGCAGGCGCCAGCGGGCGGCCGCGTAATTGATAACGCTGCGCCCGCGAACGTAAATCAGCAGCGCGATCAGCAACACGAGGATCGAGGGCAGCGTGTACCGCGAAGCTTCCACGCGCTGGTCCAGTGCCAGCAGCCACTGGATCGTCTGGCGCTCTTTTCCGCGTCCGTAGTCCCGCACGCGATCGCCCCAGTCACGCGACGATTTCCGCAAATCTTCAGCCAGAGCGAGCTGGTGCGAAAAATCGTAGTTGATCACCCATTCGTTCCAGCTGAACTGAAACCAGTCCCAGTACAGCCCGATTCGCGCGAAAAAGCCGTGCGGGTTCGTGTCGGCGGACCCGGGGGTGGGATCGAAGGTGATCCATCCGTAATCTGGGAAATAGACTTCGACCCAAGCGTGCGCGTCGCTTTCGCGGACGATGTAATCGCTGCCGATGTCGTTGTACTCACCGCCAAGGAATCCGGTGACGTAGCGCGTCGGAATTCCCTCTGCGCGCAGCATCACGGCCATCGCCGCCGCAAAGTATTCGCAATTTCCCGAGCGCCGGACGAACAGGAAATTCGCCAGCGGATCATCCACAGTCGGGCCGCTCAGGTCCAGTGTGTACGTGTAATGCGTTTTCAGGTAGAGCTCGATGCTCTCCACTTTATCGTAAGCATCCCGCGAGCGGTCTGTAATTTGGTCGGCCAGCTTTTTAACGCGCGGGTCAAGGGATGGAAGCTGGAGATAGACGTTGCGTATCTCGTCCGGGTATTGGGTCGATGCTGCGCGCAACTGCGCTCCGGGGACCACTGGAATATTTGAAGTCGCCTGATACCGGATCCTGCCAAAGCTGTGAAACGGGTCGAAGAGCGAACCGGTCGAGTCGAGCAGGAGGTAGGAGCGCCTCCGCGCATATGCCTGTCCGCCTTCCAGACCAAACTGCCCCCGCAGCCGCTCGGGTTCTGCGGCAACAAAGATGGCTTCTGTGGCAGTCGGCTCCATCAACACGGTGTAAGCCAGCGGAGAAAAGTCCCCTGAACGCAAGCGCGGCCGGTCGAGGAAGTACTGACCTGTCGAATCGGGGCTAAGGGTGGCAACATCACCACCCGCGGGCGTAAACCAGTGCTTGCCGTCGAAATTGGTGAGCACGATCCCACGCCAATGGGTGTCCGCTGCACTTGCGGGATCGCCGTCGATCTTGATACGCATGACCACCGCTCTATTCTTCTGAATCCTGCCAATGGCTCCGAGGGTGACATCGTCCGTGAAACCCGTGAGCGGCGTTGGGTGAAGATTGAAGGCGGCTCCCAGATAACCGGTTGTGAATCGCGGAATCACTAAGAACAGAGCCGCGCCCAGGACCAGGGCGCTTGCGGCGACCAGGATGGATGTGAGGCCCAGTGCGCGATTCAGCCGCTGCGCCAGCGGCGACCCGGGTTCAACCGGAGGAGAAACGGCGCCGGTTGCGCTGCGGCGGATTTCCAGGGCCACGAACGTCGACACGGCAAGCACCAGAAATACGGCCAGGATGACCAGAAAGCCGCTGGCCACAGTAAGGATCGCTGACGCGAGCATGGCAGCGACCGCCAGCACGGCGAGGAAGGCGTAATCCCGGTTCGTCCGGGCCGAGAACAGGCGTACGAGCGCCGCGAACAGCAGCAAGTGAATTGCCGCAATCAGGGCCGCATACATCGCGGGGTTCGGCGCTCCTTGTGCCATTCCGCGCGAGTAGAACCAGAGATCCGCAGGAAAAATCAGGAAATACGCGAGGACGATCCACGTAGCCGCGCGCTGCGAGAGCTCCGGGCCCCGGCCGCGCCACAACCGGATGCCCTTGTACGCCAAAGCGATGGGCGGCACGACCAGGGAGAACCAGTCGAGCTTCCCGGTCGAGATGATCGCAATAATTCCCGTCGAGACGAGCAAGAACAGCGACACCTCGAAATATCGCTGTACCGCCGCGACTGGCGGCATTGTGGCGCGCGCGGAGGAAGCCATGGCCCTGGAAAAATCGTAGCACCGGTCGGCTTTGGAGTCGCCCCTGCCGGAGCCAGGCGTACCCTGAGGGTAATTGTGACGCGCAAGCGGCCTCCAGTGTTCAGTAGCGCCGGAGTCCCGCCGGCGTCCTTGGCTCTGCCCGAAATGCCTTTCCCGTCAGCTTCAGGACGCTAGTTTGATTCGAGGCTCGCAGCGATTTTGCGCGTCGCGCTCGATACGGGAAGTCGCGTCAATTTGGCGAGTGCGATGATTCGCGCACGAGGAATGCGGGGCAGTTCGTCGACGCGTGCAAGAAAGGGCAGCAGCCTTATATTGCGAAACGTCACGCCGTGCCGGGCCGCACGCAGCGGTGTGAGCCGCGTCCCGTTTGTGCAATCAATCCCCACTGTGGCGCGAACGTGCGCACCCAGCTCCGCTTCGGCATCCTGTTCGACCGCAACAGCAGGGAACTGCCACATCCGCGAGAAGAGCGCATCATCGTGCGCCCCGGGATCGCGGACCAGCAGCGTGCGTCCCCGCGCATCGAGCAGAATCGCAGCCGCAATTTCCACATGCACCGGAGCGCGCTTGCGCCGCGCCGCAGGGATTTTGTCGGTGAGCCTGAGCGCCTGCGCGCGGCACCAGGCCGAAACCGGGCACGCGCTGCACTGCGGCGATCGCGGCGTACAAATCGTTTCGCCCAACTCCATCAGCGCTTGATTCCAATCGCCCGGAGCGCTGCGCGCGAGCAGATGTTCCGCCGCTTCCCCCAGCCGCTGCCAGCGCCCGTTCGCCCGCAGGTCGCCGCGAATCGCCTGAAGTCTTCCAAGAACGCGCGCCACATTCCCGTCCAGCACGGCTAGCGGAACGTCAAAAGCAGTGCTGAGGACGGCCGCGGACGTGTACCGGCCAATTCCCGGCAGGGAAAGCGCTGCATTGAAGTCAGCGGGGAATTGGGCCTTGTGCCGCGCCACGATTTCCTTCGCTGCGCGGCGCAGATTCCGCGCACGACTGTAATAGCCGAGCCCCGACCAGTGCTTCAGCACGTCCACTTCGCGCGCCCGCGCAAGCGATTCCACGTCAGGGAAGCGCGCCAGGAAGCGTTCGTAGTAGGGCAAAACGGCGGCGATCCGCGTCTGCTGCAGCATGATCTCCGCCACCCACACGCGATACGGATCGAGGCCCGTGCGCCCCGGCGAGTTCGTTCGCCACGGCAATTCGCGCCGGTGCGCGCGAAACCACGCGAGCAGTTTGCTTCGAAACGCTGGAATCGAGCCGCGAGATAAGTGCAACGGTCTGCGCATGCGAGCGGCGGTATTGTCGCACATCCATACCAAAAGTCTGCGATTGCCGGCTTTCGCGCGCGATCGCTACTGTGTGGCCCGCGGGCGAGCAAGCGAAATGTGGCCAGGAGGCTGTGGGCGCTGCGCGATCGGCGTCTATAGCGTATCGATGAACACGATGTAGGACGAGGACCACAGAGCCGTCGGGATGGAATGTTGCGGCCGGCGCGTCAGGATGATCTTGAAAATCTCGTGCTCGCGCGCGAGTTCATCCAAGAACGCGCCGCCGGTTGCCGACGTGTCCGGCTGAATGCGCGCCAGTTCGCGCAGCGCGTCATAGACGATCTCGCCCGCGGGCGCCATGGGGCTGACAAAGCGGTCGGTGCGGAACTGAATCACCGACCCGATTTCGTAGAAATGCCACACAATCGAGGCCGCCATTGAGACGGCGCGCTCGAAGCGCTCCGCAAGTTTCGCCTGAGCGGCCTCCGTGGCGGCGCCAGCGTCGTTTCCGATGAACGGGTCGAGCACGATCAGCACGCGCCGTTCGTCCTCACGCGCGAACTCGCGCACCATCAACTGCCCTATTTTTGCCGTCGTCTTCCAGTCCACGAAACGCGCGCTGTCGGTCGGCTGATAGTGCCGCAGCGAGTGAAGCTCATGCCCTCGCCCGCGGAAGTAGCTGGCCATCTCGCCGCTCAACAGCGGCAGCACCTCGTAGAACTGGTCGGCAGGTTCGACGCGCGGATACGCTAGAATCTCGATTTGCGAATCGACCCGCCGCGACTTCTCAAAAAAGCCGAAGGGGAAACGCGTGCGGATGGCGAAGGCGTCCTGCCGGTACACTCCTCGATGCGGGAACTTCAGTTCCACCTTCTGCTGGACGGAAGAAAGGCGGGGAACGTAAGGGAAGAATACGGGCGTCGTCAACAGCGGGTCGCTGTCGGCTTTGTTCTCGCCCGTGACGCGCAACGAAATCGATGGCCAGACCTGCTTCTCGTTGCGCAGTTCCAGTTCCGCAAGAACCGGACGTTCCGCGAAAATATGTTCCGGCAAATCGAATTTCAGTTCGACGCCCGTCAGCACCGCGCGCGAGAGCACTCCGGAAATCAGGATTCCCGCCAGAGCGCAAGCCAGGAGCATGAACAGAAGGTTATTGCCGGTATTGACCGCTGCCAGCACCAGAACGACGACCGCAGCGAGATAGAAGATCCCTTCTCGCGTCAGACGGTAGTCGACCTGGTAGGCCAGCCAGCGCAGGTTCGTTCGGCGCGCCAGCGTCGGCACGATCGCGATTCCAACCCACCCCGCCATTCCCAACGCGATGGCGGTCGAAACGACAGCGACCAGGATGCGGCCCTGCTGCGCTGCTGCCGCCGAAAAAAGGGCGACGAGCAGCGCGACCGACAGCACCAGCATGGCGATCCCGAAATTGCGCCAGCCGGAGCGGTCGCGCCGCTGCCACAATCGGCTAATGAGGGTTTGTGCCGGCATGTTTCGCGAATGCAGGGCGACACTCAAGATGAAAGGTCCATCAAGACGCGGGCGCCAGCTGGAACTCCGGCTAGATCGGTACCCGCGTTGTTTCGAGAATTTCGTGAAGGATGGCTTCCGCCTGCTCGGATTTCTTTTGGGTCGACACGTACCGCGAGCTCACCACAACGCGATGCGCGAACACCGGAACGATCAGCCGCTTGAAATCATCCGGCAGGCAATAATCCCGGCCTTCGAGAAACGCCCGGGCCTGCGCGGCGCGATGCAGCATGACCGCTCCCCGTGGGCTCACGCCGAGCGTCAGCTGCTCGGTCTGGCGCGTGCGATCGACAATTTCCAGTGCATAATCGAGCAGGCTCTCCTCGACCTTCACTCTGCCGACCGCCTCCTGCATGGCCGTCACGTCGGCCGCGTCCATCAGCGGCGCGGCCCTCTCCGCCGGCGCGTGACCCGAGCCGTTGCGTATGATTTCCTTCTCGCTCTCGCGCGCGGGATAGCCCATGCGGATGCGCATCAGGAAGCGGTCGAGCTGCGATTCGGGCAGCGGGTAGGTGCCGTGATGCTCGATGGGATTCTGCGTGGCCAGCACGAGAAAGGGCTTCGGCAGCGGATGCGTGTGGTTGTCCACGGTGATTTGCGCTTCATTCATCGCTTCCAGCAGCGCCGATTGCGTTTTCGGCGTGGTGCGGTTGATTTCGTCGGCCACCACCACGTTGGCGAAAATGGGTCCGGGCTTGAACTCGAATTTTTGGACCGCGGGATTGTAGACGCTGACGCCGATCACGTCGCTGGGCAGCATGTCCGAAGTGAACTGGATCCGCTGGAACGAGCACTGGAAGGAGCGCGCCAGCGCCTGCGCCAGCGTCGTCTTGCCCACGCCCGGCACGTCTTCGATCAGCAGGTGCCCGCGCGCCAGCAGCGCCGTCAGCGCAAGCTGGATCACCTCTTCTTTGCCCTTGACGACGCGCGCGATCGATTTCCTCAGCCCGTCCAACTCGCGCTTGGCTCCGCTCGCTGCCTCGCTCGTGGCCATGCTTGTCCTGACGTCGGTCGTTTGCAATTCGCGGTTCCTTCTGCTAAAAACGCTGTGTCACGCAGGTCCCTGGCTGCGCCGATTTTTGCACCCTGTTTCGCTCTTGGGCGACTAGCTCAGTTGGTTAGAGCGTTCCCCTCACACGGGAGAGGTCCAAGGTTCAAGTCCTTGGTCGCCCACCATCGCCCCTTTCCATTCTGCCATCATTACCGCCGCGCTTCATTCGGCGTTTTCGTACAGGTGTGCTCAACGAGTGCTCAGAGGCGTGGCATATTCGCGGGCGAAGTCTCCCGGGACGTACCAGTGCGAGCGTCATGGCGCGTGCACAGCCTGACAATTCTGCTGGTTTAGCCTCTATCGGCTAACGAATCGCCGGCCACTCGTGGCACTCGGAGGCGCTGACCGGAGAACTCAGGGGCGCGCCCGTCTTGAATCGAATCACGCCATCGGACGTGGCGCAAAAGCTCCTGGTCCCGGTGTTGGCCTTCACGGGAGTGCCCACCGCGACAAAGTCGCTGCATTTTTGTCCGCTGCAGGTTCCGCTCAGCGTGAACCGGAATCCTGGTTTGGTGCACCATGCGCCCGCCGTGCACGCCGGGTTGGCGACGCTGGCGTCCAGCAGCGAGGCATAATCCGCGGTGTAGCTCGGCCCGTTCGGGTTTCGTCCCAGCGTGGCCAGGTTCGGCGCGTAGCCCCGGTAAGGATAGTTCGCCGCATACGTCATCTGAGCGGTCAGCACGCTGCGCAGGGTGGCCACGGCGGCACTGTCGTTCGCGGCCATTTTTGACCGCAGCAGGTTGGGAATCACAATCGCCGCCCCGATCATCACGGCCCCAACGTCCAGGCTCGCACTTGTACTCGCCGTGCGGATGGCTGATTCCTCGCCGTACGCGCAAGCGACGGTCGGTTTTCCACCTCCCATCAGGCGCAACACGGACTCCGTCGTGGCCGGATAAAGCGTTCCCAGCCGCGGCAGCGCCGCCAGTGGGTCCTGGTACATCAAGGCGGAGACTCCCGCGGGGTGTCCCGGCGGCAAGGCGGCCAGAAGCTTTGCCGACTTCCGCAGCGATCCGCCGGCTTGGTGGAATTGTAGCGCGTCCCGAATCGCACCATGATTCGACGAGAGAAGCAGATACCCGGGAACGTAAGCGTACGTCATTTCCGTTGCTGTTCTTCCGGAAGGAACAACGAGTGTGTAATACGTGGTTCCGCCTTCTTCGGCCTGTCCCGTCACCATATGCGTCGCCGTGAAGAGCTTGCTGAGCGACTGCTGCAAACCAGCCGCGTCGTTGACGCCAAGGATCACTTTCCACATTGGCTTGGGAGCGACCGCGTCGACTTCAATCGTGACTTCTCCAGTGAGTCGAGCCAGCAAGTCATCTTTCAGGTTGATGCCGAACATTTGCTCGAACGCGGAAAGCGCCGCACCGGCGTTCGGATTCGTGGCGCTCGCAATCTCCCAGACATCGTTGAACATCTCTGCCGGGCTTTTCAACCGCGCGCTCACAACGAACATGGACTTCGGAGAGGCGAAATCGAGCCCGCCTATCGGGCCCGGCGCGGCCAGCCAGGAAGCAACGCCGTGCCTCGGCCCCGTAAAACTCAATTCACCGTTGCTGATCGACAGTCCGTTTGCGTTCCTGTGCTCCCAAACGAAGTACTTCATGTCCGCAAAGCCGGAGCGTTGCAGCGCCAGCCGGCCCTGCGGCGGGATCTGCGCGAGCATTGTGTGCAGGTCGGCGGCTCCGACAAGTGTTACGCCGCCCTCGTATGTTTGCGCCACGCGTTGTCCAAAGGCAGTGGACTCGAAGCCGTGAGCGCGGGCGTCCAAACGCGCGTTGAAACTGCGCAGCGTCGCCAGATCCCATGACGCAACCACGAAATCGGAGCGCACGAGCACGAGCAGTTGTTGAGTCGGGGTGGCGTTTTCGTCAGCCGTCAACTCCTGCGGATCCACAACGCGCACCCGGACGCTTGCCGGAACCCCGCGCAGCATCTGCTGCAGGGCTTCTTTCAGCCCCGGCTTCCGGATGCTCGCAATCACCAATAGATTGGGCTGGTCGTGGCCGCCCGCCGTGCCTGAAAAGACGACCTCGTCGCCCAGGTACTGCGACACCTGATAGAACTTCTCGATCGAGTCCTCCACCTTCGATCCTGGCGATTTCGACTCGATCTGTTGCCACCATTCGCGCAGCGCTGGGCTGGCCTGTACTTCCTGCTGGAAGATGCCGAGCGCCTGATGCGCGACGTCGCCGTAATTTGGGAAAGCGGCGTAAAACGTCGTGGCTTCAGGCAAGAGCGGAAGCAGTTCGCTTCGATTGCGCGCAGCGGGAAAGATCACTTCGTGCTCGAACCTTTCGGCCAATTTCCCGAACTCCGCCATTAATTGCGGATTGTTCGCAAGGTTCTGAATTGCCGCCGGGGCGCTGTTGGGTTCGGCGGGCTTGCTTTGAGCGCCGCACGGCACCGCCGAGAAAAACAGCAGCGCCAAAAGCGCCGCGCTGTTCAGACGCCAACCGCGCCGCTGGGAAGGTGGGGCGTGTCGCATCGCATCTGCCTCCATTGTGAAAAGTCAGGATAGATTGCCTGAGCCGTCGCCGCCGAAGAAAAGATGCTAATTGTTGACGGAGATATAAACAGAACGCCGCAGGTTCAGCCTGAGTGATTCACGGCCAGAGAGCCGCCCGGCCGAGCAGGCCGCGTGCTTATTCCTATCCCCTGTGCGGCGCTTGGCGCGCAAACCGATGTGATAGTCTCATCCGGTGACAACCTTCCTCCGTTTTCTGCAATTTTTTGCGCTGGGCAGCTGGCTCGGCGGCATCATCTTCCTGAGCTTCGTGGAAGCGCCGGGCGTCTTCGGAATTCTGCCGAATCAGGACCAGGCCGGGAGCGTCGTCGGATATTCGCTCACCCGGCTGCACTATATCGGCATTGCCGCGGCCATTGTTTACATCGTCGTGGGATTCGGCCTGCTGAAGGCCGCGCAATGGCTGGCGGCGCCCGGTGCCATTCTTGTGCTCGTCATGCTGGCCCTGACGCTGGCATCCCAATACGCCGTGCGCCCGCGCATGGACGCCCTGCGCGCGCAAATGGTCTCGATCGAGGCCACGCCGCCGGGGAATCCACTGCGCGCGCAGTTTGACCGCCTGCACCGCGCCTCAGTTGCTCTGGAAGGAACGACCCTGCTGCTCGGAATCGTCGCCCTCTTCTTGACCACCCGACGCACAGTGTAGATGGTTTGCTCGCGGGTGCTGGTGTGACCGCGCACGCTGCACACTTGGCGTGGGAATGACCCGCGCGGCGAAAGCGCTAATCGATCCGAAAATGGCAGCCGCGGCTCTGCCGCGCTTCCCGCGCGGCGTCCAGGATCAGCATCGCTGTGAGGATTCCGTTGCGCAGCCCGATGATTGAGTCGCTGATTTCGCTGTTGCGGTAGAAGCGCACAATCTCCAGATCGAGTTCGCGCAGAACGCGCAAGGCGCGGCTCATGCGCCGATCGCTGCGAATCAGGCCAACGTAGTTCCACATGGTGTGCCGGATGGTAAGCCAATCCTGCGCGATCAGCGCGGGATCGACGGGCTCGTGCTCGTAATGCCACGCTGCGATCTTGGGGAAATAGAATCGATGCCCCTCGGCGATCCGTCCGGCCGCATCGGCGCCCGCGCGCGTTCCCCAGACCAGGCATTCCAGCAGCGAGGTGCTCGCCAGGCGATTCGCGCCGTGCAGCCCGGTGCAGGCAACTTCGCCCACCGCGCGCAGGCGGTCGACCGTAGTGCGGCCGTTTTCGTCCGTGGCCACGCCTCCGCAACTGTAGTGCGCTGCGGGCACCACTGGGATCGGCTGCCGCGTGATGTCGATGCCGCGCTCGAGACAGAATGCGTGGATTCCCGGGAAGCGCTCGCGAATCCATTCGGCGGGCTTGTGCGTGATGTCCAGGTAGACGCACGGCTCTCCCGATTCGAGCATGGTCTGATAAATGGCTCGCGCGGCCACATCGCGCGGCGCCAGCGATCCGGCGGGATGAAATTTGTGCATGAACTCGTGGCCGTGACGGTCCACCACCCGTCCGCCCTCGCCGCGCACCGTTTCCGAAATCAGGAAGCGCCGGTCCGGCGCCAGCAGCGCCGTCGGGTGGAACTGGATGTATTCGAGATTGATGCACCGCGCTCCGGCGCGATGCGCCATTGCAATGCCGTCGCCGCGTGCCCCGGCCGGATTGGTCGTATGCAGGAAAACGCTTCCGAGGCCGCCGGTGGCGAGAACGGTTTCTTTCGCCAGGATGGCAAAAACTTTCGAGCTGGCGCCGTCCAGGGCATACGTCCCGACGCATTCCAGCGGGCGATAAATATCAGTTGGCTCGAGCGAATGGTGCGAAACCGTGAGCAGGTCCACCGCGGTCGCATTCGAGACCACCTCGATCCTCGGGTGCGCGCGCACGGCGTCAAAAAAAGCGCGCTCGATGGCCATGCCCGTTTGATCGCGGTGATGGATGATGCGCGGGACCGAATGCCCCGCTTCCGACGTGAGGTCCAGTTCGCCCGGATGGTCCGGCGAGGGATCGAACGGGACATGAAGCTCGTCCAGCAGGATTTCCTTCACCAGGCGCGGCCCGTCGCGCGCCAGAAGGGATGCGGCGTGCGGTGAGCTGAGGCCTGCCCCGGCTGAGAGAATATCTTCGACCAGAGGATCAGCGCCATCGCGCGCGCGATAGATGATTCCGCCCTGCGCTTGATACGTGTTGCTTTCTTCCGGGTGCGACGCTCGCGTCAGCAGGACGGCATGGCACCCCTGTTTGGCGGCTTCCCACGCGGCGGCGAGCCCTGCCAGGCCGCTCCCGATCACCAGAACCTCGGTCTGCCTCGCGTCACTCATGAACGGCTACTGTGTACTGCTTGAGGTTCGCGGCCTGTTGGGGTCTGTTCCGGATTCATGAAGACTATCGCTCGCGCTGCACGGGCTTCTTGCGGCGTTTTCTCTTGCTACCTTGTCCGTTGCTTTTGGTCAACTTGCGCCCATCTTTGCCCGCCAGTTCGACAGCCCGCCACATGTACCAGCTCGCGACCGTCCGGTACGGCCGCCAGCGCTCTCCAAATTTCAGGAGTTCCTTCGGCTTCGGTATTCGCCGCTTCCTGTACGTGAGCGCATATCCCTTTTGTACGCCGTAATCGTGGATCGGCAGCACATCGGGCCGGCCCAGGCGGAAAATCAGAAACATCTCGACCGTCCACGCGCCGATGCCGCGCACCGAGCTCAGCCGCGCCACCAGTTCCTGGTCGGACATCTTTTCCGCTTCCGCCAGACTGGGCACGATTCCCTCGATCGTCTTCCGCGCTAGGTCCTTCACCGCCAGGACTTTCGCTCCCGAGAGTCCTGCCTTCCGCAATGTTTGCGGGCGCACTCGTAGAAGTTCCTGGGGCGTGGGGCATCCGTTCGATCCTAGCGCTTTGATGCGCTCGAAGATCTTCGCTGCCGCCTTTCCGGAGATGCTTTGGTACGCGATGGCTTCGAGCAGCGATTCGTACACGCTGTCGCATTCGTCCAACAGGAACCGGAACGCGCCGACCTTTTGCATCAGCGCCGCCATGCGTTCGTCCCCGCTCGAGAGGAACGTATGCGCTTCGACGTGATCGAATGGAAGGGCCTGGTTTGATTCACGCGCGTTCATGAAGGTTCATTTCGCAAGCGATTGTGTCCGGCCTGATGCCGCAGTTACTGCAAGACCGACCATTGTTGCAAAATTCGCAGGTCGTTGCCAGACGCGGGGGTGCCCGGGCAGTATCCAGCATTTCTGTTGAAAGTAGGGGTTGGGAGTCTCCGGTGCATGGATGTTCTCCGCGA
>JBJKQB010000213.1:0-21804 GCA_046705825.1 Candidatus Acidiferrales bacterium
CCGCGCCGAAAACTTCGTCGTCTTCAGTTCCGTTCCAGAATTTCACCATGAGCCAGGTGACGGCGTCCGGAGATGTGATCCTAGTGGCGCTCTCACCCGACGGCAAATACATTCTCAGCGTGAAAAAAGATCCTAGCAGCCAGCAAAGCTTGTGGCTGCGCAACGTGCCGACGGCCAGCGACACGCAGATTATCGCTCCCAAGGACGTCGAATACAGCAGCCTGGCCTTTTCGCCGGACGGAAATTACATCTACTTCCGCCAGCAAGTCTCGTCCACCGAAAATAATTTGTTCCGCGCCACGGTGCTGGGCGGCGCGCCGCAAATGATAGTCAAGGATGTGGATAGCAACATCACGTTTTCGCCCGACGGGCAGCGCATGGCCTATCTGCGGGGCGCAGATCCCGTGATGGGCGAATTTCGCCTGCTCTCCGCCGCACTCGACGGCAGCGATGAGAAGGTCCTCTACAAAGGGCCCATCAACGAAATGGGCTTCAGCCTGGCGTGGTCTTCGGATGGCCAACGCATTGCGTGGCCCGTTGGCGCGGAGTGGAACATCCAAGGCGGAGTGACTATTCTCGACCTCGCCTCTGGAAAGCTAAGCACGATTGCCGCCCATACGGCCACGTTTGTGCAAGAATTGGCTTGGATGCACGACGGCAGAGGGCTCCTCCTCGACCGCCAAAATGGTGCAATGTCCGGGAACCAGCTCTATTTTCTGTCCTATCCCGAGGGGAAACTCACTCCGATCACCCGCGATACGAACTCATATAAGTCCTTCTCTGTTTCGCGTGACGGTGAAACCATCGCCGCCGTCTACTCGAAGGGCGCCAGTCAACTCGAACTGCTCGCCCCCAACGGCGGCGAGACATCAGCTACCACGCCGCTGACCCAGATGGAGGGCGCCTTCGTCTTCTTCGACTGGGACGGCAACCGAAACTTGTTTCTCACTGGGGGTGGCAACCTTTTCCGCATCTCGGCGGACGGACGGTCGCGAACCACGATACTGAACGACCCGAATTCCACGATCGCCTTCCCCTCGAGGTGCCAGAACGGCAAGTCGGTGGTCTTCATGTGGTACGGTCACGCCGCGAGCAAAGTAGCTAGCATCTGGAAGGCAAACGCCGACGGCTCGAGCCCAGTCCGGCTGACTCAAGGCCCCGAAGACGCGCTGCCCATGTGTTCACCCGACGGGAAATGGGTGTATTACGAAGCGTATGGCGCCGTTCAGTCTTCCCTGAAGAGAGTGTCACTCGACGGCGGTCCCAGCGAAGTGGTTCCCGGGTCTGTGTTGCCGCATTCCCTTGTGGCGGGGGGCATGTTTTCGCTTTCGCCAGACGGGAAACAGCTGGCGTACTACCTTATGGTGCAAAATCCATCGGGAAACAGCAGCTCATCTCTGAAAATTGCGCTTCTCAAGCTGGATGCCAGCCATTCGTCGCGTCTGATTGAACCCGACCCAGGATTTACCGGCGCCGCCGTCTTTACGCCGGACGGAAAAAGCATCGCCTACACAGTGCGGGGAAAAGGGGTAGATAATATCTGGGTGCAGCCGCTCGATGGTTCCCGCCCTCGCCAGATCACCCACTTCACCAGCGGCATCATTTCGCATTTCAGCTCCCCGGGGTTTGCGTGGTCACCGGACGACAAAAGGCTGGCGGTCCTGCGAGTTCACTTTGCCTCCGACATCGTCCTCTTGCGCGCCGCTCAACAGTAGACGCGCCAAACCTTGGTAGAACTCAGCATTGCCCAGAAAAGCCGCCGCGTCATGGACAAGTAGTTCTTGCCGCTGTGCTGCGTCTGCGTACGCGCCTATTCGGAAACGCTGAATCACTACCAATTCTCACAAACCTTCTTCATCTCATTCCCACGGCCAACCATTGTCCACCGAAGCGGTGAAAGCGATGGCTGCCGAAAAGGCTAACGGCCGCAGTCTGTATGAGCTAGTCGCCCATACATGTCGCGGCCCGGGTGAAGAATCCCCGCGGAGCGTTGACAGTCGAAGCATGCCCCCCTCACGCCCGCGTGAAACCGGACTTTTCTACCTTGCACAAGCCGGACACTCTCACTTTGCAGCGACAATTCTGCAGACGGCCCTCGACCGCAGCCTCGACTTGCCTTATAGTTGTCGCCAGGGGCTGGCGCGTTACGTGCGCCTTCATGGCTGCTCTCGGGCAAGGTCGACCAGCCGGCCAACTTCCGTTCCTTCGAGAAATATGCACGGCGAATTTCGTTTTGCTGTCACTGCCCGGCCGCTGGCGAACGTCCGCATCGAAACGCACCAGCCAACGGCGATACGCGCTCATCGCGTCGCCAGTAAGCCACCTGTCACGCTGGGCCGAAACTCCGCGACGGGAAGGCCAGACTTCTTTCACTCACGGCAGTCATAAGATCGCAGGAAAAGCCGCGATGTAAGGAGAACAAGCGCTGCACTCCTTCCTTTCCGTCTGGACGCATTGCGCCGTGGATTTGGAAACACGCAAGATCGAGTGCCTTCAAGGAGGAACAGAAAATGCATCCTCTGGCAGCAGCCGGCCGGCATACCGACACACGCTTTCCAGCCAAGCTTTTGACCGCGCGCGCTCCCTCGCTCCTCCGCTCGGTCGTGTGGGGCCCTCTTTGGAACGCATTCCGCGAATCGGGTCAGACTTCACTGGCCGTAGACGCCATTTTGTGCTCGTTCGGGCGCGCCTTCATCAGCAAAGGCCAGATTGGAGTGCACTATCGGGCGATTTCGCGAAACGGCCTGGTCCTGCTCGTTAGCCCCGATCCCCCATCGAGACTAGACGGTGTTCGCGCGAGGCTACGGCTTGCGGTCTGGCATCGTGCTTTCCTCCGCAACGAGCCTGCCGAGCCCTGGGGCATTCTGCTGCATGCAACTCCGCAAATATCTCGGCACGCGGAGGGTGTTTCCGATCTCTTGCAAGCTGCGATTGAGCGCGAGGCTCTTCGAGCCGCGGCACTATCGATCGATCTCGGCGGAGAGCGCATCCTGAATTTCGCGGCTTGAATTGCACGATGCGGCCCGACGGCCTGGCGCAGACGAGAATCCAGCGAAAGCAAACGGGTCGAATCGCTTTGGCAGCGTCGAGGACTACCGCAACAGATGCGGCAGCAAAGGCAGGATCACGCCGCTCCCCCAGGAATGGGCGAAGGGCGTCCAACCGCGGGTAAGTTCGTCGGCCAGCGTGAATGCCATCATGATGCCCAGCCAGAACAACGCCGCAATCATCACGATTCTCGGCATCCCGCTGATGTACTTCACGTGCATGAAGAACAGCACCACCAGCATCATTTTGATCCCGGCGATGACCAGCGCAACCACCGTGTTGTACACACCAAGATCGATATAAGCCACGCCGGTGGTCAGCGCGGTGAGGATGAGCAGGGCCACCCAGGTGGCGATGTAAACCCTGGCCGGGACGAGGTGCCGTGGAGACTCTTCCCCCAGCCGATGCTCAACCATCAGTGCCCTCCCGTCGTATAGCGCCCGCCAATCAGATACAGCAGCGGAAACAAAAAGATCCAGATGATGTCCACAAAGTGCCAGTACAGCCCGCTGATATCCAGCGGGGCCGAGTACGTGGGGCCAAAACGCCCGCGCGCGGTCATGACGATCAGCACGGTCAGGATGCCGAGTCCCACAATCATGTGCAGCGCGTGCACTCCCGTCATCACGAAATAAAAAACCATGAACATTTGCACCACGGGCCCGTGCGTGCCCCATCCGGCCTGGTATTTCCACGCTACGCCAGGAACGATCAGGTTGAGGTAGTCGTGATACCACTCGAAATAGAACTTGATGCCGAGAAAAGCCAGCCCGAACAGCATCGTAATCACCAGGAAGGTGATGATGCGGGCCTTGCTCTTGCCGGTCTGCGCCGAGTAGATGGCCATGGCCATCGTCAAACTGCTGCAGATCAGCACGGCGGTATTCGTCGCCCCGAACTTGACTTCCAGCAGGTGGCTGCCGATCACGAAGGCCTGCGGGTGCAGCGACCGGTAGATCAGGTAGGAAGTGAACATCCCCCCGAAAAACAGAATTTCGGTGGCCAGGAACAGCCACATGCCCAGGGTGCCGGCTTCGCGCTGCTGCTCGACCGTCTCGAACTGATGCGAAAGCTCCGGCGCGTGCACGCGATGCCCGGGAGTAGGATGCGCCATTTCAGACACCGACCACCGCCTTCTTGCCCGGATAGTTGTAGGCCTCTTCCGTGACCACTGGTATCTCCTCAAAATTCTCGGTGGGCGGCGGCGAGGGTGTTTTCCACTCCAGCCCCGTCGCGCCAAACGGATTTGGTCCAGCCGCCGGCCCATAGAAGAAAGACCAAATCAGGTATATCAGCGGAATCACGTATCCCACCCCGAGGATCGAGGCGCCCGCCGAGGACATCACGTTCAGCGTCTGAAATTCCGGCGGGTAGACGGCGTAGCGCCGCGGCATTCCCAGATAGCCCATCACAAATTGCGGGAAAAACGTCAGGTTGAACCCGATGAAAATAATCAACGCGGCGAGCCGCGCCCACAGATCCGGGTAGAGCCGGCCGGTCATTTTCGGCCACCAATAATGGATTCCGCCCATAAACGCCATCACCGCGCCGCCCACCATGATGTAGTGGAAGTGCGCGACGATGAAATACGTGCCGTTCAGGTGCACGTCCGTCGACAAAGAGGCAAGGAACAGGCCGGTCAAGCCGCCCATGGTGAACAACCCAATGAAGCCCAGCGCGTAGAGCATGGGCGCTTCGTACGAAATCGAGCCCTTGTACAACGTCGCCGTCCAGTTGAATACCTTGATCGCCGACGGAATCGCCACCGCAAAGCTCAGAACCGAGAAAATCAGGCTGGTGTAAACCGACTGGCCCGTGACGAACATGTGGTGTCCCCAAACCAGGAAGCTCAGCAGCGCGATGGCCATGCTCGAATACGCAATTGCCGTATACCCGAAGACGCGCTTCTTCGAAAACGCGGTAATCAGTTCGCTGACCACACCCATCCCAGGAAGAATCATGATGTACACGGCCGGATGCGAATAGAACCAGAACAGGTGTTGGAACAGCAGCGGGTCGCCTCCCACCGCCGGATCAAAGATGCCCACGTGGAACAACCGCTCCAGCACCATCAGAAACAGCGTGATCGCAACCACCGGCGTCCCCAGAATGAAAATGATGCTGGTGGCGTACATCGACCACAGGAACAAGGGCATGCGGAACCAGGTCATCCCCGGCGCGCGCATCTTGTGGATCGTTACGATGAAGTTCAACCCGGTCAAGATGGACGAAAACCCCGCGATGAAAATCGCCATGCCCGCCGCAACCACGTGCGTGTGCGAATACGTGCTGCTATAGGGCGGATAGAACGTCCAGCCCGTATCCACTCCGCCTGACATGATGGCCCACAGCATGACCGTTGAACCCGTGATGTACAGGTACCAGCTCAGCAAGTTCAGTTTCGGGAAAGCCACGTCGCGCGCCCCGATCATCATGGGGATCAGGAAATTGCCCAGCGTCGCGGGAATCGACGGAACCAGGAAGAAGAAGACCATCACGATCCCGTGGATCGAGAACAGCTTGTTATAGGTTTCCGGCTCGACGATGGCGCCCTGCGGCTGAATCAGCTGAATGCGCATCATCACCGCCGCGATCCCGCCCACCGCAAACATGAAGGTGATCGATACCAGGTACAGCAGCGCGATCCGCTTGTGGTCGGTGGTCAGAAGCCATGACTTCAGCCCGTAGTTCGCCGTCAGATAATTCGGCCGGCTTTCAGACGGCGCCTGCGGAAGTTCTGCGACTACCGTACTCATTGCTTCGAAGTCCTTTCTTCAGTTCCCAGCGACTTGATGTAGGCCATCAGCTGCAGCACTTGCAATTCGTTCACCTGGCCTTGGAACGTCGGCATGATCGGCGGATACTTCGGCAGCAGGACGGAATTGGGCGTGATGATGGCCTGCCGGATCAGCGTTTCATCCACAATGCGCGTTGAACCGTCCTTCAGCGTCTCCGGTTTTCCGTAAATTCCGGCGAACGACGGGCCCTGGCCCGTGCCATTGGCCGCGTGGCACGTGCTGCATCCCAGCTGGGCGAACAACCTCGCGCCTTCCTGCGCCATCGACTGATCCTTCATCTGCCCGTCGAGCCACGCCGTGTAGTCCCGCTGGCTCATCACGTACACCCAGCCGATCATTTTCGAATGGCCCGCGCCGCAATACTCGGTGCAGTACAGATGGAACTTGCCGATCTTGTCCGGCGTGAACCAGATCTCGTTGTAACTGCCCGGCAGCACCGACTTCTTCACCCGAAAGGCCGGAATGTAGAACGCGTGGATGACATCCTGCGACGTCATCGTCAGCTTGATGGCCTGGTTCACCGGAATATGCAGCGCGTCAATTTCGCGCGGGCCTTCCGGATGCTGGATGTGCCACATCCACTGTTTTCCGATGACGTAAATGTCGGTGGCGTTCTTGGGCGGGCGCGAATTGCGCACGTACAGATACGACGACCACACGAAAATCACCGCGCAGATGATCGATGGGATCACCGTCCAGATCACTTCCAGCGGCAAGCTGCCGTGAATTTGCTCGGGGAGATCGTCTTCCGAACGCCGCCGGTACTTGATCATGAAATAGAAAATGCATCCGAAGATCAGCGCGCTGAAGAACACGGTGATGAACGTCAGGAAATAGAAGACCTCGTCCACTTGGCCCGCGACATTACTCGCCGTCGGCGGGTGCAACGGAATCAACGCCGCCAGCGCAGCCGCCGAGTTCAACCCTTCTTGAGCAAAGTGGATCATGATCTGTGCGCGACTGCTCCTTCTGCGCAAAAGCTTACCGGCATCCCGTTCATGCGTGCCGTCCCTTCAATTTCCCGTAGTGCTCCCGGCGGAAAAGAAAGAACATCAAACCGCCCAGCGCCAGCAGCGTCACGCCTCCCGCCAGCTGAATCACGTGCGAGATGATGACCCCGTATTTCCCGGTCGCCGGGTTGTACTCGCAGCAGAACAGCAGCACGGCGTCGACCGGCGACCCGATCTTGTCGGACGACGCCTGGTCCAGCGCAAGCCGCAGGTCGATCGGCCGGAAGGTGATCCCGTAGAAATACCGCGACAGCTTGCCCTTCGGAGTAGCGATCATGATTCCGCTGGCGTGCGCGAACTGCTTCGAGGTGGGATCGTACTTGTACCGGAACCCCACCGCTGCCGCCAGTTCCTTGATCTCCGCCTGCTTTCCCGTGAGAAAATGCCAGCCCTGCGCGCCGCCCGGCCGGTCGTAGATTCCGGTGTACAGCTGATGTTTCGAGTCGGCCTCGGAGGTCGTGTCGCTGGGATCGATGCTCACGGTCACCACGTTGTAGTCTTTGCCCAGATTCAGCGGAATGGCCCGCAGGCTCATGTCCAGATTGTCCAGAATGCGCGTGCACAGCATGGGACACGTGTAATACACCAGCGTCAGAATCACCGGCTTGGAACCGAAATACTGGCTCAACTGCACGGTTTTCCCGTTCTCGTCCGTGAACGTCAGATTCAAGGGAATCTGCGCGTTGAGCTTCTGATCGATTCCCACGTCTTTCAGCAATGACGGACGCACACCGATGTTTTGCACCGGAACCGAACCGCCCAGCTCCTGTGCTGCAGCCCCGCAAGGAAGAACGGCGGCCACGGCAAACAACGCCGCCATCGCAATCAGCGAATGCCATCCGCCGCTCCGGAATCCTTCAACCAGTTCGCGTGCTTTTCTTTCTGTTTTCAACTCCCCACCTTCTTACCGAGCTCCCCTTGGTGAACGGTTCTCGCTCTTGTTGTGGGCCGCTTCTGCTTGCGCATCCACGAACGCGCATTGTCCCCCGATACCTTCCGGCGGCAGCGCGTTCACGTTCCCCACGGGAACGATGGCCTGTTTGTCATACGGGCTGATTTCGCTCTCCGGCCGTGCCGCAAAACCCTGCTGCAAGACGATATCCATGGCCCGCTGGATCGGTATGTGGACGACGCCGCTCTGCTTGTCCACCCATCCGTAGCTGTTCAACTCCTTCAGTTGTTGCTCGCAATACCCATGCAAGTCCTGATGTGGCAGGGCCTGCAACTGCGGCGGTGGCGGCGCCTGCCGGATGTTGGTCTCGTACGGCGCTGGCGGCGCCCCCCGCGGGGTTACGGCCGCAAGCCAATTGAACGTCCACTTCATCGCGAAGAACACGAACACCAGCAATGCCGCCAGCAACACGCCGAACACCAGCAGCCCGCGGATGCTCGCGTCCCGCCTTTCGTACCCCTGCTCCCGGGTTGGCTGAATCTCATTCTCCGGCTGCATGTTCCAGCGCTCCCTCAAATCGTGGATCGCGCTGCGGTAACAGCGGCCATCTCTTCAGTTGCCACAGAAACGCCGCGATCCACAGCCCTCCCACCGCCAGCAACGTGACGAAATCCAGCGGGTGGAAGTACGGCCCCTTCCGGTCCGTCCGAAAAGCCGGCGTCACCAGCCAGTACACGTCGATCAAGCTCAGGCAGAACAGATACAGCGCAATCCGCGAAAGCGAACTCAGATTCCTCTTCAGCGGCTTCTGCAGCAGCAGGAAGAACGGCACAAAAAAGTGCAGCACGATCAGAACGATCGCAATTCCCTTCCATCCCCCGAAGGCCCGCGCCAGGTACCACGGAATTTCGTCCTTCAAGTTCCCTTCCCAGATGATCAGGAATTGCGAGAATGACAGGTAGGCCCACAGCAACAGGAAGGCCAGCATCAGGTTGCCCAGATCGTTGTGGTCTTCCGCCACCACGCAGTCCTTCAGCGGATCCTCGTTCGAGAGCAGGCGGTAAACGAACAGGATGAAGGACAGCGCCGCCAGCGCCGCGACCACCATGAAGATCATTCCGTAGATGGTCGAAAACCAGTGCGACTCGATGGACATCACCCAATCCACCGCGGCCCAGGTCAACGCCAAGCCCCACAGGATCAGCCCCGGCCCGCTCAGCTTTTCCATGCGCTTCTTCAGTTTCCATTCCTGGCTGCCCGGGTCGTCCTGCTGCTTCGACCAGCGATTGAGAAAAATCGCCAGAATCAGCCAGATCGCGAAATAGATGATGGTGCGGATGATGAACTCGCTGGAATTCATGTACCCGTGCTTGTATTGCAGGATCGGGTCCGCCTTCACCATGTTCGCGTTGGCCCACGGATAAATCTGCGACAGCCCGAAAAACAGCGGAATAAACAGCACGGCCATCAGCCCGAACGTCCGCGTCCCCGCCTCCAGCAATCGCCGGATCGGATATCCCCACCACCCGCCGGTCAGATGATGCAGCATCAAGACCGCTATGCAACCCATCGGCAGCATCAGCCAGAACACGAACGCGAACAGGTAGGAGCGGAAAAATTGTCCCGGCGCATGGGGCAGGAATAGCGCAAACAGCACGCACAGTACGGCCCCCACCACGCCCGCGACCAGCGCGGCCCTTTGCGCCCGTTCTAACCGCGATTGCATTGTCCCTGCTCCGTTCACTGGTCGTTGTTTCCTGTGCCCGCTGGCAGCCCGTTGTTGCCCGGCTTCGCGTACGTTGTCACCGCAGGCGCTTCGGGGGCCGGGTGATTCAGCGTCTGCAGCTCATTCGCCGGAACGTCCTGCACCGGCGCGTGCTGGCTCAATTGCAGAGCCCGGATGTACGCCGCGATTCTCCAGCGGTCCGCCGGCGTGATTCGCGACCCGTAGCTGTACATTGCTCCGAACCCATTCGTCATGACGTTCACGAAATGCCCTACCGGAGCGTCCCGCAGCCGCTGAATGTTGTACGACGGCGGATGCGTCAGCCCCCGCTGCACGATCATTCCGTTCCCATTCCCGGTGTAGTCGTGGCACGGCGTGCAGTAGATGTTGAACCGCTCGCGGCCCCGCTCCAGATCGGCTCGCGTGATGGGGAATGGAAAGCGGTTCGACTCCACCCCGTTCTCCATACCGGTGTACAGCAGCTCGTCCGTCTGCAGGTGCCCGCGCGCAACCGTTCCCGGGACGACCGGCCGCTCCGACCGCCCGTCCGCGAAAAATCCCGTCGGCTGTTCCGTCACATATTTCGGCTGGATGTGCATATCCAGGCGGCAGCCCGAAAGCACGCCCGCCAGCAGCACGGCGGCCGCGGCCACTTGCGCCATCCCGCCGGCGCGTTTGTGCCACCGCAGATTGTTCTGCGCTGCCGGTGCGAATTTAGTTTTGGACTTCATAAACATCGTCGGGATCCAAACTCTCCAAGAACGTCTTCGTCTTCGCGAAATCGAACTGCTGGTCACTCGCCTCCACGCACAGGAAGAAGCGGTCGCTCGAAGCTCGCGCGAAATTCGCTACGTTAAAAACCGGATGATGCGGCCGCGGCAGACCGTTCAGCCCGATCATGCCGAACGTGGCGGCCAGCGCCCCTCCGAGAATCGTCAATTCGAACGTGATCGGAATCCACGCCGGCCAGCTGTTGTGCGGGCGTCCGCCGATGTTCCACGGCAAGCTGATGACGTTCGCGTAAAAGCACATGAAGAAACCGGTCAGCCCGCCCAGGATGGCTCCGATCATCACGATCAACGGAAGCCGCGTCTTCTCGAACCCGATCGCCTCCGACAGCCCCTCCACGAAAATGGGCGAGTACGCGTCGATGCTCCGGAAGCCGGCCGCGTAGGTCTTCCGCGCCGCCTCCAGCACCTCGTCCGGCGTCGTGAATTCCGCGATCAGACCGTACAGTTGATCGGTTTGCGCTTTCATCGCCTTACCCGGCCATCTCCGGATTGGGATTCCGCACCCGCGCCAGATAGCTGGTGCGCGGGCGCGTGTTCAGGTCCGCCAGCAGAACGTAATTGCGCGACTGCGCCTTCCAGTGCGTCACGTGCGCGTTCTTGTCGTTGATGTTTCCGAACATGATCGCGCCCGCCGGGCAGGCCTGCTGGCACGCCGTCAGAATTTCCAGGTCGCGCACCGTGCGGTTCTCCTCCGCCGAGCGGATTTTGGCCGCGTTGATGCGCTGCACGCAGTACGTGCACTTCTCCATCACTCCGCGGCTGCGCACCGTCACGTTCGGGTTGCGCACTCCGTACAGGCTCGGCGTCGTGTAGTCGGAATACAGATAGAAATTGAAACGGCGCACCTTGTAAGGACAGTTGTTCGAGCAATAGCGCGTGCCCACGCACCGGTTGTACGTCATGTCGTTCAGGCCTTCGGAGCTGTGCGTTGTCGCCCCCACCGGACAGACGTACTCGCACGGCGCGTTCTCGCATTGCATGCACGGCAGCGGCTCGAAATATATGTCCGGCGCCTCGACTCCGCCGTGGAAGTAGGTGTCGATCCGGATCCAGTGCATGATGCGCCCTCGATCCACCTGATCCTTGCCCACCGTCGCCACGTTGTTCTCCGAGGTGCAGGCCACCACGCAGGCATTGCAGCCCACGCATTTGTTCAGATCGATGGCCATGCCCCAGGCATACCCGGTGTACTGATAGTTCGGGTAGAGCGAGAGGCTTTTTGTCTCCTGGTCCTCCGGAACTCGAGCGAAATTCGGGTCGCGCTTGAACTCGTCGAGCGTGGCTACCTGCACCAGGTCGCGCTTGAAGGCGTTCACGCTCACATCATCCGATTCCAGGCCCTTGTTGTTGATCAGCCACTGGTGCTCTTCGGCAGCAAACTCATACTTCTTGCCAGTGTTCTCGATTTGCACCGGCGCGCTTGCAATCCAGGGAGCCGTCGACGTGCGCAAAACATACCCGTTAAACCCGAACTTCCTGTCCTTGGTGCCCCCGGGACCAATAATCAGGTGCGGCGGCCCCGGCGCGCGCCAGCGGCCATAGCCCAGATGCACGGTCACGGCGTTATCCACGTGCCCGACCGCCAGGAAAACGCCGCCGCTCACCTCGCGCCCGCCGCAGCGCAGCGTGACGTAATCGCGGTGGTTCAGCCCGTGCTGCGCGGCCGTCGCCGGGCTCATCAACACCGCGTTGTCCCAGGTGATGCGCGTAATCGGTTTCGAAGTCTCTTGCAGCCACCCATTGTCCGCGAATCGCCCGTCGAATATCGTCGGGTCGGGACGGAACGTCAGTTCCAATTCTTTCCCCTGCACCGGCGAAGTCGCCGGCGGCTGCTGCAAGAACCCGTGGCTCAACGGCACGCTAATGGCCGGAAGCGCCGTGTTGGTCATCACGCCGTTGTACAAAGTGACTTCCCAGAACTCCTCGAACTTCTGCCCCTTTGGCGCGCCCTGCGCCTGCCAATAGCCTTTCACCAGGTCGTGGTTGCTCAACCCTTCGTCTCCCGTGAGCGTGGCGACCACTTCCTGGTATGTCTTCCCTCCATAAATCGGCGCGATCAGAGGCTGCTGAATGCCGATGGTTCCGTCATAGGCTCGCCCATCTCCCCACGATTCCAGGTAATGCGCGGCCGGGATGTGCCAGTTGCACCATTCCGCGGTCTCGTCCTTGTACAACCCGCAGTGCACACGCACGGGCGCTTTCATCAGCGCCGCCTGGAATCCCAGATCCACGGGCGCGTCGTACACCGGATTCCCTCCCAAAATCATCAGCAGTGTCACTTGCCCGGCGTTCAGGTCGTTCACCAGTTCGCGCAGCGACTCCGTCTGGTTTACCGGGTTCAATTCCACCGGGTCCGTGTAGTAGACCGTCTTGCCCACGTTTTGCAGCGCATCATTCATCGCGTGCGCCAGCGCATGAACGATGGGCGGCTGTCCTTCGCCTGCGATTACCAGGCTTGCCCCGCGGTTCTTCAGTAGATCCCGTGCCACGGCCTGTACCCACTTCTCCGGCACGTTCGCGCTCTCCGCTCCTGCTCCGCCGGGAAGCGCAATCCCAATCGCCGTCGCCAGCCGCCGTGCCAGCCCTTCGATTTCGCTCGAGCGCACCCGCAAACGATGATCGGCCATCGCGCCCGTGCTGGTGGGCATGCTTTCGGCCGTATAGAGCCGGTTCAGATTCGCGTTCGTTCCCTCAATGCTGCGGCGCGACGCAAATTCCCTCGTGTAGCGCACATGGCCCGGCCCGGACACCAGAAAATCCGACTCCAGCGACACGATCACGTCCGCACGGTCGACTCGATACACCGCGTTGACTATCCGCCCAAACGCCTGCCGCGACCCTTCCCGCACCGAATCCAGACCGCACGGCTCGTACTGGTGCCACTTGGCGTTCGGAAATTGGGCTTGCAATTTCCGAAGTTGCGCCCCGAACGACGGAGAACTCGTCGTTTGCGTCAGAATGCGCAGGCCGGTTCCCTTCGGGCTCAGCGCCGCGCGCTCATTCCCCATTTCCGCCACAAACTCTTGCCAGCTGCTGATGCGCCCGTCGCGCAGCACCGTCTGCGAGCGGTTGGGATCGTAAAGATCCAGCACGGATGCCTGCAGAAAAACGTCCGTCCCGCCCAAGCTTCCCGGATGCTCCGGATTGCCCTCCATCTTCGTCGGGCGACCCATATGGCTCTCGACCAGCAGGCCAGTCGCAACCCCTTGCATGGTCATCGAAGTGGCATAGAACAGCGGCTTTCCTGGAATGATCTCTTCCGGCTGCCGCACGTAGGGAACAATGTGTTCGGTGGGCAGAATCGTGCACGCGCTCAGACCTGCCGTTGCTGCCCCTACCGCTGCCAGCTTCAGCAAGTCGCGCCGGTTCATTCCGTCCTTCGCGTCCTGGGGCGCGGCGCTTGGCGCTGTGGTCTTCTCCGCCGCGGACGAACTGTCCGCCATGCGCATCTGCTGCTGCAAATCCGCATCCCGCAGCCACGCTTCCCATGGCCTCGGACGCCACGTCTCCTCAGCCTCCGGCCTCGGCGCTTGCGCCGCCGCAGAAGACGTCAAACGCCCGGGGGCATCGGGCAGTTGCGCGTTGGCGCTGAATTCGCCCTCCAAGGCTGCTCGAAATTCCGGAGTATTGTGGAACTCCCCGATGCTCCTCCACTCGCGCGGCGCGTCCTTCCCTGCAGCGGAAGGCGCTGCAGAAGCTGTCAGCGCCGCGTCCGCAGGGTTCGGGCCCGCTGCACTTCCGTGAATCGAATTGGGATCAGAACTCATGGTCGTTTTATCGATGGCATGTATCGCAGTCCGTTAGGCTATAAACCTTGTAATCCTTCATCAGTTGGCGTCCCAGCGCGAGCTGATCGGTGTACTTCACGCCGCGAAACGTCACCGCATGCACCGCCGACGGCGGCTGATAATACGGGTCGAAAACTTCCGATCGGGGCCGCAGAAACTTCGATGGCTGCCGGTGGCAATTCAGGCACCAGGACATGTACAGCGTCCCGTAGCGATAGGTCAGCGGCATGCTGGCAATCGGGCCGTGGCACGTGGTGCACCCGACGCCCATCCGCACGTGAATGCTGTGATCGAAATAAACGAACTGCGGCAGCGCGTTCACCCGGATCCACGAAATCGAAACACCGGAGCGGTAACTGGCGCGCACCGGCTCCAGCATCGCCGCGTTGGTCCAAATCTGCGAGTGACAGCTCATGCAGGTTTCGGTGGGAGGAAAGCCGGCGAACGCGGACTTCTCCACCGAGGTGTGGCAGTAGCGGCAGTCGATGCCCAGTTCCCCGACGTGATGCCGGTGGCTGAACGGCACGGGCTGCGGCCTTGCCTCCCCGATATTCGTATACCAAGCGGATTCTTCGATCTGGTAGAGCGCGTAAGTGAGCACCCCGATCAGCACCACGACCGCGATGATCGATACTCGCGCGATCAGGTTTGCGCTGCGATGGAAGACCTGCGGCATAGATGTCCCGATGTTCGGCCTAAGCGGCCGCCTCCTCCTTCTTCTCGGTTTTCTGCACCAGCGCGCGCATTTCCACGATCGAGATCATCGGCAGGAAGCGAATGAACAGATAGAACAGCGTCAGGAACAGCCCCATCGAGCCGAACAGCACCGCCCAGTCCCAGCGCGTCGGGTAGAACATCCCCCAGTACGATGGCGGGTATTCGCGGTGCAGGCTCACGACGATGATCACGAATCGCTCCAGCCACATCCCAATGTTGATCACGATCGATATGATGAACAGAAAGAGCGGGTTCCGCCGGGCTTTCTTCCACCACAACGCTTGCGGTATCACGATGTTGCAGCTGATCAGCGTCCAATACACGTACTTGTATGGCCCCACCATGCGGTTCATGATCATGTAGCGGTCGAAACCATTCCCGCTGTAGAAGGCCATGAACGTTTCCATGATGTAGCCGTAGGCCACGATCACCCCGGTCGCCAACATCACCTTGCCCATGATGTCCAGGTGCTTGATGGTGACCATGTCTTCCAGCCGGTACCACTTGCGCAGCGGAATGGCCAGCGTTAGCACCATCGCGAATCCGGAATAAATCGCGCCGGCTACGAAATAGGGAGGGAAGATCGTGCTGTGCCATCCCGGCACCAGCGCGATCGAAAAGTCGAAGCTCACCACCGTGTGCACGGAAACGACCAGCGGCGTCGCCAAGCCGGCCAGCAGGATGGATGCCTTTTCGTAGCGGCTCCAGTGCGACGCCGAGCCGCGCCAGCCCAACGAAAAGAAGCCGTAGATCACCTGCGTTACTTTTTTCTTCGCGCGGTCCCGCAGCGTGGCCAGGTCCGGCAGCAGGCCGATGTACCAGAACAACAGGGAAACCGTCAGATAGGTCGATACCGCAAAAACGTCCCAAACCAGCGGGCTGCGGAACTGTGGCCACAGCCACATCACGTTCGGATAGGGCAACAGATAATAGAAGAGCCACGGCCGGCCCATGTGCAGCAGCGGAAACATTCCCGCGCAGGCCACCGCGAAAATCGTCATCGCTTCCGCAAACCGGTTGATCGAGGTGCGCCACTTCTGATGCATGATCAGCAGGAAGGCGGATATCAGCGTCCCGGCGTGCCCGATTCCGATCCACCACACGAAGTTGGTGATGGCGAAGGCCCAGGCCACCGGGATGTTGATGCCCCAGATCCCGACGCCCATGAAAAACAGATAGCCCATCGCCACGTTCAGCAGCACGAACAGGGCGAACGCAACCGCGAAACCGCCGACCCAGCCCATGGTCGTGCCGCGCGTCAGCACGATCGAGCTGATCTTGTCCGTCACCGTGGCCATCGTGTGGCCCGGCTGGATCAGCTTGTCCTGGGTTTGTGTTGTAGTTTCTGTTCCTTCAGAATCCACTCAGCGTTCCCCAGACACTTGTCTTGGCGGATGCCTGCGAAAAATTGAAGGGCTTTCGTACTTTAGGACAACGAATCGGCCGCCCTGCCCCCACGGCGGCGGCGACTCACGGCCTGGCGGCCTCAAACCCGGCGCGGCACTTCTTCAACGCCTTCGGGTCCACCCGTTGATACCCAAGAGTCCGCTCAGGACCGACAAGCATAAGACGTGAATTCGCCGGACGCAAGAAAAAATCGCAAAAAAACTTCAGTGTAAAAAAAATCCTGTCCTGCCGGATGTGACGGGCGTCACAGTTCGACGTGCCCTGGCGCACACCCGACAGACCCCGCCATACGAACATCGAAATTCGAAATTCGATGGCCTCCTCGCGTCACGCCGCACTCCTCCACCAGTAGCGCCAACGTCTCGCCGGCGTTTTTGGTTTTAGTTTTGTTCTTCGTTTTGGTTTTGTCCTCGCCTTTAGTTTTGTTTCGGGTTTCGGCACAGCGCCTGAGGTTCAGCCCCGCTACACCCCATCGGTTCTTGCTTTCCGAATTTCGAATTTCGATTTTCGGGCTTTTGCCCTCTGCCTTCAGTGCGTCGCGCAAAGCAGCGTCAGATCCGGGTCGATCAGCAGGCGAGACGGCCGGAAATGCGTGACGAATCGGAACTCCGTTTCTCCGCCCGTGGTCACCACCACGCCTAACCGTTCCGGCGGGCGTCCCAGCTGCGCCGCATAGATGGGCACTGCCGCGGTAAACAGATCGTCCACCTCCGCTTGCCGCAATCGGCCGCGGATGATGAATTCGCGTCGCGCGCGCCGCGTCTCGTACTCCAACGAATAGTGCGGTATTCCCGTGTTCTTCACCCATTCCTGGAAGAACCAGTTCATGGTGTGGTCGCCTTCCAGGTCCATCGCCGGAGTCATTTCCTGCTCGACGGCGTGCTGGAAATCCGCGGTCGAAAGCGCCTTGAAGCGGTACTGCGTCAGAACGGTTTGCAGCAGCTGCCGGAAACGCGCGTCCGGATCGCGCGAGGCAGGATCGCGCAGCATCTCCCGTATCATGTGCATGACCCACGAGCCTTTGCCGTAGATGATGGCGTTGTACGCGTCCGGCGCTTTGGAAGAGCCCAGCCGGTAGCCCAGCGTCAGCGGTCCCGCTTCCTCCACGTCCTCTCCCGTTCCCGGCGCAGCCGCCAGCAGTTGGTCGCGATATCGCTCCAGCCAACGGTTGAGGGGGTGCGAACTCGGCCTGCGGCTGTTGTCATACATGAGCGAGAGATAGTTCGCCATCCCTTCCTCGATCCACATGTCCCGGTAAGTCGCCGCCACGGTCACGTTGCCCCACCACTGATGCGCCACTTCGTGGAAGGGCATGATTTCGTGCGCCATTTCCTGGGACTCGCGGCTCAGCCCGGCGCTCTCCTCCGGCTCCGGCGGCAGAAAGGCGTAGGTCGAAAGGTAAACGAGCCCCGGCCAGCCCTGTCCCACCGTGCCGGGAATCTGAGAAATCTCCAGGCTGCCGAAGGGAAACGGCCCGTTCAGCTTCTCGTAGAAGTGAATGGCGTCAAGGATCTGGCCGCCCAACTTCTTCAACACGGATGCGGGATCGGGAGTCGGCGAAGAAGGACTGTCCAGCCCTGCCGAGGGTAGTCCCGGCTGGCCGGGCCGGCCCGGCCGCAGGAGCGGTGCCACGCGCTGTTCCAGGCGCGCCACAATCGCTGTTTCGAGCTCCTGATTCGCGTACAGCTGAATGCGCGGGTCGGCAGCATTGGCCGTTTCTTTTCTGTATTCGCCCAGATTGAATCCGGCCACCGCGAACGGCACTTGCGAAACCCAGTGGCCCCACTCGAAGTCGCCTTCGTCCCGCGATTCCACTTTTTTCCCCGTGGCCACCAGCGTATAGCGCTTCGGCCAGCGAAAGGTCAGATCGAAAGAAGCGAAATCGGCGATGCCTTCCGGATGCGCGTACCAGGTCTCGTGCTCCCCCACGTATTCCACGCCGTTTCCCGCGTCGCTGATCACGCTGCCGTGGTAGGAAACCGCCAGCCGGAACTCCTGTCCTTGGCGCAGCGCCGCGGGCAGCACCACCAGCACCATGTCGTTGCCGCGCGTGGCCACCTGGCGCTTGCTCAAATCCTCGTTCTGGAAATAGACCAGCGGCGCTCCGCTCCCATCCTTCACGCTCGCAATCACCAGCCGCCGCGAAAGTTCCAGAGGCACCACGCGGTCGCCGCCGCGCAGCGCTTTCACGTCCATGACCGTCGTGCCGTCCAGCGACAGGTCATCCGCGATTTTGGTGTCGATGTTGTAGTCGATGGGTGCCAGCGTCTCGCTCGAACCCTGCATGGGTTGCTGCGCCCGAAAGGAGGACCAAACATCGTAAGTAAGCTGCCCGCCGGCCATCCGCCGCGGATGCCCGAAGAGCACCTGCTCCTCCCGGCGCTGGTCCACGTCCAGGTCGATCATTCCCGCCGTGTTGCTGACGATTCCGGCGTAAAAGTACGGAAGCGGCGCGGTTGAAAGCCAGTCCTCCATGACCCGCAACGAATGCCACGCGTTCGTGTTGGCGAAGATGGGATCCCAGTTCTCCACGAACTGCGCGTCCGTCTTTGGCTTCTCGCCCGCTTTAGCCAGTTGGGCCGCGATTTCTTGAGCGGTGTTGTCGTCGAAACGAAAATAGGCGCGCGAGAACGACTGGTCGAGGATCGGCACGCCCGTGAATTGCGCCAGCGAGCGCCGCTCGCCCGGATCGCGCGGGATGGCGATGGCATGACCTTGTCCCGCAAACACCATGCCCGTGATGCGGCCGTCGAGCGGCTGCAGGAAGGCGATTTTGCCCTCCTCCAGCGTGATATTCAGAACGTCGCGGCGCAGGGTCAGAAACTTGACCGAGTAGACCTGCGAGGCGTCCGGCCGCAGCGCGTTCAGCGCCTGGAATAGCGCGCGAGGACCGCCAGGCGCGCTCGCGCTTTGCGGCGCCGCCGCTTGGACTCCGGCGGGCTGGCTCGGCTGGGGCTGCGGCGGTTTCCCCTGCCGTGGTTGCGTTTGCGGCTGAGCCTGGCTTTGCGGCGCGGCGGAGGCCGTCGTTTGACTCTGCGTCCGCGTCGATGCGGCCGCGCAGCATGCGGCGATCGCAAATCCGACGGCCAGCGAAGATCGCAGGAAGCGCAACACGCCCCGACTGTACCGCTTAGGACAATGCCCAGCAAGCGAGCCGGGCGGCGCTGCCGGGGCGTTGCTTAAAATTGATGTATGCGCGTTGCGCTCTTCGCCGTTCTCTTGGCCGCCACCGCTGTCTCTTCCGCAGCCGACACCATTGTGCTGAAAAACGGCCATCGCATTACCGCCGCGAATGTGACGGAAGACGCGCAACATGTGAGCTATGAGACACCGGCGGGACGCATGTCGATCCCGCGGGCCATCGTCGCGCGCATCGAACGCGACAACCTGGGTTACTCCCCGGCGGCAAGCGTGTCCGAAGCGGCGGCCGCGGTGCCGCAAGCTCCTCCCGTGCGCGGCTATGAAGACGTCTTCAAGCTTGCGGTGCACGACAATTCCATCGACTACGCCTACATCGCGAATCTCGAGATGGATGCCCGCTCGGGTTTGCCGCAAGCGGTCGCCAAAGCCACTGCCGCTCACTACGCGGCAGCGCAGTTCCTGATTGCGGAGGGGAACCTCAATTCCGCCGCCGACCAATATCGCCAGGCGCTGATCTTCGCCCCCGATAACGTCCCGCTGCTGCTGAATCTGGCGGCGCTGGACTTGCGCGAAAGCAAATTCACGGAGGCGCTCGATCCGCTCGAGCACGCCGGCGAAGTGGCGGGCGATTCAGCACCGGAAGCGGCCATCATTGCCAAGCTGATGGGCTGGGCCTATTACGGCGCGAACAAAACGTCGCAGGCTATCAAGGAATGGCAGCGCTCCGAGCAACTGCATCCCGATCCGCAGGTCGAACAAGCGCTGGCCAAGGCGCAGAAGGACCAGCAAGTCGAGGAAGGATTCCGCGAGGGCGAAACTGAACATTTTGCGCTGAAATATTACGGCGGAGCGGCGCCCGATCTGGCGCGCGCGATCCTGCGCGTCCTCGAGAGCGATTTCACTGACATCCAGGCGCAGCTCGACTACACGCCGCCCAATCAGATCAGCGTCATCCTGTACACGCAGCAGGCGTTCGAGGACATCACGCGCGCGCCCGACTGGGCCGGCGCAATCTACGACGGCCGCCTGCGCGTTCCAGTGCAAGGGCTTACCAGCGTCACGCCGGAACTGGCGCACGTCCTCAAGCACGAACTGACGCACAGCTTCATCACGCAAAAATCCGACGGGCGCGCGCCAACCTGGCTGCAGGAAGGAGTCGCGCAATGGATGGAGGGCCGGCGCAGCACAGCGGATGCGAGCGCGCTGGTCACCGCGGCCGAGCAAGGCTCCGTACCCAGCCTGAAGTCGCTCGAGGGATCCTGGCTGACCTTGCCGACCGATTCGGCGGGGCTGAATTATGCGTGGTCGCTGGCGGTGGTCGAGGCCATGATTCAGAACGAAGGGATGGGCGACGTCAGCCGGCTCATCGATCGCATGGCCACCGCGCCCACGCCCGAAGACGCAGTTCGCCAGGTCTTGCACTGCGGCTACGACACCCTGCAGCAGCAAACCGTCGAATACCTCAGGAACGAATATCTATAGAAGATAGCGAGAAGCGGATTTTTTGCGGTAGATAATGCGAAAATTGCACCAATTCTGGTGCACCCGCCGCGGCACTTCAAAAACACGAAAAGTGTATCGAGAAATTTTCTTACTGTTGTTGATAGCAAAGGACTTAAGTACGAAAATATCTCGATGCGTGTATCGTGTCCCCCCAAGTAGCGCCGGCGTCTCGCCGGCGTTCTTCTGCGGCTGCAGGCCTGTTTGGTGGCCGGGAGCGCGCTGCCGCTTTTTTCAACTCTCAACTTTTGACTTTCGACGACCACCGGCTCAAACTCCATCAGGTTCGTCCCCCCGGCACCCAGATGTATCAAATTTACCCATCGCCCGACCACTGACTCGCACCCAGCACTTAATCGTTGTAAGCTTCGCCAAATCAATGCATGCTCCCGCCGCTGCCACCCGGATTTGCCCGAGACACCGAACGCAAAGCATCTGGCGCGGCTTCGCGGGGAAAGCAGATCCCTCACCCCGACCCGCAAAGAACGCGGCTCGGTTCGGGATGACACCTCACCGAATCGGGAGGAATTTCTACAGAGTCGCGAGGAGGGCGGCGAGGAGGGCGGCGCGTTCGGGGAGGTGTCGGATGACGACGTGCTCGCGGGGGCTGTGGGCGCCGTCGCCGATGGGACCCAGGCCGTCGAGGGTGGGAATGCCGAGGGCGGAGGTGAAGTTGCCGTCCGAGCCGCCGCCGGTGGATGCTTCGCCGACGGAGATACCCATTTCGCGCATGAGCGCCTGCGCGTGAGCGAAGAGCTTCGCGGACGGCGGCGTGCGCTCGAGGGGCGGGCGATTGATGCCGCCGCGGACTTCGATTTTGGCGCCGGGCAAAATCGGGCGCAGCGAGTGGAGCTTACGGTCGAGCGGCTTGGAATCGGCCAGGTAAGAATAGCGGACATCGACCTCGGCGCGTGCATGGTCGGGAACGACGTTGGAAACGGTGCCGCCGCCGATCACGGTGGCTTGCACCGTAATGCCGCGGCGCG
>JBJKQB010000214.1:0-17535 GCA_046705825.1 Candidatus Acidiferrales bacterium
ACGTACCGTGATCGCGGCTAGCACCGGCGACGCCAGCACCGTCGATGTGGGCGAAAAGAAGCTGATCCGGCTCGAACCGGCTCTGGCCGCCGCCTCGCCCGAGCGGCCGCCCAAGCGCTGCATCGACGTTGATCTCGCGGCCTTGATTTACACTTCGGGCTCGACGGGCAAGCCCAAGGGCGTGATGGTCACGCACCTGAACATCGTTTCCGCGGCGACGTCGATTACCACATACCTGGAGAACACGCCGGACGACATCATCATCAACCTGTTACCCCTGGCGTTCGACTACGGCCTGTATCAGCTCTTGATGGCCTTCAAGGTGGGCGGCACGCTGGTGCTGGAACGCGGCTTCACGTATCCATTCGCGGTCATCGAGACCATGCTGCGCGAGCGCGTCACCGGCCTTCCGCTCGTGCCGACCATTTCTTCCCTGCTGCTGCAAATGGACTTGGGCCAGTATCAATTCCCGCATTTGCGCTACATCACGAACACCGCCGCGGCGCTTCCTACCGAGCACATCCGCAAGCTGCGCGCCGTCTTCCCGCACGTCAAGATTTTCTCGATGTACGGATTGACCGAATGCAAGCGCGTCTCTTATCTGCCACCCGAGCAATTGGACATACGGCCGCGTTCGGTGGGCCGCGGCATGCCGAACGAAGAGGTCTTGATTGTGGACGAAGCCGGCAAGAGGCTTGGACCAGGGGAAACCGGCGAGCTGGTGGTCCGCGGCGCGAACGTAATGAAAGGATACTGGGAGCTGCCCGAGGAAACTTCGAAAATGTTGCGCGATGGCGGCTTTCCCTGGCCGGAGAAAGTGCTCTACACCGGCGATCTTTTCACCAGCGATGAGGAAGGATATCTGTACTGGATGGGGCGCAAGGACGACATCATCAAGACCCGCGGCGAGAAAGTCAGCCCGCGGGAAGTGGAGGACGTGCTGTATTCGATGCCGCAGATCTCGGATGCCGCGGTGGTCGGCGTGCCCGACGAATTGCTGGGCAATGCGATCAAAGCATTCGTCACGCTAAGACCGGGCGCCACGCTGAATGAGCAAGATGTTCTCCGCTACTGCAAGGATCGCCTGGAAGACTTTATGGTCCCCAAAGCGGTGGAAATTCGCGCGGCCTTGCCGGCCACCAGCACGGGCAAGATCAGCAAGCGCGCGTTGTGTTTGAATGGAGAAGCGGAGTGAGCGCGAGCGCGGCCGATATATCGCTCGATATGCTGAAGCTCGATCCGGCCGCCGAAAGCGGCAGAATCGAGAAGTGGATTCGCGAGGCGGTAGAGAGCAAGCTGCGTCGCAAGGGGGTGGTGGTCGGGCTTTCGGGTGGAATCGATAGCAGCGTCGTGGCGGCGTTGTGTTCACGCGCAGTCGGCCCCGAGCGGGTGCTCGGTTTGCTGATGCCGGAAATGGAATCGTCCGATGAGAGCATCCGATTCGCCGAACTGGTGGCAAGGTATCTCGGCATCTCCACGGTGATCGAAGACATCAGTCCTGCGCTTCAGGCGCTCGGCTGCTACGCGCGGCGCGATGAAGCGATTCGCACAATCGTTCCGGAGTACGAGGCGAGCTGGAAATGCAAGCTCGTGCTTTCCGACGTGTCTGCTGGCGCGCAGTATGCGATCGCCTCGCTGGTCGTCAAGCCGCCGCAGGGCGCGGCGAAAAAGGTTCGCCTGACATCCCAGGCTTACTCCGCGATCGTCGCCGCCAGCAACTTCAAGCAGCGCACGCGGAAAGAGATCGAGTACTTCCATGCCGACCGGCTGCAGTACGCCGTGGCCGGCACGCCCAACCGCCTGGAATACGACCAGGGGTTTTTCGTCAAGAACGGCGACGGCGCCGCCGACATCAAGCCGATCGCGCACCTGTACAAAAGCCAGGTCTACCAGCTCGCTGCTTTCCTGAACCTGCCGCAGGAAATTCAAACCCGGCCGGCCACCACGGATACTTACTCGCTGCCGCAATCGCAGGAGGAATTCTATTTTTCCGTGTCGCTGGAAACGTTCGATTTGTGCCTGTTCGGCAAGAACCACGGCATCAGCGCGGCCCAAGTGGCCAGCGCGGTTGCCATGACCGTGGAGCAGGTTGAGCGCGTTTATGCTTCGATTGACGCGAAGCGGCGCGCTACAGCCTATTTGCACCGGCCGCCCTTGCTCGTCGAAGAGGTTGGAGAAATCGCCGGCTCGCCGCACGGTTCCGAGCACTAGCCATTGTGGTTCCAGCGGATGGCGCCTGTCTTTAGTTTGAGGTCGCAAGTTGCGACCTCAAACCTCCCCGCGGGCGGCAAACGACCAACCCCAAAATCATCACGAGACCTCGACCTCGATCTGTTTCTTGCCCGCTAGCAAAGCGGAAGAGAAGATCACGCGGTCTCTTTCGAGTTGGCCGAGCGAAGCGCCCTTCAATGGCCGTCGATCGGACGGATGGACGTGGACGATGAGGGTTGCGCCGAAGGAATCCTCAAACTGAACGTTGATTCTCCACTTCGGGCGCGTCGCACCTGTAATAGCTTCGGTCACCCAGCTGATGTGGCCAAAGCGCGTCGGGCAGTGCTCCACATGGATGCGCTGACCCGTGGCGAACCAGTTCTTCGGTGCTGCCTTTTGCAAATGCACGATCGAGCGGTCGTGCTCTTCGTAGCACAACAGCCACCGCAACCCCATAGCGGGCTGCAGTTCACTGTTCACAACGGCGGACCATCCGTACGGGCTCCCCTCGCCCGGACGACCGCCCGGCAATAGAGCGTCCTCCGGCGAGTACCAACAGCCGCCATCCATTGTGTAGCAGCAGAGCGCGTACAGAGTCAGCAGAAATGGGCGGTAATCGTCCATGCGAATGCGCCCGGCCAGAGTGCCATGCGACATGAAATTGGACGTGCGCGGATAGGCGCCGTCGAGATTCATGCCGAGGATCTGCAGGCCCGCAATTTCGCGGTGACGGAAATGACCGAGATCAAGCTCAGGGTCGCCCCAGTCGCTGGTCCACCAGTCCTCCATAAAGCGATGATTTTCGTAGCTGGAAAGCTCCGCCGGTTGCCGATGAGTGTCAAACGGGGTGAACGGAGCAATGCCGGCCGCTTTCATCTGCGCGTTGCGCGCCGCCAGAGTCGTGGCGAGGGATCGTTCGGTGTCCGCGCGAAGCAGCTTGGCCCACGCGGCGATTTCCGCCGCTTCCTCAGCAAGAGCGCGGTCGCCGTGCTGGCTCGCCGCCCGCGCGAGACAGCGTGCGTGCTCGTGAAAGCCGCGCCAGGTCCAAGCCGCGTTCTGGTAGTAATAGGGATGCGAGTCGGGATAGTCGTCTTTCGGGTCGCCCAGATCCGCTTCAGGCGATCCCCAAATCAAACCGTGGCGAGGATCATCCTGCGGGAATCGCTGTTTGGAATACTGGCAGCGCCGGTGCAGGAGATCAGCCATGCGGCGTAATACGGGCAGCTGCTTCTGCAGTGCAGTCATATCGCGCGAATAGTCGTAGGCGCGGGCGGAAAGTTCGAGAAAAACTCCACCGTTTAATGGCGCTTCGACCTGATCCTGCGTGTTGTAGAGGAAATTCCCGTCCGGAAGGATGTAGCGATCGAGATAATGCTGAAAATAGGGCTCAACCTCAGCCGTCAGATTCCACAATTGATGCGCCCAAACGAATTCGTAGTGGGCGACGGGAAAAAGCGCGTGGCTGCGTTCGGGTATTTTGGTGTACGCACCCTCGCCGATCTGATAGGTCGGCTCAAGACCGCGATAGCTGGACCGCGCCAATGCGATTCCCGCGCGCGCGGCGTTCAACAGCCACTCATCCGGAATTTCGACCGTCATCCGATCTTCGAAAAAATGCCGCCATTTGTTCCACACGCTTATGGCGCCCGAGAAGAAATCCTCGTCCGAGCCGTTCCAGTACCGGTCGACGAATTCGCCTGAAGGAAGATTCTGGTTAGCTCCGGTGTCGCCAGGAGGAATCAACTTTCCCTTCTCCGCCGGCGGCAACATTGCGCGCACTCGCCCGATCGGGCGGGAATCGGCGCCCGGAGGCAGGACCATCATTACCTCATAGCCGGTTCCGAAGTGCGGGTTCCAAACGCCGATATCGGCAGCAGGCAAGAATCCGCCCAGAAGCGTGCGCTTGCTGTAGCCCTCCACAGAGTCGTAGAGATACTCGGACGGAAGCAGCCGGTGCGGATCGAAAAGCCGGCCGGTGAGATCCGGCGCCCAAAGCGACTGCGCATCGCTGCCGAATTCGCGGGACCGGCCGTCCGCTTCCAGCCAGAGGCAGCCCTGAGGACCCGTCTCACCGTTGGCCACGAGCGCCCAACCCGTGTATGCCGCGCCAAGAGCAGCTACGTTTTCATAGCTCGGATCTTCATTGGAATTCAGGATGAAATTTCCAAGGATGTCCGGTCCCGGCACATACCTCTCCGGCCGTTCGAATTTCGGGCCGTGCTGGTCATTGATGGGCCGCGGGGCGATTCTGCGGAGGTCTCCAACGAACTTCGGGATGCGCGCGATGGTGTCCTGCTCGGTCACATACACAATCATGCCGCGATGCGTAGCGTTCTTCTCGAACACGGCAGTGGGGATTCCGTTCAGCCACGGCAGGATCGCGACAAGCATCCATCCTTCGATCGCATGGCCCGGCTTGAGTTCTTTTGTTTGGCCATTGAGCGAGACGGTGATGCTTTCATTTCGAATCGCAGCCACGCGCGGCGACTGCAGCAACGCCTCGCGCTCGCCGGCCAGGAATAGAACGTATTCGTTTTCGATTCTCCCGGGTTCATCGTTTGCGGACGCGGCTGCGGCACGGGTGGGCTCCGCTCCGCACAACTCGGGCCATCCGAGCCGCGCCGCCGCACCCAGCAAGGGCAGGCGCGAAATCATTTTCAAGAAGGCGCGCCGGGATGCGTCCGAGATCGTCCGAGCTTTGTTCCCAGAAATCATTTGCGAATCCGCAAGCTAGCGGCCCCGCCAGCGAATGCAACGGGCGCCGGTGCCTGATGTCAACGCGTCGCACGCGTGTGCTCGAAAATTGGGGACGGCAGCGCTGCGGGCCGAGTTCGTGACGCTCATCACAGACGGTCAGCTTTGCTCGTCGGCACAATGCCAACGGCTCAGCCGGAACGCCGTTCCGCTGCAAGGACATGTGGGCCGGGCCAAGGCACAGATCCACTGCATCAGCGCGTTTGCCTGTGGCAATTTGGAAGAGCGGTAGCAGGAGCGTGGAATGGAACCATTTCGTCAGCATGTATTCATCTGTACGCAGGAAAAACCGGAGGGAGCCAGCTCATGCCCTCACAACGGCTCTCTTCAAGTCCTGCAGCGTTTGGAAACCGAGTTGGAGTCGCAAGAGCTCGAGGGCGAAGTTCAAGTGACCACCTGCGGCTGTTTCGGGTTGTGCGATGACGGCCCGCTTCTCCTCGTGTATCCCGACGGCGTGTGGTATCGCCGAGTCAAAGAGGAGGACGTGCCGGAGATTGTCACTTCCCATTTGGGGTCGGGCAAGGTCGACTCGCGCCTGGCATGGACTGATCCGCGGGAAATGAAGACGGAAGCTTCGGAGCATCGCGAGCGATATCGCTCCATGATGAAGGCGCGGGATGAAGCGGGCATTTTGCCGGATGAGCTCAACAGCCTGATCCGCGCCTTCATGCCCAGCCGGGCGGTGCTCACCGCGCTGGAACTGGATGTATTCAGCGCGATTCGAGAGGGAGCCTCTGCCGAAACCGTTGCTCGCAAAATCGGCGCCGATTCACGAGCCACGGAGATGTTGCTCAACGTGCTGGTGGGTCTCGGGCTGCTCGAAAAAAAAGACGGCACTTTCTTCAACAGTCCGGCCAGCGCGCGATTTTTCCAGGAAGGCTCCCGGGACAATGCACGCGGCGGCCTGTTGCACACCGCTCACCTCTGGCATCGTTGGTCTACTTTGACCGAATGCATTCGCGCAGGAACTTCGGTTGCGACCGGCGGCCGCGACGACACTTGGGTCAGAGATTTCATTGCGGCCATGGACCGCAACGCCCGAGAACGAGCCGGCGTGGTGCTCAAGGCACTCGACCTGAGCGGTATCGAGCGAATGCTGGACCTGGGTGGAGGATCAGGAGCCTATTCCATCGCTTTTGCGCGTGCTGTCCCTGGGATGAAGTCGGACCTTTTCGATCTCGGCGACGTCATTCCGCTCGCTCAGGAAAATATCCGAAAGGCTGGGCTCGCCGAACGCATTTCCGTTCATCCCGGCGACATGCTTCGCGATCCTCTCGGCGAGAACTACGATCTCGTGCTTGTATCCGCGATCTGCCATATGTTCTCGCCCGAAGAAAATCAGCGGCTCTTCAAACGAGGCTATGCAGCGCTCGTTGCAGGTGGCCGCTTCGTCGTCCAGGACTTTATCTTGGAGCCGGACAGGACGGCTCCGCGCCAAGCGGCTCTTTTCTCGCTGAACATGCTGGTGGGAACGCGAGCGGGCCGCAGCTACAGTGAGCCTGAGTACGCGGCTTGGTTGGGGACCGCTGGGTTTTCTGATGTTCAGCGCGTGCGTCTGCCCGGACCCACAGGACTCATGATCGCAGTCCGCAGATAGACGATGGTGCAAGCCGCTGGGGACGAGAGCCCATTCGCGGCTGCTTGCAGGGACCGATCATGAATCGCCGGACAACAAAGGAATGGCTCCAACGAGCGCGGCATTATTGCCCAACTCCGCGGCGCGGACGCGCACCTTGCCCCAGGGAGTCCACGCATGTTGTGTCACGTATGATTCCAGGTAGGGAATAATGGCGTCCGCGCTAGCCATCACCCCTCCGCCTACCACCACGATTTCAGGATCGTAGGCGTGAACCAGGGCGACTGCGTCCGCCGCCCAGACATTCAAACAGCGGTCGCGGATGGCGGCAGCAACTTGATCCCCGCGTGCTGCTTCTTCGAAGACCTCCTTGAATCCGACGTCTCGATGTCTTGCAAGACTGCTTTGCGACGCTCCCGGCCAATTCTTCACGATTTCCGGAAGCGACCATCCAGAGGCTTCCGCCTCCGCGCATCCGATCGCGCCGCAATTGCATGGGCGACCGGTGAACAGGACGGGAAAATGTCCCCCGAGGCATCCTGCCTGGGAATGCTTTCCATGGAGGAGCTTGCCTTCGATCATCGCCACGCCGCCAATCCCGGTTCCCAGCGTCATCATCGCGACGTCGGCAAAGCCCCGCGCCGCGCCGCCGTAAACTTCGCCGAGCAGGGCGAGACGAGCATCATTCTCGAGGCGCAAAGGAAGGCCGAACGCTTCCCGTGCCCAGACGCACAGGTCGATCTGCTTGGCGTCTGGATACTTTTCGTTGGTGGCCAAGACACTGCCGGTGCGCGAATCGACGATACCGGCGAAACCGGCCGCGATTCCCGCTGCGTCGGAAACAGGCACACCCTGCTGAGCGGCCATAACGCGAAATGTCTCGGCGATTCGAGGCAAGACCGCGCGAAGGCTTTTTGCCCGATCCGTATCGATGGTTTTGTGCGCCAGGATGACGTGGTCGTCGACCAGGCCGCAGGTCGCGTGGGTGCCTCCAAGATCGACGGCGAAAGCCTTCATGAAGATTGTCCCTTGCTCTATCTCGCGCGGAAGATCAGCCGGCGAGTTCCGCCCGGTCGGCAGAAATCGTGTAGTTCTTCCTTTGGTAGCGCAGGTTCACCAGCCGCGCGTGAGGATCAAAGTCAGCCAGGCGCGAATGGACTTTGATTCCGTCAAACAGGGTCAGGTCCACGCCGAAAATCGTATCGAGGACGAGGTCCGTGAACGCTCCGGCCGATATGCAGCACCAGTCGTTCAGGTAAGGAGCATCGGTCGGGCATTTGTACGCCGCACCGTGCTCCAGCGGGAAAGCCGTCTCGGTAAAGTGCGCTTGCCCGATGGGCCCCTGGTTCGTCGCTTTCACCAGGTTTCTCAGCCATGCCGAAACGCGCGCGGATGGACCGATCTTGTAGAGTCCTTTGGCGGTCATCGGCGGCCAAGCGGCGTACGCCCCCAGCCAACTGTGGTCCGGCCGGATGTTCCACGTGGCGTCAACGTCGTCCGGCGACAGCGCTTGCATCCAGTATTGCGTGCAGAGCTGCTCCCAGCAGAATCGGTTCATCTCCTGCTTCTGTGCCTCGGTCAAATCCTCGAACATATTATCCAGAACCGAGAGAAAATCGTAGCAGTGGCGCACTTCGTTGTACGAGCCGTCGGGCTGCCGGCATTTCCACCAGCCTTTGCCCTCCACATAAAGCATTCGATTGATCCGCTGCGCGAGTTCCTTCGCTTCGGCGCGCAACTGTGACGCCCGAGCAGTCTCGCCACGCCGCTCGAGCAACTCGGCCACAAACCGCATGGATGACACGTTGCCCGCATTCATGCCCGCCGTTTCATGCAGATATGTGCTGACGACCTCGAGCAAATTCTCGAGTTTGCCGTAATCGCCCAAGCCGTCGCCGCTCTTGTCGAGCTGCTTCCAGTACGTTGCATGTGAAACCAAATGCTCAACAACAGTGTGGTCGCCAACCCGCTTATCAAGCCACGCGAAATCTCCGGTGACGCGCAGATAGTTCTGCGCGCAGCGCACGATGGCCATGTCGTTCACGCTATACCACGGGCCCACTCCCTCGCCCGTCACATAGTCCGTTGCGAGATGCTGGTGCATATCCTGCACGAACCAGGTTTCCACCAGGCAGCGCAGCGGCTCGGGATCCAGCAGCGCCAAGCCCAAAGACGTCAGCGATGTATCCCAGGGAAAACTCAACGTAGGAAGCACGCGCCCGCCCAGCGTCAAATAGGTTGTTCCGTATTTTGAATCCGGATTCGCGCGGCGAGCGAACAGAAGGTTCCGGAAGCCCGCCTGATAGGTTTGCCACAACGATTCGTCGTCCGTTTCCAGTTGCGGCAAATACCCTGAGAATTCCGAATTGTTCGGCGTGAATGCAGACTTGATCAGACTGGTGAACGCGCGCTCGTTTTCCGCGGCGGCCTCGGCGAAACCGGCTTGCAGCGCATCGTAAGTTGCCAGCGCGGTCTGCCGGTCTCCCGCCACCGCGTTGACGTAGTGCAGTTCTTTCGCTTCGCCCGGCCCGAGAGACATTTCCACGATCAACATGCGCTTCGACTCGACCCGGCTCGGTTTCGGAGCAATCCCCTGCACCGAAACGGCGGAGCTGTGCTGCGCTTCGAAAACCAAACAGCCTCGCGACTCATCCCAATCGATCTTGTTGTCCGCCTCTCCAGGGGACGTGGCCATCCAGGAAGTGGTTTTCTTCGTCACGGCGGCGCGCATGTCAAGCCCCAGGAGAATTCTTCGCGAGGCGCTCCCGAGGTTCTGCACGCGAATCGATTGCGCGGCCGCCCGCTGTTTGGATGGCATGAACGTCTCGGTCGTGAATTTCAGCTCGTCCGCCCGCACCTCGCGCACGAACCGATGCGGATACCACTGATAGGCAAGCTCGTCGCCTCCCGGAGAATACGAGAGCAGAATCTTGCCATTCAGGAAAATCTCGCAGGTGAGAAGAAAACCCGGACTCCAGGGCGTTTTCGGCACGCCGCAGCACGCGAATGGCGGAAACGAGAGCGCGGTGAGTCCGGAAACGGACTTCGCCGCCTGAACGTAGCCGTATTCGTTCTGCGTGGTCGGAGAACTGTAGAGGTCGCGAAAGCGGTGGACCAGCCGGTCGGCCGCCAGATCTTCCAGACCCGGAACCGCTTGCAGATCGCGGCGCGGCACAGGCCCGGCAGCCAGCGCGGGAATGCCCCGCAAAGCGCTCGCCGCAACACTTGCCTTGAGGAATGTCCTGCGGCTCCATTCGTGCCACGCACGAGACGAAGGCTCGTGCCCGTCTTTCTCAGTCATACCAACCTCCTGCGCTAGCCGGCAACGGCCCACCCGGCGTCCACTCGGATCATCTCTCCGGTGATGGGGAACGACTCTTCGCTCAGCAAGAAATATGCGGCACGTGCAACTTCATCCGGCTCAAGGAGACCTGGCTTCAAAGGCTGCTTCTCCTTCATGAAATCGAGAATCGCGGGATCCGACTGCGCCCGCGCGCTCATAGGAGTCCGCACGAGGCCGGGAGCAATTGCGTTCAGGCGGATTCCGTGCGGGGCGTAATAGCCGGCGGCGGCAAGGGTCAACGACTCGACGGCGCCCTTGCTTGCGGCGTACGCGTGAGTGGCAAAAAACTTCGATTCTGGAAAGCGCGCGAGCACGCTGCTCATATTCACAATCGCGCCGGCCCGCTTAGCCGCCATCCAATATCGAATCACAGCGCGGCACACGAAGAATGTCCCCGAGGCATGCACGTCCATCATTTGCCGCCAAGCCGCGGCCGAGCACTCGTGCAGCGGCCCGTCGCCGAATGATCGCCCGCTCATGCCCGCCGCATTGAAAACAGAATCGATGCGGCCGAAACGCGACAAAGCGGATTCGATGGCCGCGCTGACCGCGTTTTCATCCGTGACGTCAGCAACATGGAATGCGGACTCTTTCAGCTGCGACGAGAGTTTCTCGCATTCCACCCCATCTTTTCCGACCAAAAGCACTCGATCGCCCCTCCGCGTGGCCAACCGAGCGGTTGCTGCGCCAATTCCGGAACTCCCGGTGATCAGAACGACGCGCGACATTTCTTTCTGTCATTCGTACAAATGGCGGAGACTTCGCCGATACGCTTCATAGAACTTCTCGAGTTGATCCTCGGCCGTTTCGTTCGCGGCGAACTGGTGACTCGGCAACATCACAGGCTTGTGTCCGCCCTCGACCAGCATGCGCGCCGTCTCGCATCGCAGCATGTTGATGATGCACGCCCCCGTAATCGTGGAAAGCGGGCCCGTAGCCCAGTCCAAGCCGTCCAATCTCACAGCACAATCTCCGATGGGGGCAAGATTATCGATCACGACGTCCGCGACATCGATCAATTTCTTGCCCGAACTGTGAGCAGGCTGGGCCGCTTCGCAGTGGCGCCGGGAAACGATGGCGATGACGGGGAGATTGCGCGATTTTGCGCCCAAGGCCATTTCGACAACCAACGGGCGAATTCCGCTTGTGGAGATGATGATGAAGGCGTCGTCGGGGCCGAATCGAAACCCTTTCAGGATTTCCTCCGCGTAGCCCTCGCACTTCTCGAGATACAGAGGACCACGAAGGCCGTTCGGCCCGATAATCGCCGAGTAATTCGTGGCAGCCATTTCCACCAGCGGATAAAAGCCTACGAAGCATCCTTGGCGGGGAATCATTTCGTCGACCATCATGCGCGAATGGCCGCTCCCAAACAGGAATACCAGGCCGCCGCGCGCGATCCGCTGAGCGCAAATGCGGGCCGCGGCGACGATCGGCTCCATCTGGGTGGCGCCGAGGTCGTCGACCGCCTTTCTCGCCGCACGAAAGAACTGAAGTGCAGCGGCACCCGTTGTGGGCTCTTTCTTTAGGCTCTTTCGCGACGTGGGGCGGCGTTTTCCCCTGGAATTCATGGCGCCTAGCATACATCCGGCTAATGGCGCGATGCTAGGAAAATGCTTTCGGATGGGCTAGAATCGCGCATGAAAAGTAACGAATGTGCCCCAATACGACATCCGTCAGCAATTCGACCCGGGTTAACTTCTAATGTCACCGTCCCTTCTTGACGCCCATTTTGATCTGATCGTGGCCGGCTCGGGCTCGAGTGGCTCGATCGCAGCCATTGCAGCGGCGCGCTCCGGCGCGCGGACGCTATTGATCGAGAAGTATGGCTTTCTTGGCGGAACCAGCACGGCCGTTCTCGACACCTTCTACGGTTTTTACACGCCCGGCGCCCGCTCGATTAAGGTTGTCGGCGGCATTGCCGACGATGTGATTCAGGAACTGCGCCGGTTCGGATGCTGCTTTGAACGGCCCAATACGTATGGGGCCGGAACAGGGATTACTTACAACTCCGAATACCTGAAGGTGGTGTGGGAGCGGCTTGTGCTTGCGGCGGGTGCGCGCATTCTTTTGCACGCGTGGATCCAGGACGCGGAAGTTTCTGCGGGACGGATTCGGTCAGTCACCATCGCCACAAAGCAGGGCTTGCGTAAAGTTGCAGCAGCCTTTTTCATCGATGCGACGGGAGATGCAGATCTCTGCCATTTCGCGGGCGCGCCTTGCGAGTTAGCCGGGCTGAACGAACCCGCGCAATCGCTTACGACCACGTTCAAGGTAGCCAACGTGGACGCGGCCGCTCGAGCGAGCATTTCCAGGCAGGAGTTTCACTCTAGAATGGCGGCCGCCGCGGAATCGGGAGATTTCGACCTGCCTCGCCACGAAGGAAGCGACCACGCGACACCCGTTCCAGGCTTGATGGCCACTAACATGACTCGCGTGAAATCGTTCGCAGCGGCGGACGGCGAGTTCCGCAATGCATCGGACCCCGAACTCCTGACTTCCGCCGAAATCGAAGGCCGCAAACAGGCCCTCGAATATTTGCGCTTCTTGAAGCAGCGGATTCCAGGGTACGCCAATGCCGAGCTGGTCGCGTTTGGAACGCAGATCGGTGTGCGGGAGACGCGGCGCGTTCAGGGAGAGTACAGGCTGACCCGGGAGGACGTGCTCAGTGCAAAGCAATTTGAGGATCAAATCGGACTCTGCGGCGCGCCGATCGAGGAGCACGGAGCGGGCGGCGGCACACGATGGCAATACCTCCCGGATGGCAGCTGCGTGGGAATCCCCTTCCGCACGCTGATTCCGCAGCGCCTCGGCAACGTCCTTGTCGCCGGGCGCTGCTTCTCAGCGACGCATGACGCGCACGCCAGCGTGCGTTCCATGGCTCAATGCATGGCCATGGGGCAGGCGGCAGGTACGGCGGCGGCACTGTGCATTGCGCGCAAGCAAACTCCGAGGGAGTTGAATTGGACAATGCTCCGGGACGAACTCCGCGCTAAGGGGGCCGTCCTGTCGCTGGAAGAAGCATGACATTCCTGAGGACGGTGAGCGGAGATATCGAATCGGCGGATGCGGGTGTGTGCTACTCGCACGAGCACATCATCATCGATCCGAGTTTCACGACTTACTGCAATCCCGATTTCCTGCTCGACTCTGTGGAACTTGCCTGCGCGGACGTTCTCGAATTTCGCGAAACGGGCGGGAAGACCCTGATCGATTCCATGCCCTGCGGCGGAGGAAGAAATCCGGTCAAGATGGCTCAGATCACGGAGCGCACGGGCGTAAACATCATTTGTCCGACAGGTCTCCATCTCGAGAAATACTATCCGCCGGGACACTGGGGCGAACGCCTCTCGACGGAAGAAATCGCGGAACTGTTTATTCAGGACATCGAGGAAGGAATCGACGCGAGGGATTATAACGGTCCTGCGATTTCGCGAACTCCCCATAAGGCCGGGGTGACCAAAGTTGCGACGAGCGGTGAGCGGCCTACCTCCCGCGAACGCAAGGTGATCGAAGCTGCCGTCGCTGCGCATCGCCGAACCGGCGCGCCGATCCTGACGCATACGGAACAGGGCGCCGGCGCTTTGGAACAGATCGAGCTCTTAGGGAAATTCGGTGCGTCGCTCGAGCATGTGGCCATCTCGCATACGGACCGCAAACCCGACCCCGTCTACCACAAGGAAATCCTCTCGACCGGAGTCATGCTCGAATACGATTCGGCCTTTCGCTGGCCCCAAGGCGTCGGAAATCACACTCTGGATCTTGTCACCGGCATGTTTGCTGCAGGTTTTGGAGGCCAGATTCTGCTCGGCATGGATGCCGCTCGCAGGAAGTACTGGAGGTCGTACGGCGGCAAGCCGGGCCTGCGTTTCTTGCTTTCTGAATTCGTCCCGCGCCTTCGAAGCAGCGGCCTCAACGAAGAGGACATCGACGCAATTTTCGTCAGAAATCCGCAGCGATGTTTTTCCTTCGCCCCGGCGCCGTGAGCCCGGCTTGCGGGCAGCCGCGCGGGGCCGGCATCAGGGCTCAAACTGCGGCCACAATCCGCGAAATTGCTCTGGATCCGAGACCCACTCGATCGATTTGGGGTTGCGGCGCAACAACTCGTAAATGGGACCGGCCGGCGGAAGCCCCAGCTCAGGGTAGTCTCTAGCTTTCTTCCGTCTAAGCTCCGAGGCCGAGTACGCCGGGTTCGGTTCCCAGCCGATTTCGCCCGTCTCGCTCATCAGCGGATACCAGGCCAAGCCGTGATGCGAACGCATCTGCGCGTATTCGAAGGCGTACTGACGGTCGCACCACGCGCCGAAAATCAAATGCGAATGGACATCCGCGTTAGCCACAAAGTGCGACCACCCCGGCGGCATCACTACCCGCCCGCCTGGCCCCGCCTCCACTGCCACGCACCGCCCTGGATCATCTCCCGCTTTCTCCTGCCCGTAGACAATCGCGCGGCCCTCCCAAACTTCGAACAGCTCCGGGGTCGACCAGCCGCAATGCGGCGCAACCGCGTGCTGGTGCCCCTGGCTTCGGACCGGGCCGTCGCCGAGACGCCCGCTCGCATACATGACGACCCCGAACAGAAGCATGCGTTTCTGCATCTCTTCGCGGTCTTCCGTGCGGCCGACGTCCATCGCGATGGCGTAAACAGGGCTGGGTCCCGTACAGTTCGGATTCCGCAAGCTCTGACGAATCGAGTCCAGCGAACGATACTCCGGCTTTGGCCCGAACACGCCCGGCCCATATTCGAAATCAAGCTCGTGATCCGCGCGAAAGCGAATGTCTAGGCCCGGATCGAACCCGCACTCTGCCGCCGATTTTGAACGCCGCGAAATCACGCGCCGGTCTCCACGAGCTTCACCTCGTCGTCAATATTCAGGAGTCGCGCCCCAAAGCCATCGCGGCGAATGACTTCATAGTCGTGCCCGGCATCGCTCGGCCAGCAGGCCACAAACCTCAGCGGCCCCTTGCCCGTATTGGCCACGCGGTGAGCGACATTGGGAGGAATAAAATGCAGGCTTCCCGGCGACATGGGCTCCAGCCACGTCTTCCGGGTTTCGTCCATGAGGATCAGCGCCCCATTTCCCTCGACCGTTCCGTAGTATTCCGTGCGATCTCGCTTCTGATGCAAATGCCCGTGGGTCATGAAATATTCGGAGCCTACTCGGCCCGGCTCAACCATGGTTGTTCCCCAAAACAGGCCGCCCTCCGTGCCCTCGGGAACCGGGCACCAGGCCTGCACGCGATACACGACGGTGTTGGGGTCCATCGCACGGAAAGCATGGCCATCCGCGAAAATGCCTTCCAGTTGCGCAAGCGTCCTCGTACGCTCCTGGATCTTCCGATCGGGCTGCAAAACGCCGCGGCTCCAATCCACGCGTATCATGACTTCGGCTCCGAGCCCGTTTTTGCCTCTCCCTGATAATTCATCCGGCCATGTTTCGAACCGTGCAGGTCCATCGTGTCAATGAGGCAGCGGCTTGGTGACCGCGACGGGATGGTACAAATTCATGTTCTTCGTGATGTCGCTCACTTGGATGGAGTTGCAGACATAGGTGAAGAAAAGCTGGCCGGCTCGCTCGAGCTCCACGTGCTCCTTCGCGGCGTAACAGAAAACGTTGCGAGTGTAATTGGTGTTCGACTGCTGCATCTCAGGATAAGCATAAAGACTCTCGGACGGCCCCCAGGGGCCGAGCAGAGACGCGGACAAGCTGTAATGAGCCTGACCATCCATCCCGATGGGATAGACGGCGATCCACTGCTTTGTGGAGGCATGATAACGCACGGTCATCTCGGTCGCGCCAGGATTGATTACCGCGGCGGCATCCCCCGGCAAGCTTGTTGCTGTGTCACTCCAGCGACTCCACTTCGAACCCGACTTCAGATATTCCCAACTTGCATTTCCGGGTCTCGCCGCGCTGTTCAACTGGCTCAGCGGGAGGCGCAGGAGGGCCATGAACGGGGACGAGTTCGCTTTTGGCACAACGGTGAAAAAATACGCGTAGTCGGCCCCGTGCGGATTCGCCGGGTCAGGATTCCCGTCCGGGCCTGCATCGACAACGATCGACGCGCCGGGCACGGCGTTTTCCCCTGTGCTTAACTTCTGGTAGCGGATTGACCACTGGCTCGGCTTTGCCAGGTAGTTGCTGACGCTCGCCAATTGCGCACCGCTGTAGGCGAATCCAAACGCTCCAGTGCCCTGGGCGTGCATCTGCATCAGCGCGATGTAGAGAGTGCCGTGATAAACGAAGCCGTCCATGGGCCAGAACCAATCGCTGCTCGACCCTGGCACGGAAAACACGGCCGCGGGCTTGGGCGTATTCATTCCTGCCCAGTAATAGTGGAACGAGCAGTCTTGACCGGTACAACTCGTTATAGCGATGGAGTTGTGGATGAAACCAGTCGCGTGCTGTCGGCTCGTGGCGTTCGGCGCGCCGACGAACGTGTCGCCCAGCAGCCACACGCTCTTACCCTCGCCCAACGGTATCGAATAGGCGCTGTCCGCGCCCAGCCAGCCTTGTTCGTAGGGGAAAAATGCTCGCCGGTGGGAGGACGCGCCAGAGTTCGCAGAGACGATTCTTCCCATGCCCAAAGACGCGAGCGCGACGCACGTGCCTGCAACGCAGATGAGCAGAATCAACCGCCGCACCAGCGAAGGCCTGCCGAGAAGAAGCCGCCGGTCACGCTCGGGCGCCCGGAGGGAACAACAACAGGAATTCCGCGTGTCAAGTTTCATTTCGAATATGATTGTGCGAGCAGCGTTACGCGAGATCACGCTGCCCTGTCCGCCTTACAAGCTCGCCGCAACGCGCTTCGTCTCTAGAACATGAGTTTGAGCGCAAATTGCGCCTGGCGCGCCGTTCCGGTCCCAATTTGGCTGCCCATATTGTCCGCGATAGTCTGTCCCACGCGCCCGAAATTCGAATTGGTGAGGCAAGCGGCCGGTGAAGTTGCAGTCGCGGTGAACACGGCCGTGCAAATCCCGCCATCGGGATTGGCAAAGTTGGGATGGTTCAGGATATTGAAAATATCGGTCCGGAACTGCAGCTTGAAGCGTTCCGTGATCGGGAAATTCTTCATCACTGAAAAATCCCATTGGAAGAATGCCGGCCCGCGGAGCGCGTTGCGCCCGAAATTTCCGGTCACTCCGCCAGGCGTGCCGTCGTAGTTCGACTCGAGCTGGAAGGCATTGATGTTGTAGCTTGTAAGCGGCCAGCTGTGATTCGGCGCCCACACGGATTGCCCGGAAACGTAGTCCGGCCTCATCGGAATGCCGAAAAATCCGCTGACCAACTGAATGTTTTCGGGCAGGCCCGACCGCGCCTGGAAGATGCTCGACGTCTGCCATCCCCCCAAAATCCCACGAACGAGCGAGTTCGCGTCGGCGAGGCCGGGCAGGTTGTACACGACGCTCGATGTGAAGTTGTGGCGCACGTCCCAGTCGCCATTGCCGCGGTCGAGTGTCGGTATCATCGGATTCGACCAGCCGCCAAATACGTTGACCATGTCGTCGATCTCGTGCGAGTACGTGTAGTTCGCTTCCAGCGTGAGTTGCCCCACGTTCCGCCGCAACTGCACCTGCAACGCGTTATAGCTGGACGACAGTTCGTCCGCGTCCAAATTCTCGCTGGCGAAGCCCGACAGCGGGCGCGCC
>JBJKQB010000215.1:0-6268 GCA_046705825.1 Candidatus Acidiferrales bacterium
GGGCCACGGCGACCCTCCGGCAATTCCACCACAGCGAGGGCAAACATGCCCTGCAGGTGGCGCACGCAGGCGTCGCCCCAGGCTTCGTAAGCATGAACGATCACTACCGTGTCGGAAAGCGTGCGGAAACGATGGCCGAGTGCCTGCAACTCGGCGCGCAAAGCGCGAAAGTTGTAGATTTCGCCGTTGAAGACAACAGCGAGCGTGGAATCCTCGTTCCAAACGGGCTGGCTGCCGCCGGGCAGGTCGATGATGCTCAGACGGCGTGCGCCGACAGCCGCTCCAGGAACGACGAGGGAGCCTTGTTCGTCGGGTCCGCGATGGACGATGGAGGCAAGCATCGCGCGAAGAGTCGCGTCGTTAGTTTCCTTGCCCTTAATTCCGATGATCCCTGCGATTCCGCACATGGTGTTCAGTTGGTTGGATGCAGGAACGCACGATAGGCGCAGCGCAAGCGCGATGATACAGGGGCCGAATGAATGCCGAGACGCGCCGCTCCGAACCAGTACAACACGAGCCGGAAGGCAAGGAGGACCAGGGCGACGACGAGCACAACGTCCAGGATCAACAGCGATTCCCGTTCCACAATAAGGCTGATCAGAGCGGAGTCCTGCCAGCCAGGCAACAAGGAATCGAGGACTCGTCCGGCCGGCTTGCCGATGAGTGGGACTGCCGCGATGCGGATGTGGGTCGTGTGTTCGAAATTGTAGCTCGGATCATATTGGGGAATATCTCGAGTGGCAGCAGCAAATACGGCAGGATTGGCCAACTCGCGGCGCGTGAGCATTTTGCCGTCCGCACCGCGCAGAATCACGCGAAAAGTAGGATCAACGACGAACCAGCGGCCATTGATCCACACTTCGGCGTCGACATGCCTGGTGCGGCCGTCCGGGCCGAGCAGGAGGAGGCGGCGCGCGCTCAGATCACTGGTATCGGCGAGGTTGATGAAGGCATTCGTTGCCGTCCCGCAAACCTGCAACAGTGCTTTGTAGTTCAGCGTATCGATGGGATTGCGATCGTTGGGTGTTCCCACGATGCCGGTGGTGAAGCGGGCCGGTGGATGCGCCATCCAATCAAGAATGGACTGAATCTTTTGTTGCGGAGAACCGGTAACCGGGACAATGGCGTCGGAAAAGGCGTCCACATAGCGCTGCGTCGAGTATTCCGATGCGGTGCAATAGAGCGCGCCGACGATCGCAAGCAGCAAAAGAACGTTGGAGAAGCGGATGAGCGCGCGGAAGGCGGGGTGCGCCTGTTTCTCGGCTTCGAGTGGAGGAACCGCGAGCTCTTGGGCCGCCGAGGCAACCGGAGCAGGAGTCAAGTCAGGCTTGGTGGCGCTTCGCTGCATCGGATTTAGCGAGTTTTCGCTCATGCAATGCATAACCTCAACTGCAACAACCTTTCCGCCGAAGCGCGCCCGCGCGGAAGGTACCTGCGCGTGCGGTCATGCGACGATCTGCTGCGGGAGGGGCGCCGAACAGCATTGCTGGTACAACTGCTCGAGTTCGCGCAAGGGAGCGTCCCAGGAAAGGCGGCTCGCGATGCCGGCGCAGGCATCGCGGCAATGCTGGCCAAACTCCGCGTCTCCAAGCATGTGTTCGAGAGAGGCCGCAAGTTCGGTCCGGTCGGGGCGGACGACCATTGCCGCGCGATCGAGAAACGGAGCGACGCCGCAGCAATCCGTAAGAATCACAGGCGTTCCGCAAGCCGCCGCTTCCGCAGCAGTATTGCCGAAATTTTCGTTTTCCGAGGGCAGCACGAAGACATCCGCATCGCGATAGGCGCGCCATTTCTCTTCATCGTAGAGCGGGCCGACAAAAAGCACGCGTTCGGAAATATGGAGCGAGCGGGCCAGCGCTTTCACGCGGGAGATATAACCATCGCCCTCATCCGGCCCGGCGACGACCAGGAACGCGCTCTGCTTCGTGCGGGACTTTACCTGCCAGTCCGCGAACGCCTGGATCAACAAGTCCGGGCGTTTTTTCGAAACGATGCGGCCGAGGAAGAGAACCACTTTTGCATCAGCAGGCAAGCTCCACTTTCGACGAAACTCACCGCGGGGAGGCAGCGCTTGAGGCACCTCAATTCCATTTCGCCGGACGGCGATGTGTTGTGGGTCGATGCCCGCCGCGACGAGTTCGCGGTGTTCCTGCTCGGATGTGGCGATCACGAGCCGCGCTCCCGAGACCAGATGCGCCCCCAAAAACCGATGATAGGTCCGCTTCAGCGCCAGGTTGCGGGCGATGGGGCGGTACATGCCCATGGGTTCGAGAACGTAGGGAACGTCCATGCGGCGGCAGAAATGCGCAGCAGTGGGACCGAGAAGATCGTAAAGGCCGTAGATGTGAACGAGGTCGAAGTGTGCGAGAGAAGTGCGGCAAAAACGGATCGCACCGGGACTGAGAGTGACGGCGCGATAGCGTGCGCGGGTCGACAGATAAATTGTTTCGACGCCCTCTTCGCGGCAGCGCCAGCCCCATTCGCAGCGCTCAAAACTTCCGTTCGGGTTGTGACCGCGAATTCCGAGGTCGGCGGTCAGGATGGTGACCTGATGGCCGCGTTGCGCCAGGGCGAGGGCGATGGAGCGGACTTTGAACACTGTGCCGCCGCGATCCTGAAACGGAAAATACGACTGAACTGTTTTTAGGATGCGCATTCGCTAAGGAGCCCCAGGGCGAAAAGGGCGCCGCTCTTCGAATCGGGGCCGGGCATGCCTCGTCGAGAGGAGCTTCCCAAGAATACTATCGATTTTCGCCGCACGCCAGACCACATTGGCGCAGCACATGCTCGAGCTGGGAGCGGAAACTCTCGAATTGAAAGCGGGAGCGGACCATGTCTGCGCCCCTTCGGCCGAACTCGAGGCGCAGCGATTGGCTCGCGAGCAGGCGATCGAGGGAAGTGGCCAGCGCCTCCGGATCGTTCGGGGGGACAAGCAAGCCGTTCCGCTCGTGCTCGATGATGTCGGGGATTCCGCCAGCAGCGGCGCCGATCACGGGTTTGCCGAAAGCCATGGCTTCCAGAAAGACGAAACCAAAACCTTCGCCGGTGCTGGGAAGGGCGAAAACGTCGCAGCGGGAGTAGCAGGCCGCAATTTCGGCGGGCGAGAGTCCTTGAAAGAACCGGACGCGGTCCGCGAGGCCCAGATCGCGCGCCAATTGGTGGTGACGCGGGAGATCGTCGCCACCAGCGACAACGGCCAGGCGTAGCGAGGGAAACTTGGCCGTCAGCTGCGCGATCGCGCGGATGAGGTGATCGACGCCTTTGTACTTCTCGTCCTCAGCCAGGCGCGCGGCTGTGAGGACGACCAGTCCCGACGGGAAATCCAGAGGGACCGGAAGAACATCAGGTCTCGAGGCGAAATCGACGAATTCAGGGCCAAGAGGCCAAGGCAGGCGGATTGTTTTTTCGGGAGGCGCGCCCTGCGCTTCGATGATTTGGTCGATCGTGTAGCGGCTCGGCGCGAGGAAAATATCCGATTTGAGGAATGCTTTGCGCCGGCGCGGAGGCAAGGGCGTCCAAACCTCGACACCATGCGAAATGACAATGATCTTGAGCCGAGGCCGGACCAGTTTCATCTGCGCCGCTGCCAAAGCCAAGTGCGGATGCGCGGCGAGAACGATGCGCGCGCGCTGCGCAGCGGCCATTGCCGATAGCACGAAACGGGTCTTGGCGCGCCGGAAAGCGGTAAAGCGGATAGGAGCGCCGCAGAAGGCAAGCGGTTGCGCCTGCGGCGAGTCGTTCAGGGACAGAAACTCCGCGGACCAACCGAGGGCAGAGGCAATTTGCGCGAGTGCTGCGGCGGTCAAACGGCCAGCCTGCTGGATGCCCCCAAAACCAAGCAGCGCGGGGAACAGGCCGACGATGCGGTTCTGCGAGTGGCCGGGCGTTTTCGCTGGCATCAAAGCACACACGCGGGCGCGCAGTTCACGATTCGTGGACCAAGCCTGCGAGGCCAGCCTGCGATTTTCTGTGCAGCACGTCCTCGAGGATCGCTTTTAGCTCGCACGCATTGCGCTGCCAGGTGTACTGCTGCGCGGTGCGGTGGGCGTTTTCGCCGAGGCGGGCGCGGAACGCGTCGTCTTCATACAGGTGTCGGATCATTTCGGCGAGGCCGGCCGCATCCGTGGGATCTTGGAGAATGAGCCCGTCCCGTTCGTGCGTGATGATTTCGCAGGTTCCGTTGGCGGCGGATACGACGACGGGCAGGCCACAGGCCATGGCCTCGGCCGGAGGCAACGCAAAGGTGTCCTCAAGGGAGATGCCGGCGTACGCATCGGCGGCCGCGTAATAGAACTCGACATCCGCGCGAGGCGGCTTGAACTGCATGCGGCCGTTCAAACGGCGGAATTCGAGCACGGCACGATAGGATTCTGGGTTCTCGCGGCCAACCACGAGCAGATCGAAGGGCAATTCAGGGAGCAAGGCCAGGGCCTCGATCAAAACGGGCAGTCCTTTGTTGGCCCAATGATTGCCGATCAGCAGGAGCACGAAGCGGCAAGAGCCATATCCAAGCTCGCGGCGCGCATGTTCGCGCAGCAGAACGCGCCGTCGTGGGTTGAAAATGCCTTGATCGAGCCCCAAATAAATCACCGCACTGGGTTTTCGCCGGCCGTAATGCCGCGCAAGTTCGAGGTCGGTCTTGCGAGCGATCAGGATGAGCGTCGTTTGCGGATTGCGGTAAACGAGCCTTTCCAGAAAGGCGATCAGGCGATAGTACAGCCTGCGATGGATCAGCGTGGGCCATTTGAGGACAGGATGCGCGCTCAGTTTCAGATCGCTTGCAACTTTGGCGGCGTATTCGGCGAATACGATGTGAACCGAGACTACATCGGCGTCGAGGCAATTGATCCCGGGACTGAACACGAGGTCTGCGCGAATTCCGCGGAATTTCCGGTCCCATGCGCGCCAGGCGTGGTTGGCGACGAACCACCAAATGTAATTCAGGAGATGAGGGCCGGGCAGGGCCGGGATTCTGTGCCAGGCAATACTGTCAAGATCGATATCCGCGACATGCTGGCTGTAGAGATGAAGCTCGAAGTCATTTGCCAAACCAGAGATCCACTCGGCGACGCAGCGTTCGGTCCCGTGGCGCTTGTCCAGCAGAGGAGAGACAACAGCGAGGCGCGGTTTGGGGGCGGCGGCGCTCAAGTGTCAAGCCTCGCGAACTCCGGCCGACACGAAATCAGTGGGTGCTGCTTGCCAGCGGCAATTCTGGTCCGGGAATGGCCCCCCAGGTCAATCATGGAATCCTAGGCAACCTCCTCTTCAGCAGGCAGCGGGGCGACTACAAGAGAAGAAGTGTTTCGCAAGAGGTCGGGGAGGCGAAAGAGGACGCCGACGAAGAGCCAGAGGTACGCGTTGTTGATATAGTTTTGGTACACGGAGAGCCCGCCCCAGGTTAGAAAAATCAGCAGCAGCAGGGCGTACCAAAAGATCGCGAAGGCCAATGGGAAGAAACGCGTGGCGCGCAGCGCCCGAACCACCTTCCAACAACAGTAGAGCAGCGCTCCGCTCCAGAGAAGCCAAAGGAATGGCGCGATGATCCCCAGTTCCACGATCAAAACCCCGAAACCTTCCTCCACCCAAATTCCAGGAGGGGGCTGGTGGAGCACCTCGGCAACATATTGGCGTCCCAAAGAGGCCACGCCGATTCCGTTGCCGAGGGTCCAGTTGGGCTCTTTGAAAGAATCCTCCAGTTCCTGTAGTGGATAACCAAAGCCGCGCCATGTGCCCTCGTACGCGGAACTACTTGGCTCTAAGGTCTGCGTATAGAAGGCGATCCGTGTCCCTGCCTGTTGGGGGAAAATGACCAGAAGCGCCGCGAGACCCAGGGCACCAACAGTGACGGATCGACGGATCGCCTTTACCAGCAGACCCGATTGTGATCCTCTTCGCGACCGACCCCAAAGAAAGCCCACCACCATCACGAGGGCGCTTGCCGCGAGATAAACGACGGTGCCCCGAGATCCGCTGAGCAAGGCCGCAACGGCTAGGATACCAATTGTGAGCAGGACGATTTTCTGCCCGCGCCGGGCGCGAAGAAGAAGGATGTACCCAGCCGCCCCGGCCAGGATAATGAACGCCACGAGCACGTATGCCCCGAAGCGCCCTGTACTCACGAAGACCGAGTCCGGCAAGTTGAAGCCTTGTGCGCCGACGGGAGTGTACTTTTCGAGGTCGCCCAGATGCGCGATGTTCGGCGCAAGAACTCGGGGATTCAGGAAGCTGTTCCCCACGATCGCCTGAATGATTCCCACGATGCCGATTA
>JBJKQB010000216.1:0-8444 GCA_046705825.1 Candidatus Acidiferrales bacterium
ACTTCTTCTTCTGTTCTTGGTCCAAGGCGGTTGGCCCAATCAGGAGAGTCTTCCGCTTGATCTACTACAATGACGTTAGACGCCAGTTTTGCGTTTCGCGATGCAAGGATACCCTGAAAAAGCTGGGTGCCTGACCCTAGAATCGCCCCGGGGCAGCTGAATCTCCTTTGTTTGGCGTCTTCTGTGCCTGATTCGGTCCTGCCTGCAACCGTGGACTCGAACTGGTGTCTATCTGAGCAGAGAACGCGTTCTCCAAGGCTTTAACTCTTATCCCTGAGGCACTTACGGGCGTGGCCGCCCGAATGGGCTGAATTGTGGCTGGAATTCGGCAAAGGCGAAAGACAAGGGCAGAAGGCAGAAGCAAGAAGCAGAGGGCAATAGCAGAAGCAGAAGGCAGAAGCAGATCCCTCACCCCCGTTCGCGCAAAGGCAGCGCGACCGGGTTTCCTTCGCTGCGGTCAGGGCAAGCGGGATGACAGGCGCGGGCGACGGGAGCGGCGGGAAAAAGCGGCAGCGCGCTGCCGCACTCCAAAGCGGCCTGCGGCCGCAGAAGAACGCCGGCACGTTCGCTGCACTCAGTGTAAACGGGACGCTGACGCCTCGGTTTTGGCGAAAAGGAAAAAGAGGAAGGCGAAGGACGAGGAGGGGTGAGCCATGACTGGCTTTGGCAGTTTTTCACAATGCATTGTCGATGGAGACGCGGAAACTCTGGCGCGGGCGCGTCATCGGCGGGGCAAGGCGCTGGCCGCATCTATGGCGCTCCAGGCGATCGTGGTTGCTGTCATGTTCCTGTGGCCGCTCATCGCGATTCCCGGCGCTTTGCCGCCGCGCGTCGTCTTGGTGCCCGTCGCGCCGTATCGTGGCGGCGGAGCGACGATGACGCGGCCGCACCACGTGTCTGCGCGTCCGGAACAGGCGCTGCTTCCCAATCAACTGATTTTCCCAACAGCAAGAGCGGCGAAGCCCGCGCACGAGCTTTCTATGGAACCGGCGCCTGACATCGGCGTCGATCTGGGCAGCGGGTTTGGCCCGGCGAACGGCAATGGGCCGGGCGGCTCGATCATTCCGGGAGGCAGCGACAATGGCGCGGCCGTTCCGGCGCTGCGGCGCCCCGTTGCCCCGCGGCCGCTGATTCGAAAAGTGAGCGAGGGAGTGATGCTGGGAGCGCTCGTCTACCGCGTCGATCCTCCCTACCCTGGGATCGCGCGCGCGATGCATCTATCGGGAACAGTTCGCCTTCGCGCGATCATCGGCACAGACGGTTCGGTGCGGAATCTGGAGGTCCTGAGCGGGAGTCCCATTCTGGCGCGCGCCGCGGTTGCCGCTGTGCGCCAGTGGCGCTACCGGCCAACGCGTTTGAGCGGCACAGCGGTCGAAGTCGAGACGCTCGTCACCGTAAAATTTGTTCTGGGAAACTAAGCTCCCGGCCGTGCCCCGGCTATTGTCACGCAGGAATCCGGCACGGCGTGCGCGTGTTCTTCCTGATGCGCGGTGGAGATCATTCGGGTATATCATCTGCGCTGTAGGCTAGAGCGAGCCGGATTCCATGGGCGCCTGCGTTGCAGCAAGCGGCAAACTCCGCCGCACGATGGTCCCAAATTTCCCAGCGAGCCGCGCAGTGCGCTTGCTTTCGCCGCTCACCGCCTTATTGTTGGTCCTTCTCGCGGCGGCGCTGGTGAGCAGCGCCGCGGCAAATGCGCGCAAACAAGCGGCGGGAATCCAGAATGGCGACAATCGAGGTCTGTTTCTGGTCGCCCGTCCCGGATTGGGCGACCCATTCTTCACGAAGTCCACTGTGGTGATGCTCCCGCTGGAGAATTCGGAGCTGGTGGTCGGGGTGATTATCAACAAGCCCACGCGCGTGCCGCTCAGCGAGCTGTTTCCTCACGCGCGCAGCCTGGAAAAGCAGAGCGCGACCGCCTATTTCGGCGGGCCGGTCGACATGCACGACCTCAGCGCGATCTTCCGCTCGGCGAATCCCTCCGAGCACGACCTGCATCTGTTCGGCGACGTTTACATCACCTTCGACGCGGACGAAATCACGTCGCTGGTCAAGAATTCGAAACAGCCCTCTTCCCTGCGCATTTTCCTGGGACGCGCGCAATGGGGGCAGGCGCAACTGCAGCGCGAGATGATGGGCTCCTGGTACAGTGTGCGGCTGAATGCCGACCCCATCTTCAGCGCGGACCCCGGAAAAGTCTGGAAAGAGCTGCTGGCCCGCGCCGCACCGCGTCCCGATGTGGAATACCGCCGGCCGCGCGACATGGCGCCCTCGCGGCAGATCGTGCCGGCGTCCTTTCGCAAATCGCGGCTCTGATTTATTCTTCGTGCCGTTATGGCACGCGAGCGCCGCGGACCTTCGCCGGAAATCGAAAATTGATCTTGCATCGCGAGCGACAACGCGCGTACATTTCAATTTGCCGGCGTGCCCAGCCACTCAGGAGCCGCCGGCATTTGTGCCTGGCGCGGAGGGCACGGCGAATTGAACAACCACGCAAGCCACACGCCGCCGATTCTGCTGAGCATCGCGGGATTCGATCCGTCCTGCGGCGCCGGAGTCGCTGCCGACCTGAAAACCTTCGCGGCGCACAACTGCTACGGCGTTGCCGCGGTCACCGCGCTGACAGTGCAATCGACGCAGGGCCTGGTCAGCGTGCATGCCACTCCTTCCGCCACGCTGCGTGCGCAGCTGGACGCGCTGATGGAGGACGTGACGATCGCCGCGGTGAAGATCGGCATGCTGGCGAATCGCCACAATGCAAACTGCGTCGCCGAGTTCCTGGACAAATTTAAATTCGAGCACGTGGTGCTCGATCCGGTTTTCCGCCCGACCGCCGGCGCCGGCGAATTGCTGGACGCCACCGGCCTGAAATTCGTGCGCGATGAATTGCTGAAGCGCGTTGGCGTCATCACTCCGAATATCCCCGAAACGGAATTCCTGACCGGCATGGAAGTGAAGGACGTGAACGGAATGAAAGCCGCGGGGCAGAAACTTCTGGAGATGGGCGCGCGCGCCGTGGTGGTCACCGGCGGGCACTTGGAAAAGCCGACCGACGTGCTCTGCGAAGGGACGGAGACGGACGTCTTTGGCGGAGATCATGTGAAGAGCGCGAATACGCACGGCTCGGGCTGCACGTTTTCTTCCGCGATTGCGGCGCAGCTGGCGTTGGGGCAGCAACTCCGCGAAGCGGTGATTCTGGCGAAGGCGTACGTCACGCGCGCGATCGACAAGTCGTACGCCATCGGCAAGGGCGCCGGGCCGGTCAACCAGCTGTTCCGCTTCCACCAGGAGCCGCCGCCGCGCGGCGTCCACGAAGTTCCGCAGCACGGGATGCATCCCGCCGCGGAACCCGCCACCCAGCAGTAGATCTGGCTTGCCCTGCGCCGCGGGGCAGGATCGATCCTGCAGACCGCGCGCAGCAAACCGGCAAACCGACCCGCGTGTCATCGGTCGCTCACAGCGCAGCGGCAGAGCGGGGCGAGCCAAGCCGGCGAAATTGACATCGCGCGGCTCCGCGGCTAGCATTTTTCAGCGCTTCCCTGCTGTTTCCGGTTGCCGCCATGCAGACGACTTCGCGCGAAAAGACGATTCTCGACCGCATTGTCGATGCGCGCCGCCTTTCCATCGCGCACCGCAAGCGCGTGCTGCCCGAGGTGGCGCTGAAGATCGCGGTGGAGAAGAAGGCGCCTCCCGCTCTTGATTTCGCCGCCGCGCTTTCTCGCGACGGGCTGAACGTGATCGCCGAGCTGAAGAAGGCTTCGCCCTCGCTCGGCCTGATACGAGAAGAGTATTCGCCCGGCGCGCTGGCCGCGCAGCTTCAACAGGCCGGGGCCGCGGCCCTCTCGGTTCTCACTGAAGAAGATTTTTTCTCGGGCTCGCTGGCGGACCTGAAGGAAGCGCGCAAAGCCGCGCAGATTCCTATTCTGCGCAAAGATTTCATCGTTGATCCGTGGCAAGTGTGGGAAGCGCGCGCGGCGGGCGCCGATTCGTTTCTGCTGATTGCGGCGGTGCTGAGCGACGCGGCGCTCATCGAACTACTCGAACTGGGCCGCTCGCTCAAGATGGAAGCGCTCGTGGAAGTGCACTCGCGAGACGAGCTGGAGCGCGTGCTGCGCGCCGGCGCGCGCGTCATCGGCGTCAACAACCGCGATTTGCGCAATTTTCAGGTGCGCCTGGAAACCTCGCTCGAGCTGATCGAGGCCATTCCCGAGAACTGCGTTGCTGTGAGCGAGTCGGGTTTGCGCGCGCATGACGATCTGAGCCGGTTGCGCGCCGCAGGGTTCGATGCTTTCCTCATCGGCGAGCATCTGATGAAGAGCCCTGATCCGGCGGCGGCGCTGCGCAGTTTCCTTGGGGCTTAAGAGCGCTTCGAGCGGAACTTTTCCGGAGCGACATGGCGAAATCGAAGGTCAAAGTAAAGATTTGCGGGATCACCAACTGGCCCGACGCGCGCTGCGCCTGCCGGGCGGGCGCGGACTTTCTCGGCTTCAATTTTTATGCGCGCAGCCCGCGCTACGTTGACCCGGGCAAGGCCAGGCAGATCGTGCGCCGCTTGCCGGAAGGGGTTGCGAGCGTGGGTGTCTTCGTGAATGAGCCGGAGGAAGATTTGGTGCGCATCGCGCGATCCGTGGGACTGGGTTACGTGCAGCTGCATGGCGACGAGACGCCGGAGGAGGTTTCCCGCTTGCGCCGGGCGCTTCCCGCGGTGAAAATCATCAAGGCCATTCGGGTGCGGAACGGGTTTCACGTGAAACAGTTGACTCGCTTTCGGAGCTCCTCAGCGATCCTTCTCGACGGTTTTGATGCGCGCCGCCGCGGGGGCACGGGCAAGACATTTGATTGGTCGCTCGCCGCGCGGGCCAACGGGCACACGCGCATTTTTCTGGCGGGCGGCCTGACTCCGGAAAATGTTGCCGAGGCGATTCGCGTTGCGCGCCCGTATGCGATCGACGTGTGCAGCGGGGTCGAATCCTCGCCGGGGAAAAAGGATCACGCCAGGATCAGCGCCTTGATGCGGCCACTGAAAGGCGCGAAACGATCGCGGGGCAAGGCAGGCAGATGAGTTCAGCAACCCAAACGGTGCCGGATGCACGCGGGCGGTTTGGCCCGTATGGCGGGCGCTACGTTCCCGAAACGCTGATGGCGCCGCTCGAGGAGCTCGAAGCGGCCTATGCGGCGGCCCGCGCGGATCGCGCGTTTCAGCTCGAACTGGACGACCTGCTGAAAAATTTTGCCGGCCGGCCAACGCCGCTGCAGTTCGCTCCGCGCCTGACTGCCCATCTGGGCGGCCCGCGTATCTACATCAAGCGCGAAGACCTGTTGCACACGGGCGCGCACAAAATCAACAACTGCCTCGGGCAAGGATTGCTGGCCAAACGCATGGGCAAGCGGCGCGTGATCGCAGAAACGGGCGCGGGGCAGCACGGCGTCGCCACCGCCACGGTTGCCGCGCGCCTCGGCCTTGCCTGCAGCGTCTACATGGGCACCGAGGACATGGAGCGGCAGCGCCTGAACGTATTCCGCATGAAGCTGCTGGGCGCGGATGTGACCGGCGTGGATTCGGGCAGCCGCACGCTGAAAGACGCGATCAACGAAGCCATGCGCGATTGGGTCACCAACGTGCGCACGTCGCATTATCTGCTCGGCTCGGTGCTGGGCGCGCATCCTTATCCCGCGATGGTGCGCGATTTCCACAAAGTGATTGGCGAGGAGGCGCGCGAGCAGATTCTGCGCGCGGAAAATCGCCTGCCCGATCATCTGTTCGCCTGCGTGGGGGGCGGCTCGAATTCGATCGGGCTGTTCCATGCGTTTTTGGGCGACGCGAACGTGAAGATGGTTGGCGTGGAAGCGGGGGGACGCGGGAAAGCGCTTGGGGAACACGCGGCGCGGCTGGCGGCCGCGCGGGGATTCAGCGGGGCGCGTCCCGGCGTGCTGCAAGGAACGTACACCTACGTGTTGCAAACGCCGGATGGCCAGATTTCCACCACGCATTCCGTTTCCGCCGGCCTGGACTATCCCGCGATCGGCCCGGAGCACGCGTGGCTCGCCGATCAGGGCCGCGCCGAATACACCGCGGCAACGGACGAGGAAGCCATTGACGCCGCGCGCACTCTCTCGCGCATCGAAGGCATCATTCCCGCGCTCGAGTCGGCGCACGCCCTGGCGGAACTGATTCGCCGCGCTCCCAAGATGCGCCAGCACGAAATCGTCATTCTCAATCTTTCCGGGCGCGGCGATAAAGACATGGAAATGCTCTCGCGCTATGTCTGACGCCGCCCCACACGCGGCGCCGAGGGCGCCGCAACCTGCCGGGCGCATCGCGGAAAAGTTTCGCGAGCTTTCGCGCGCCCGCGAACTGGGTCTGGTGGCCTATGTTACGGCGGGCGATCCGTCGCTGGAGGCGAGCGAAAAGATCGTGCGGGCGGCCGCCGATGCGGGCGCGGATGTGATCGAGCTGGGTGTTCCGTTCAGCGATCCCGTCGCCGACGGGCCGACGATTCAGCGCGCGAGCGAACGCGCGTTGCGCAGCGGAACGACCCTCGCAGGCGTGCTCGACCTCGTCCGGCGGCTCCGCGCGCGCACCCAGGTTCCACTCGTCCTGTTCAGCTACTTCAATCCCATGCTGCAGATGGGAATCCCGAAATTCGCGGACGCGGCCGCAGCGGCCGGCGCCGACGGCGTGCTGGCCACGGATCTGACTCTGGAGGAATCGGAAGAATATCGTTCCGTGCTGCGCGCGCGCGGTCTCGACACGATTTTCCTTGCCGCGCCGACCTCGACCGATGCACGCCTGCAGCGCATCGCCGGCGTCTCCAGCGGCTTCCTCTATCTGATCTCGCGCACGGGCGTGACGGGCGCGCGCGAGGCGTTGCCCGAGGAATTGCCGGGGCTGGTCCGCCGGATCCGCCAATTCACGTCCTTGCCGGTTGCGGTGGGATTCGGCATCTCGCTTCCGACGCATGTGACCGTGCTGGGCGGAATCGCCGATGCTGCGGTCGTGGGCTCCGCGATTGTCGCCGAAATCGAGAAGGCGGGTTCGGCGGACGCGGCGGCCAAAGCCGTGGGCGATCTGGTCGCTCGCCTGAAGCATGCCGCGCGCGCGGGCGTCAGCCGGCGCAGTCCTCCATAGTCCGCTCCGTACGTGGTTGTCCTCACGGCTTGTTGAAAGAAGCACTCCAAAACGCGGCTGAGTTGTACGCCTGCCGGCAGGCTGCTAGTTTGGATGGCGCATGAACGATTCCAGCCAGTTGCTCGAAGCCGTCAATCTGCGGAAATCGTTTCCGGTGTCGTCCGGGCCGCTGGGTTCGGCCAGCAGGCGGGCGATGGCCGTCGATGACGTCACGCTTTCCGTCGAACGCGGGGAAACGCTGGGCGTGGTGGGCGAATCCGGGTGCGGCAAGACGACGCTGGCGCGAATGCTGCTGCGCCTGATCGAGCCGGATTCGGGCGAGATTCGGTTTCGCGGAGAAGACTGGCTGGGCGCGAAGGGCGCCAACCTGCGCGCGCTGCGCCGGCGCATGCAGATGGTGTTTCAGGACCCTGTCGCGTCGCTGAACCCGCGCATGCGCGTGGGGACGATCGTAGCCGAGCCGCTGGCCATTCACGAGCCGCGGCTGCCGCGAACGCAGCGGCGCGAACAAGCCGCCGAAATTCTGCGAGCGGTGGGACTGGGTGCGGACGCGCTCGGCCGTTTCCCGCACGAGTTCTCCGGCGGGCAGCGCCAGCGCATCGGAATAGCGCGCGCGCTGATCCTGCGGCCCGAGCTCGTGATCGCGGACGAGCCGGTCTCCGCGCTGGACGTTTCGATTGGCGCGCAAATCCTGGAATTGCTGGCGCGCCTGCAACGGGAGTTTTCGCTCACTCTCATTCTGATTTCGCACAGCTTGCCGGTGGTCGCGCAGCTGGCCAACCGCATCGCCGTCATGCGCGCGGGCCGCATCGTCGAGATGGGCGCAGCCGGCCAGGTTCTGGGCTCGCCGCGCGAGGATTACACCAAAACGTTGATCGCGGCCGTCCCGCAGATCCCCGCCTAAAGTTTTATCGTTTTCGATCTTGCTTTGGAGTAAACTCTGCTCCCGGTAATTCCCCCGACGCCGCCAGGTAATTGAAAAGTGCAGGCATTTGTCTTGAAGGAGGAAGCAGATATGGCGACTCCCACGGTTCCCGCGCAACAAGCGCCCACGCCGGTCAGTTCTGTTGGCCGCCTCTTTGGCGTTTTCTTTGAGCCCAAGAGCACGTTTGAATCGATCGCGCAGCGCCCCACGTGGGTCCTGCCCATGCTGGTGGTGATCATCGTATCGCTGGGCAGCATCGCAACCATCGGCTCGCGCGTCGGATGGCGGCAGGTGATCGACCACCAGATTGCGACCAGCCCGCGGGCTCAGGAGCGCATGCAGCAGATGCCCCCGGAACAGAGAGAATCCATGATGGAGAAACAGGCCAAG
>JBJKQB010000217.1:0-7712 GCA_046705825.1 Candidatus Acidiferrales bacterium
ATGAAAAAGGAATCGTCCACCGCGATTTGAAGCCCGCCAACATTTTCGTCACCAGTGATGGCCGGGTGAAGATTCTCGATTTCGGCCTGGCCAAGCTGATTCAGCCCGGTTCGAGCGATCTCGGCGACACGCAATCGCCCACGCGGACGTCCGAGCCGCTCGCGCAAACCACGGCAGGGGTGGTGCTGGGCACGGTGGGCTACATGTCTCCCGAGCAGGTGCGTGGAAAAATGGCGGACGCGCGCTCGGACATCTTCGCGCTGGGAACGATTCTGTACGAAATGCTTTCGGGGCGGCGGGCCTTCGAGAAGGACTCTTCGGCGGACACCATGGCGGCGATCCTGAAGGAAGAACCGCCGGAACTGGCGGGCGAAGGCAAGAAGATCCCGCCGGGCGTCGACCGCATCGTGCGGCATTGCCTGGAGAAGAATCCCGCCGAGCGGTTTCAATCCGCGCGCGACCTCGCGTTTCATCTCGAATCGCTCTCCGACACGTCAACTGGTGCGGTGAACTCACCTCTGGCGGCCGCCGTGCCGCGGCGCAGGCGGCAAATGACCTTCGCGGCAGTCGGGACGGCAGGACTCATCCTTGTGGGTCTGGCCGCTTATTTGCTGGGCCGAAACACCGTAACAATGGCCGAGCCGACCTACCATCAACTCACTTTCGATCGCGGACTGGTCTATGCGGCGCGATTTGTTCCGGGCAGTCAGACGATCCTTTACAGCTCCAGCTGGAACGAGCGGCCGCTGCAGATTTACTCGACGACCCCGGACAGTCCCGAGTGGCGCCCGCTGGGGCTGACGAACTCCTCGTTGTTTGCAGTCTCGTCGTCACAGATGGCGATCTCCATTGGCTGCCGGGATATTTTTATTGGCGACTGCGAAGGCACGCTGGCAGTCACGCCCCTTTCCGTTGGGGCGCCGCGCGCCATTGAGACGAATGTAGTATCGGCCGACTGGGCTCCTGACGGCACGGAAATGGCCGCTATCCGGGAAGTGGCGGGGCAATTTCAAGTGGAGTTCCCGCTGGGAAAAGTGATTTATAAAGCGGGAACCTGGATCGATTCGATCCGTGTTTCGCCGCGGGGAAACGCGATCGCTTTCGTGCAGTACGGCACAGGAGGCGACCGCGGGAACGCAATCATCCTCGATCCGGATGGAAAGGAAATCGCGCGAACCTCGCGGGCGTTCCCCAGTGTCGAAGGACTGGCTTGGGCGCCGACGGGCAAGGAGGTGTGGTTCGGCGCGACGGTCAGCCATGCCTGGGCGAACGCAATTCACGCGCTGGCACTGGACGGCAAAGAGCGCATTGTGCTTCGGTTGCCGGGGATGCTGCGCCTCGACGATGTCTCAGCGCAAGGGCAGGTCCTGCTGACCAAGGACGTTTGGTACTCGGGAATGCTGTTTGGAGGCGTGAACACAGGGCGGGAACGCGATGTGTCCTGGCTGGACGCCGCGGTACTCTCGGACATATCGCCGGACGGGCAGTATCTCGCGTTCGGCGAATACGGTGAAGCAGCCGGCCACCACTTGATTTCGTACGTGGAGAAGACAGAGGGCAGCGCACCGCCGGTGAACCTGGGAGTCGGGTACACTCCGGCGTTGTCTCCTGACCAAAATTGGGTGCTGGTTTCTCTGGATCAACCGCCGCCGCCTCCGCCTTCCCATCTTGCTTTGCTGCCAGTCGGGGCGGGAACCGCACGCGATCTGAAAGCGTTCGGCATCGAAGAATTCGCGATTCTCGGTTGGATGCCGGGTGGAAAGGAAATCTATTTCGCGGGAAATGACGGACGCGACTGGAGAATGTATGTGCAGGACATCTCAGGCGGAAAACCGCGTGCGTTTACTCCTGCGATTTCCGTCGCGCCGCTTGCCTATGTGGGTGACGTTGTTTCGCCCGATGGAAAATATTGCTTCGGCCGCGACCTGGACGGCAAAGGTTGGCTGTATTCGCTTGACGGGAAATCCGCGAAGAGTGTTCCGGGTCTGGCGCCGGACGATACCTGGGTCAATTGGTCGGCCGATGAGCACTCGGTGTACGTCTATCAGGACGAGCACACTCACGCGCCGATGTTCCGGCTGGATTTAGCGACGGGCAAGCGCCAACTAGTCACCACGCTCGCGCCAAAGGACCCGGTTGGCTTGGTCGGTATCGTGCCGGTAAGGATCACGCCAGACGGCAAGAACTACGCCTACTCGTATAATCGCTCGCTCTCAGATCTCTTCCTGGTGGATGGACTGAGATGACGACGCTGGCGGCAGGAACGAAGCTTGGGCCATATGAGATCGTCGAGCCGATCGGCGCGGGGGGGATGGGGGAGGTATATCGCGCGCGCGACACGCGCCTCGGGCGCGATGTCGCGGTCAAGGTTTTACCGGCCGGGTTCGCCAGCGATTCCGAGCGGTTAAAGCGGTTCGAGCAGGAGGCCCGGGCTGCTGCCGCTCTGAATCATCCGAACATCTGTTCCATTTATGATGCCGGGCAGCATGATGGCCACATTTTCCTGGTCATGGAATGGCTGCAAGGGCGCACGCTGCGAGAGCAGTTAGCCGAAGGGCGAATTCCGATCAACACGGTGGTCGATCTGGCCATCGAGATTTCCGACGCCCTCGATGCCGCCCATAGTCGCGGCATCATCCATCGAGACATCAAGCCGGCCAATATCTTCATCACCGACCGCGGCCATGCGAAAGTGCTCGATTTCGGCTTGGCCAAGGTTGTTGGAGCGGGGCTCACGCAGGCGGAAACGGCGGTCACGCTGGAGCGGGCTGAGCTGACCAGTCCGGGCGCGACCGTCGGTACGGTCGCCTACATGTCGCCGGAGCAGGCTTTCGGCAAAGTCGTAGATACGCGCACCGATATCTTTTCCTTCGGCGCGGTGCTGTATGAAATGGCCACGGGCGAGCAGGCCTTTACCGGCTCGACCACGGCCGCCATCTTCGATGGCATCCTTCACACTTCGCCGCCCCTGCTGGCTCACGCGGATCACGCCGTGCCCGAGGGATTGAGGCACGTCATCGAGCGCGCTCTGGAAAAAGAACCTGATCTGCGTTTTCAACACGCCAGCGATTTGCGTTCGGAATTGAAGCGGCTGCGGCGAGATGTGGGCAGCGCCGCCTCGCCATCGTCTCCTACGAAGATCCCAGGATCGGTTGCGACTGCCGCAAGCAGCGGCAGCTCCGATTCAGAAGTCGTCGTCGCTGTACTAAAGCGCCATCGAGCCAAAGTACTCGGCGGCGCATTGGTTCTGGCCGTGCTGTTAGGCGCTGCGGGCTACGGAATCTATCGATACGTCGCGGGCGGCCCCGCGGCGTCAGCGCCGCTGGAAACAATGCAGATTTCGCGCCTCACATCCTCAGGAGACGTCCAAATGGCCGCGCTTTCGCCTGATGGGCGATACGTGGCCTACGTTTCTTCGAGTGAGGGCAAGCAGGCGCTTTGGCTCAAACAGGTAGGAACCGACAGCCAGGTGCAGATCGTCAGGCCGGATACCGGCACGTATCGCGGCGTGGCATTCTCACCGGATGGAAGTTTCATCGAGTACTCACATTACGACGAATCGGCTGACTACTGGATTCTGTACCGTATCCCCACTCTGGGCGGAACTCCACAACGGCTCGTCGATGATGTGGACAGCCCGGTTACGTTTTCTCCCGACGGCAGCCATTTTGCGTTTGTGCGTCTCGCGCTTGGCAAAAACAAAGTGTTTAGCGCAGCTGCCGATGGATCGAGTGTCCGCGAATTGGCGGGCGCAGATTTGCCGGAATACTTGAACAGGGATGGTCCCTCCTGGTCTCCCGATGGCCGGGCCGTTGCTGCTTCCGCGGAAGTCCTGGCTGGGCATTGGCACCCGCAATTGCTGCAGGTGCCCAGCGGCGGAGGCGCCCTCGCTCCCATGAAGATCCCGCTCACTCCCAACTGGTTCAGCATCGGCCAGGTCGCATGGCTTCCTCGCGGGAACGGCCTGCTCGCGGTCGTCGCGGCCAGTTCCCTTTCCGCTCTGCAGCTCGGGCAAATCTGGCGCCTGTCGTACCCCGACGGGTCGGCGCAGCGAATCACGAACGATCTCAACGATTATTCGGGGATCAGCCTTTCGAAGAATGGGAAGGATTTCGTTACAGTCGAAAGCCAAAGCACCGCAAGTATTTGGGTGGGATCTGTGGCCCAAACGGGCGCGTTGCGTCAGATCACGCCATTGAACGGAAATCTCTACGGCGAAAATGGAGTGGATTGGACCGCGGATGGCCGAATCGTCTATTTCTCTGCGGAAGGCGGCACCTATGAGCTCTGGGTCATGGGCAGCGACGGCTCGAATCCGCGGCAATTGACTTCCACTCCCCCCGACGATTCCCCTCGTGTGACGCCCGACGGGCGTGCGATTGTCTTCCGTTCCGGCCGAAGCGGATCGGTGGACATCTGGAAAATGAACGTGGACGGAAGCGGACTTACCCAGATGACGCATACCGAATCTGCGACGGAGTTCGACATTTCGCCGGACGGCAAGTGGCTGGTGTACGTTTCGCTTTCCGGAAACAACGCCGTCATCTCCAAAATGCCGCTCGAGGGAGGTCAGTCGATTCAAATCGCTGCCGGATCCTATCCGGCGGGGATTACTCCCGTGGCGATTTCTCCCGATGGGAAATGGCTAGCCTTCCCGACCGTGTGGAGCGCCAACCTGAGATACTCCGCGTTGGCTTACGACCTGGTGCCGTTGGAGGGCGGCAAAACCGCGAGCGTAAAAACCACTTTACCTTCTTCTATTGACGATGTTGGCCGCCGCTTCGGATGGTCTCCGGACGGCAAGGCACTGATTCTGATCCATACAGGGGCTGGGGCAGCGAATTTGTGGCTTCAGCCCATCGACGGGTCCGCCCCTCGGCAATTGACCCATTTCAGCAGCCAGATGATTTTCGATTTTGCGCTCTCGCGGGACGGCAAGCGCCTGGCAATATCCCGCGGAGCGCGCACAAGCGATGCCGTTCTGATTCGGAATTTCGAATGAGTACCTCTCCGGGCGGCGAGCCAAAGCTGATTCTTCACAGCGGTTCGAATGCTGTGTACGCCCCTCCCGGTTATTTGCTCTTCGTTCGTCAAGGCACGCTGATGGAACAACGCTTCGATGCGGGCGCCCTTCGTGTGATTGGGGATGCCGAGCCGCTGGCCGAGCATGTCGAGGTCAATTCGAACGTCTGGCGAGGGATCTTCACTGTTTCAAAAAAAGGCATCCTCATCTATGAGGTGGGGGCCGGAACTGGTTCGAGCCGGCTGCTGTGGTATGACCGCAGCGGGAAGCAGGGTGCGGAAACCGGGACACTCGGCAATTACGCTGCGCCGAGCCTTTCGCCCGACGGCCGCAAGCTGGCCATCACCATGTACGAAAGCGGGTCCAGTAACATCTGGGTGTATGATCTGGCGAGAGGAATCCAGACTCGCCTCACGTTCTCGTCAAGTATGGATGAAACGCCTTCCTGGTCGCCAGACGGAAAGACGATCATCTTCATGTCAAACCGGAGCGGGCCGTTTCATCTGTACCGGAAGGCCGCGGACGGCACGGGAAGCACGTCGCCTCTCGTTGTGGATAACGCAACCGAAGATGCTCCTTCGTGGTCTTCTGACGGGCGCTATCTGATCTTCCACCGCCACGCGGCGCAAGCAGGTGCGCACGGCGAGATCTGGTCCCTTCCGTTGTTTGGCGACCGCAAGGCGTTCCCCGTAGTCCAAAACCAGCAATTTAGCGTGGGCATGCCAGCCCTCTCTCCCGACGGCAAGTGGCTCGCCTACATGTCACCCGAGTCAGGCCGGCCAGAAATCTACATTGTGCCTTTTCTCCGCGGCAGCGGGAGATGGGAAGTCTCGAGCGGCGGAGGGGCTTGGCCGCGCTGGCGGCGCGACGGCAAAGAGCTTTTCTATATCTCTCTGGATAACAAATTGGTTTCGACAGAGATTGTCGAACAGCCGACGAGCCTAGTCATCGGCAAGGTTCAGCCGCTGTTTGAGGTTAGTCCCATTCCGAGCCCAGGATGGCAGTACGATGTCTCCGCCGACGGAAGGAAATTTGTGGTGGTCACGCAGGACGCACATCAGAGCGCCGCGCCGCTGACGCTGGTGGTCAACTGGCCAGCGCTGCTGAAGAAACAATGATGCTGACCTCGGGAACGAAGTTGGGGCCGTATGAGGTTACCGGCGCGATTGGCGCGGGCGGGATGGGAGAAGTGTATCGGGCGCGGGATACCAAGCTGGGGCGCGAAGTTGCGCTGAAGGTGCTGCCCGTCGCGTTCGCCGCCGACGCCGAGCGCATGGGGCGGTTCGAGCGCGAAGCCAAGGTCCTCGCGTCGCTCAATCAATCCAACATCGCTTCCATTTATGGTTTTGAAGATTCCGGCAGCGCTCGCGCGCTGGTGATGGAGCTGGTCGAGGGGCCGACGCTCGCCGACCGCATCGCCAAAGGACCAATCCCGATCGATGAGGCGCTCGCCATCGCCCGGCAAATCGCTGAAGCCCTGGAGTACGCGCACGAGCGCGGCATCGTGCATCGCGATCTGAAGCCGGCGAACATCAAGGTGACGGCCGATGACGCGGTGAAGATTCTCGATTTCGGATTGGCCAAGGCCCTGGAGGGCGATTCCGCTGCCATCGACATTTCCTCGTCCCCGACCATCAGCCGCATGGCCACGCAGGCCGGCCTCATCCTGGGGACCGCCGCGTATATGTCGCCCGAACAGGCCAAGGGCAAGGCTGTTGACCGCCGGACAGATATCTGGGCGTTTGGCTGCGTGCTGTACGAGATGCTGACCGGCAAGCAAGCCTTCAGCGGCGAGACGGTCACTGACATCCTGGCTGCGGTGGTGCGCGCGGAGCCAGACTGGCCGACCTTGCCGGAAACGACGCCGCCTGCCATTCGGAACCTGCTCGCACGATGTTTGCAAAAAGATCCGAAACAACGTCTGCAAGCGATCGGCGAAGCGCGCATCGCGATCGAAAGCCGCGGAGCAGAAGCAACTATGCCCGCCGCTCTGGCAGCCGGCGCAAGCCTGGGGCCTGGGCCGGGGCGCAGCGGCTTGGTGCGTGCTTTGCCTTGGGCGTTAGTGGGCCTTTTCGCAGGGATCGCGGCATTTCTGGCCTTGCGCTATGGGACACGTCCCTCTGCACCAGCGCCCGCCATCGTTTCTCAGATCAGCGCACCCCCAGGGCAGACATTCGCGGTCGGGGGACAAGAGGCTGGCCCTCCAGTGCTGTCGCCGGATGGGCGCAAGCTCGCGTTCGCCGCCATCGGGCCGGACGGCAAACAGGAACTTTGGGTACGCCCGCTCGCAGCCGCCACCGCCCAGGCGCTCGCTGGAACCGACGGCGCCGCTTATCCTTTTTGGTCGCCGGACGGCCGCGATTTGGGATTCTTTGCCGGCGGCAAACTGAACCGCATTGATGCCACAGGAGGTCCCGCGTTGACCCTGTGCGACGCTCCAAACGGGCGCGGAGGTTCGTGGGGGCGCGACGGAACGATCCTCTTTGCCCCGGACATCCTCAGCCCGATCTACGAAGTGCCGAGCGCGGGCGGCACGCCGAAAGAGGTGGCAACCGTGGGGCTCGCGGGCGGGGCTTCGGGGGGCCGCTGGCCGCAATTCCTTCCCGACGGGAAACACTTCCTATTCTTCCATGTGGAGAACGGCGGTACCTACGCCGGGTCAGTCGATGGCGGAGAACCAAAGTTGATC
>JBJKQB010000218.1:0-6504 GCA_046705825.1 Candidatus Acidiferrales bacterium
CTTCAATATACGGAAACGTATGCGCGCCGCACTTGTCGCCGATCAGCAGCGAGTCGCATTGCGTGTAATTGCGCGCGCCGGCGGCGTTCTTCAGAATTTTGACCTGCCCGCGATAGGTGTTCTGGCCGAAGCCGGCGGAAATGCCCTTCGACACGATGGTGCTGCGCGTGTTGTTGCCGATGTGGATCATCTTCGTGCCGGTGTCGGCCTGCTGGTAATTGTTGGTCAGGGCGACGGAATAGAATTCGCCGACCGAGTTGTCGCCCTGCAGGATGCAGCTCGGATATTTCCAGGTGATGGCCGAGCCGGTTTCCACCTGCGTCCAGGAAATCTTGGAATTGACGCCCGCGCACTTGCCGCGTTTGGTCACGAAGTTGTAGATTCCGCCGCGCCCTTCCTTATCGCCGGGATACCAGTTCTGCACGGTGGAGTACTTGATCTGCGCGTTGTCCAGCGCGACCAGCTCGACTACCGCCGCGTGCAATTGGTTCTCATCGCGAATGGGCGCCGTGCAACCTTCCAGGTAGCTGACGTACGCGCCTTCCTCGGCGATGATCAGCGTGCGCTCGAACTGGCCGGTGGCAGCCGCGTTGATGCGGAAGTAGGTCGAAAGCTCCATGGGGCAGCGCACGCCCTTGGGAACGTAAGCGAACGACCCGTCCGTGAAGACCGCCGCGTTCAGCGCGGCAAAAAAGTTATCGCTGTAGGGAACCACCGAGCCCAGATATTTCTTCACCAGCTCCGGATGATTCTGCACCGCTTCGGAAAAGGGGCAGAAGATCACGCCGGCCTCCGCCAATTTTTCCTTGAACGTCGTGGCCACGGACACGCTGTCGAACACCGCGTCCACCGCGACGCCCGCCAGCCGCTTCCGTTCCTCCAGCGGAATGCCCAGCTTTTCGTACGTGCGCAGAATTTCCGGGTCGACTTCGTTCAGGTTCTTGACGCTCGGCTTCTTCTTGGGCGCCGAGTAATACACGATGTCCTGATAGTTGATGGGCGGGTGCTTGATCTTGGCCCACTTCGGCTCGCCCTCCGCGCTCTCCAGAGACGCCGAGTGCCTGTACGCCTTCAGCCGCCATTCGAGCAAGTATTCCGGCTCGTGCTTCTTCGCCGAGATCAGGCGAATGATGTCTTCGTTGAGCCCTTTGGGGACGCGGTCTTCCTCAACATCCGTGATGAAGCCCCACTTGTATTCCTGCTGCGCGAAATCGCGAATTGCGTCGGTATTACTGCTCATTGAACTCTCCCCGTCAGATGAGTGCCGGGACCCGGGCTGCCGCTCAGGCCTTGGATGGATGTTAAGCCGAGGGGCTCGATCAGGTCCGACAGCATCAGCTTGGCCAGAACCCCCCGAATCGCCTCGTTGATCACCTGCTGATTTCTTTTGATTGCGCAGCACGCTTCCACGTCGCAGAGCCCGGTCACGTCCGTGCTACATACCGTCAGCGCCACCGGCCCTTCCAGCGCCGAAATGATTTCGACCAGCGAAATCTCCCGCGGCGTCCGCGCCAGGCTGTAGCCGCCCTGCATGCCGCGGCGGGAGACCAGCAGGCCGCTCTGCAGCAGCTCTTTCAGGACTTTGCTCACTGTGGGCAGGGGCAGGCGCGATTCCGCCGCCAAGTCGCGCGCGGTCCGCAGCGCTCCCGCCGGGCTGCGGGCAAAGCAGCTCATCAGCACCATGCCGTAATCCGTGAGTTTGCTCAGTCTGACCATTGCTATGAATCCGGGCGGTTTACCTGCGCCAAGCCCCCTGCACCGAGTGGTGAGGTGGAGGTTGCCCGGCAAACAGTACAACTCCGGTCCTATTCCTTGTCTATATTAGTACCGTGGCCGTCCTATTTCAACCCTGATTTCCGGGCCACCCGCCGCCTTGTCCTGGGTCTCTTCGCCCAGCGACCCCGCTCTTTCCAGCTTCCTTGCCTCTCTGCTTCCTTGCCTCTCTGCTTCCTTGCCTCCCTGCCTCCGCCTCCGCTAGCATCCCAATCATCAATGGAAACCGTAAAGCACGTCATCGTCGGCACCGCCGGGCACATCGATCATGGCAAATCGGCCCTGATCGAAGCGCTGACCGGAACCAATCCCGACCGGCTGGAGGAAGAAAAGCGTCGCGGGATCACCATCGATCTGGGCTTTGCATTTCTGGAGCTGGATGGGGTGCGCTTCGGCTTCGTGGACGTTCCGGGGCACGAGCGCTTCGTGCGCAACATGCTGGCCGGCGTGGGCGGGATCGATATGGTCCTGCTGGTGATTGCGGCGGACGAGTCGATCAAGCCGCAAACGCGCGAGCACTTCGACATTTGCCGCCTGCTGGGGATTCCCCGCGGGCTGGTGGCGCTGACGAAAGCCGATCTGGTCGATGCGGACGTCGTCGGCCTCGTGCGCCTGGAAACGGAAGAATTCGTACGCGGCTCGTTCCTGGAAGGCGCGCCCATTATTCCTGTCAGCGCCAGGGCGGGCACCGGCCTCGACGCGCTCAAGGCCGCTCTTCTCGGCGTAGCTGGCGAGGTAGCCCCGAAGAATGTTGCGGGACACTTCCGCCTGCCCATCGACCGTTCTTTCGCCATGAAGGGTTTCGGTACCGTGGTGACCGGCACGCTGGTTTCCGGCTCGCTCAAAGTTGGCGATGAGGCGGAACTTTATCCGTCACGGAGGCGCGTGCGGATTCGCGGCTTGCATTCCGGCGGACGCGCCATCGAGCGCGCCCTGGCCGGACAGCGCACGGCCGTAAACCTCGCGGGCCTCGAGCACGGCGAAATCGAGCGCGGCATGGTCCTTGCGCCCCCTGGCGTCTTTGAGCCCTCCGGGCGGCTCGACGCGCGCATCACGCTGCTTGCTTCCGCGCCGCCGCTGAAGAACCGCGTGCGCGTCCACTTCCATCAGGGGACGGCCGAGACGATTGCGGAAGTCGTGCTGCTCGAAAGCGATGCCCTGGCGCCAGGGTCTTCCGCGCTGGCGCAGTTGCGCCTCGAGAACGAAATGCTGCTGCTTCCCGGCGACCGCTTCATCCTGCGCCAGTTCTCTCCGGTGATGACGATTGGCGGCGGCGTGGTGATCGACGCGCTCGCGCCACGCCATCGGCGAAACGATTCCTCCGCGATTCCATTCCTCGAAACGCTCGAACGCGGCAGCCATGAAGAGATTCTCGCGGTGTTCGCGGGGAAATTGCCGCGCCCGCTTGCGCTGCCGGAACTCATTGCACGCACCGGCTGGACCGAGCAGGAAATACGCCCCGGCATCAAGCGGCTCGCGGAGAAGAAACGCGTCCGCATCATCGTCGACCAGCCGCTGAAAATCGCCGCTTTCGCCCTGGTCGCCCAATGCGCCTCCGCGATTCGCAGCGCTGTCGGAGAATTCCATCGCGCGAATCCGCTGCTTGCGGGCATCCCCAAGCAGGAACTGCGCGGCCGGCTGCGCGATCCGGACGCGGATTTGTTCCAGGCGGCGCTGGACGACGCCGTGCGCGCGGGCGCCGTCGCCGTTTCCGGCGATCTGGTGCGGCGCGCGGGTCGCGAGATCGCGCTGACGCCCGAGGAGGCGCGCGCCAAGGAAATCATCGAGCGCGAATTCGAGCGCGCCGGCTTGAGCGTCCCCAGTTTCGCCGCCGTGCTCGAAAAATTGCCGGTCGAGCGCGCGCGGGCTCAAAAAATCCTCCAGATTCTGCTGCGCGAGAAGACGCTGATCAAAGTGGCGGAAGACCTGGCCTTCCATCAAACGGCGGTGGCGCGCCTGCGCGAACTCGTCGCCGGCTATAAGAAGCAGAAGGGGCCCAGCCTGCCCGTCCCTGCATTCAAAGAACTTACGGGCGTGACCCGCAAGTACGCCATACCGTTACTCGAATATCTAGACCGCGAGCAGGTTACCCGGCGCGTGGGCGATCAGCGTGTTATACTGTAGTCCTCAGTAGGGAGCGCAGCGGCTGAACCCGTGTGAGGCCTGTGGTTCCCCATGAATTAAGAATTGGAGGCACCTATGGACGCCCTGAGCCCGATGCATCTGTTGATTATTCTGCTGATCGTTCTCGTGTTGTTTGGAGGACGTAAGCTGCCGGAACTGATGCGCGGCCTCGGAACGGGTATCCGCGAGTTCAAGGAAGGCATGCGCGACCAGCCCGCGCCCACGAACCCGCCGCCCAGCACGAACGCTCCGAACCCGCCGGCCGCCACGCCCGTCGAACCGAAGAAGTAACCGAACTCGCGCGCTCTCGAAAACATCGTGTTCCCAGGGGCGCGGCATGCCGTGCCCGCAGTCCTCATCGCGATTCCACCGAACGAGAACCCAGCGTCGCTCGGCGGATCCCTCAGCGGCTGATCTCGTATTCGCTCTGCACCAGGCCGCCCTTGTACGAGCGCGTCTCCACGTGGCGAAGAGAGATGTCGTGCGGTACCGGGCCAAATAACGGGATGCCTGCGCCGATCAGCACCGGCACGCGCGTGATCACCAGCCGGTCGATGCATCCGGCGGCGAGGAATCGCTGAATGGTCACGCCGCCGTCAACGTAAGCGTGCTGGAAACCGCGGGACTCGAGCTGCTTTACGATTTCGGCGGGCTCTCCGGACATCTGCTCGACTGCACCGCCTTTGACCGCAGAGAAATCGACCGGGCGGCTGCTCAACACAGCCACCGGCTTCTTGCCGTAAGCCCACTGGCCGAAGGTCAACACAACTTCGAAGGTCTTGCGCCCGATCACGACCACATCGACGCTGCCGTAGAATTCCTCGAAACCGTGGGGCTCCTGCCCGCCCGCATCCAGGAAATCCAGCGCATGGTCCGGGCGGGCGAGAAAACCATCCACGCTCACTCCACAAAAGACGGAGAGCTTCATGGCGAGCCTCCTGAGTGGCGTTAGTGTAGTGATCCCGTGTGGCTTGAGCAAGGAATGCCGGCCGGAGAGGATTTTGTCCCCGTGACTCGGAGGGTGGATGCAAGGCGCCGGACAAGAACGCGCGGCAGCTATTTCCGGATTCGCTCGGCGCGATACAGCTGCGCCGTGTGGCGGGCGGCGGAGGCGAGGAACATGGCCAGCATCAGCGCGCTGGCGATGATCCCGCCAAAGTCGAAGAGGCGAATGCGGCCAAACTCCGTCGCTTGCGGATTCCACCACAGCGCCAGATTGCCGAGCGCCAGCAGGATGCGAATCTCCGTGGGCCCGAACTTCCAGAACGACATGCGAAACTCGCCCAGCGTGTAGCTGGCCAGATAGCTTTCGATCGACAGCAGCAAAAAGCCCACCAGCATCGCCGCTGCAATCGTCCAGTCGAGACAGCCGGAAAGCGCCAGCCCGCTCATCAGCAGCACAGCGCCAATCGAGTCGATCACGTGGTCCACGTAAAACCCGTAGCGCGGCCGCTGCTGGTTGCGCACGCGCGCTAGCGTGCCATCGAGGCTGTCGCCAAACCTGTTGAGCGCGAGGCTCAGCGTGGCCAGTAGGAAACCGGCGCGATACCAGCGCGCCAGAAAATAGCTCGCCCAGCCGAACAGCATCGCGCTCAGGCCAAGGCAGGTGAGCTGGTCGGAGGTAACCCACAGCGGCAGGCGCGCCGCAATCCACAAAAGAACCTTCTTCTCGACGCGCGCTGTGACATTTTCCTGGATGCGCTGCGCATTGCGAAATCCGGACCCGCTTGCCGCCGTCGCAGGTTCGGATCCGTTCGTCGTGCGCGGACCGATCGTCCCTTCAAGCGGAAACGAATGGAGTGCCATTTTCTATTCTCCTTTTGTGTAACGAAGTCCTGCTTTCTTTGCCTGCCCGCAGAATCGACTACGGCTCAATAGAGCGTCAGGTGTCATCCCGAACCCAGTCCCGCCGTTCTTGCGGGAATGAGGGTGAGGGATCTGCTTTTGCCTTGGAGCAGAGCAGCACGCGTCGCCCCCAGCGTGAATTGCAATGACTTCCGCGGAATGTTTTTGATGAATGGCGCAACGATCCAGCCCAGGCCGCGCGGAATGTCGCGGCTCAGCGAAATGGCGCGGCACTGGACGTAGACCCCGCCGCCGGCCTGCTCGAATCGCCAGTAGGTGTCGAGCCGCCAGAGAAAGCCGTCGTCGTCGGCTGGCGGGAGTTCTCTGTTCTGCGATCCGCGGGCGAGCTGGGCGATTCGCGTGCTGTGCGAGATGCTGTAAGCGCGCGCGGCGTCCAGCTGGACATAATGAATGTCGTAGTCCGTGTCGAACAGGACGCTGATGATTTGCGTCTGCTTCAGCCGCAGGAACACGCGGAAGGAATTTCCGGAACGCGAGAGCAGCCGCGACTCGGTCACACCGGGCGCGTAATGCGCGGCCGCGTGGTTGTAGTCCTCAACGAAGGCGAGCACTTCCGGCAGCGAAACGCCGGAAATGAAAACGACGCCTTCCCAATCGTGGATCAGCCCGCCGGGAACGTGTACGCCGCTCGAGTCGCACCCGGCAACGCAGCGAATGAGGACACGCCCAGCGGCAAGCTGGGCTGGCGCGTTCGCCTGCTTCAGCAGATCGGCCGAGAGGAAGGCGCCGCCGGGACGGTAG
>JBJKQB010000219.1:0-13913 GCA_046705825.1 Candidatus Acidiferrales bacterium
TGGCATGGCCGCTCCGTTCGTGAAGTAAATGTCCATCCAGCCGTCATTGTTGTAATCCAGGACGCCCACGCCGCCCAGCATCAACTCGGGCTGGTGAAATTCGCCGGTGGCGCCGTTGTGCAGCACGAAATCGAGGCCGGCCTTTTTGGCCACGTCCTCGAACTGAATGGGGCCCGGCTGGGCTGCGCCCTGTATCACCTCGGCGGGTCCCAAGAGCATTGCTGCGCCCGCAAGCAACAGTTCGCGCCGCGTCAGTGCGATTCGATGCGTCGTTCGTAGTCGCGCAGCCATTTCGCCTGTTCCGCCGCCTCCTTCGTGCGGCCTTGCATCTGATAGATGCCGATCAGCAGGTTATGCGCGGCGGGAGCTTCGGGCTCCAGCCGCACAGATTCCTCCGCCGCGAGCGCCGCTTCGTCGACGCGATGAAGCTGCAGCAGCAGCTTGGCCTGCCAGAAATAGGCCGTCGCGGATTTCGGGACAGCCGCAATCAGGTCATCCACTTGCTTCAGCGCCTGCTCCGGACGCCCAGTTTGGTAGAGCAGTTCGGCAAAGGCAAGCTGCAGGTCCACGTCGCGCGCGGCGGGTTCGTTACCGGCCAGCGCGCGCATGGCAGCTTCCGCTTCGGCAACGCGCCCGAGCTTCTCCAGGCAAATGGCGCGATAGCTTTGTGCCTGCGTGGCCCACGTCGCCCGCGGGTCGAGTTGCAACGCCTGTTCCAGCCGCGGCAATGCGTTGACGTAGTTCTTGGTCTGGTACATCACCTGGCCCTCGAGAAATGCGGTTTGCGCGGCGGAATTGTTCTCAGCTGGACCGCTCGCCGGCGCGGTTTCCGATCCACCGGCCTTCGTGCTCATCAGCTCGATCTGCGCCAGCAGCCGCTGCGCCGCGTCGTATTGAGGATCGCCGTTCGGGATTTCCTTCAGAATGTCTTCCGCCGATTGAGAATCGCCTTTCGCCGCCAGCGCCTGCGCCAGATAAATCTGCGCTGGAAGCGAGGGATCGAGCTTCAGCGCCGCGCGAAAACCCTTCACCGCCTCGCCCGGATCACCGGCCAACAAGAAAAACTTCCCGGCGGCGAACTGTTGCTGCGGGTCATCCGCGTCGGTTTCGGCGCGTGCGCGATAAAGCTGCTTGGCCTCCTCGAACCGCACGCCGTCCTCGCCGGGAATGTGCTGCACGCCCATCGCGACCAGACCGATCGCCGCGCTCACTCTAACGATGGTCGTCGGATCGCCGAGCAACGCCGCAAGCTGCGGAGCCACTGCCGCCCTTTGTGCCGCGCGAGGCCGGATGGCCAAAGCGGCCGTCGCGCGCACCAGCGGCTGTCCGTCGTTGAACGACCGCAGCACAGCCGCATACGCCGAGGGGTCCTGTGGAAACTCGCTCAGGTAGCCGACGGCATTCGCGCGAATGAAAGGCCCTTCCGAAGAATCGGCCAGCATCTGCAGCAGCGCGGGGATCGCGTCCGTATTCCCGTTCCGTCCTTCGCTGAACGCGTCGGCGCGCTCGATGAGTTTCCCTCCCGATTGCTCGCCGTACCACAGCGTCACTTTCTCCGCCGCCCATTCGGTGCTCTTGTCCGTGTGGCAAAGATTGCACGCGTTCGGTATGCCGTGGCGGATCGTGTTCTCCGGGACCGGGATGCTGATCGAGTGGTCGCGCATGCGCGCGTGCAGGCTGTTCACCGCGCGAGGCATGTGGCACTCGATGCAGGAACTCCCCCGGCTGCTCGCCGCGTGATGCGTATGCGCTGAGATATTCTTCGCGATATCGGTATGGCACCGGGTGCAAGTTGCGTTATCGCTCGCGCGAAGTTGCGGATTGCGCGCTATGTCCATGTCGTGCGGACGCGTATGGCACGTGAGGCAAGTCGCTCCTCCTTTCAGGAAGCACTCGCTTTCCCAGAAGCCCAGCGCTTCATTCGCCAACTGGCGCGGGCGCCCGTCCGGCCAGTACGCGGGATTCTTCGACGCGGGTAGCCGGTATTCCATCAGCGGTAGAAAGTAATCGTAGTAATTTCCGCCCGGCTCGAACCCGTCCGCGTAGATGTCGCGCAACGAGTGGCACTGCGCGCAAGCCATCGTGCTGCGCATGGGGTCCAGCTTCGCCAGGTTCACGATCGTGCTGTTAATGGCGCTCCGCCGGTTCGCGCTGGCCGTTCGCGTCCGCTGAGCCGCGCTGCTTGCCTGCACCACATGCTCGCTCCCCGGACCGTGGCAGCTCTCGCAGCCGGCGCCGAAATCTTTCCACGTCGTGTGATAGCGGTTCGTTTGCAAATCGAAATTCTTTTGGCCCGCAGTGACATGGCATGAAAAGCAGCTCTTGTTCCAGATCTGGACCGGATCGCCCGCCGATTCGGGATTATCTACATCAAGATTCTGCAGCCACTTCTTGTGCACGTTATCCCAACTGATCGGAAGCAGCAGGATGCGGCCGTCGTTCAGCGTCGACAGGTACTGCTGAAGTCGCCTGCCGCCGAACGTGTAGTCGACTTTATGTTCCCAGGGCTTGCCGGCCAGATACGATTCAGTGAGGTAGTAATGCCCGTCGCGGCGCTGCAGAAGAAAGGTCGACCCACCCAGCACGATCTTCCCGGCCGCGAAGTTCCCTTCCACGCTGCGCGCAGTTGCACGCTGCAGCATCTTCCCGTGCCACGATTCGGACCACTGGATGTTGGCGCTCTCATGACACGCGGCGCACGCCTTCGCACCCACGTAACCCTGGTTCGACTGCCCGTCGACCGGCGGCGCAAGCGCAAGCAGCAGGAGCAGACCCACAGTCCCCACCGCGCAACTTTGGCCCAACCCAGTCATCTGTAAGGGCATCGAGACTATCATAGATCGAGTCGTGGCGGGCCCCGGCGCGCGGACGCAGTCTCCCGGAGGAATCGCGTTGAACGCACGTTGCCTCATGCCAGGAAGGAGTTCGGACATGATTAGACCCGCTGGTGAACGTGCGGCTTCGTCTACCCGGATCAATATGCTGCTTGCCGATTCGGGCCGGGGCGACGAAGAAGCGCGGGAAGCGCTGATCCCGTGGTTTACGCTGAACTGCGCCGGATCGTCCGCCGGTATCTCAGAACGGAACGTCCCGACCATACCCTGCAAAGCGCGGCGCTGGAGAGATCGGCCACCCACAGCCAGCACACTCCTAGTGAACGCGCTTACCGAAAACTTGCATCAGTACGAATACGCGAGGGTACGCCGACTCGGAAGCATCTAGGGGCGTTCCGAAAGCCTGTTCAACGGCAACTCGCTAACTCCTTGATTCTTCATGCCCCTTCAAAAGCTGTGGAGCGTTCCGAAATGAGGTGTCTTTTTTGTCCCAGTCGTCGTTGGTCGGTTATTGTCGGAAACACTGGTTAACGCCCGGTGACTCGGACCTCCTGAGTCACATTGTTGCCCATGCCCTGCAGGTTCCAGGGCGGCTTGGTAGGCTGTAAGGTAATGCGATATCCAGTGCGCTGGGCCTGCCACCAAAAGCTCAACGACGACGGCTCTCTAATGCCGCGGTCCAACCTGCGTCAGCAAGTCTGAGCTGACAGCCGGTCATCGTCAATCGTCGTCGACCGGACAGACGAACTCAGCAGTCTAGGTCGTCACCCGTCGCCTTAAAGCCTGATGCAGGCGAGCACACCTCAGTGATTCAGCACCTTTTTGGCAGCGGCAACGTCGGATTGCAAACGTGAGACGCCCGCGCCCGTATCATTGATGTATCCATCCGCCACCTACACCATCGCGGGGGTGGGCGGCACGAGTGCCATATTGACTTGGCCCGCAATGGCGCTCAGGGCATCGACTCGGGGAAAATGTTCGCCTCAAGATGCAAAATACAGTTTTTTCCCTGTGGAAAGCCATGGAAGAGGTTCCGGTTCGGTTCGCAGCGCGAACGCTATGAAAACGCCGCCGAGGTGCAAACCCTGCCGATCGCACCGGTGACGGAAAGCAGCGGGAAAGGCAGTTGGCTTCGCTTTGCTTGTTCGAAGTTCGTACGCAGCACGCAAAATCTGCGACACATAAGCTACGCATATGCTCGTCGTTCGTGTCTACGATCACGGGCAAGCCGCTGGCGGGCGAAACGTGTGTACCGAGTTGGGGCACCTCATGGCCGGTCCAGATCCACCTTAGCGTGCGCGTCAGCTTCTGATCTGACTTATCTTGCAGTTGGGATTTGCCTGGCGGCTTCAATTCTCTCAGGAGCGGCCTGTTTTTCGTTTACATTTTTTCAATCGCGATTCGCTGTGTTACCGGAAATGCTCGCGATAGCTGCGGGGGGACGTCCCGACGCACCGTTCAAACGCGCGCCGCATCACGTCGGCGCTACCAAAGCCGACCGCTTCAGCGATTTCGTCGAGACTGTTCGTGGTGCTCTCAAGTTTCCGGCGGCAGGCTTCGACACGCAAATCCTCCACAAAGCGAGCCGGGGTGATGCGAAATTCGCGTGCAAATACTCGGGCAAAGTTCCGCGAGCTCATGGCCGCACGAGCAGCCAAATTCTCGATCGATAGATCCTGTTTCAAATTCTCCGCGGCCCAAACCGCGAGCTCCCGAAGTGGCTTGTGCTCGCAAGCTTGTGCCGATAGCAGGGAACTAAATTGCGTTTGCCCACCGGGGCGTCGCAAGAACAACACAAGAGCGCGGGCGACTTCTAGCGCGACTGCGTTACCAAAGTCTTCTTCCACCAGCGCCAAGCTCAGATCCATCCCGGCGGTCACTCCAGCTGAGCTATAAAAACGCCCGTCCTGAACGTAAATGCGATCCGGTTCAACGGAGACGCGCGGATGGAGAGCGGCAAGCTTGTTCGCGAACCTCCAGTGCGTCGCTGCTCGCTTGCCGTCCAGCAACCCTGCTTTCGCGAGAAGAAATGCGCCCGTGCAAATGGAAGCAACGCGACGAGAGAATCTTGCCTGTCGCCGAAGCCAGTCCAGCATTGCGCGGCTGCGCGCGGTTTGCGGTCCACTTCCTCCAGGAATGAGCAGCGTATCGATTACGCCCATCAATGACGTGTGGCGGCGATTAGCGGACAGCGTGAGGCCGGAATCCCCTTTGAAAATCAAATGCCGACCCGCGGTGACGAGCTCGAGCGAGTAGAGTGGTGATTCCTCGGGAAGTCTGTTGTTCGCCGTAGCGAATACTTCCCATGGCCCGACAATATCTAGTTCTTCGACGGGCGGCACAGCAAAGATCACCACCCGGCGCGGGGCACGTGGACTGACCGGCATTCGTTGATTTCTCTGGGACGACACCATGATGAGCCGTAGTATGGCAGAAAACGTCGTATATTTGTCATTTATGCCACAGCCCAAAGACGGGATGATGATCGCGGAGGAGGGCGGATGAAAGCTTCGAGTGTCGCGGGAATTTTCATGTTCATCGTGGCAGCGCTGACCCTCAGCGCTTCACCTTGCGGCGCGGCGACTCCAGCGCAGGCCCAGGCAGCGTTTCAAAAGATACGGAGCTTAGTCGGGCAGTGGAGCGGCAAGGATGAACAAGGGAACCCGGTCAAGACGGAGTTCGCGCCTATTGCAGCGAACACGGCAGTTATGGAAACGCTCACCATGCCGAAGGATGACATGGTCACGATCTACAGTATGGATGTGGATTCGATCGCACTTGTCCACTATTGCCCTGTGAACAACCAACCGCGAATGCGTGCGATTCCTCAGACCGGGAATGTGAAGCAACTGACGTTCACTTTTACAGGCGTAGGTAACCTGCCGAATCTCCAGATGGGTCATGAGAGCAAGCTGGTCATGGACTTTGACGATCGCAACCACCTCACGGAACGATGGACATGGCGGCAGGCCGGAAAAGACACGCAAATGGTCTTTCACTTTGTTCGAATGCATCCACCGCGCAGATGACACGCAGCCAGCAAATTACCTGGGGGTGTTGGGCGGAGTGGACAGCCTGAAGCGGTCGTCACCAATTGCATAGCCTCTTGACCTCACAGTCGTGACCATACATACTAGTTGGTATGTCAGAGAAAAGGAAGCGGGCGAAACAGAAATCAGGGAAATTACGCGATGCGCGGCGCACGCGGGAACGCCTTCTGCGAGCAGCTTTTCGGGAGGTTTATAGGTCGGGCTTTCAGGGCGCCTCCGTCGATACGATTCTGGCTGCCAGCAATGTCACCAAGGGAGCGCTCTACTACCATTTCGAAAGTAAGGAAGCTCTGGGCTATGCCATCGTCGAAGACGTCATCGCAGGGCTTACCCGCGACAAGTGGTTGCGCCCTCTGTGCAGCGGCGGGGAACCCGTTGACAATTTGATTGGCATAGTCCGAGGAATATCGGTACGACCCCAGGACATACGGGGCGGCTGTCCGCTGAACAACTTGGCGCAGGAGATGTCTCCTCTCGATGAGCACTTCCGCGAGCGCTTGGCGAAGGTTTTCCTTACCTGGCAGGAAGGCATTGCCGCCGCTTTGCGGAGTGGGCAGTCGGAGGGGACCGTCCGCCGCGACTTGGACCCAGACGAGACCGCCGGCTTTCTGATTGCGATGTACGAGGGCTACACCTCCTTAGCAAAAAATGCTCAGGATGCGAAGGTGTTGAAAGTGGGAATTAAAAATATCGTGGGATGGCTGAGATCTCTTCGCGCGCCAGGTCCGGGGTGAGGAGACGTTAAGCGGCCAGGATGAAAGTTGCTTCCAACAGGAGCGACCATGCCATTACCACCGATGCCCGGCAAACAAAACGAGACAGCTGCCTCACCGCCATCGCTTTTGTCAGGATTTTCGCGACTGAGCGCGCAGCAGGACCTGTAGTTGGTGGGATGCCCAGTGAAAGTGCCCTGTTAACGGATCGGCTCCGATGAACGAACGAGACGAACGCCATGAGACTCTGGGCGAATGTTCCCCCCTGTGGGCTCAGAGCACTGACCGAGCGCCCGCAATCCCGTTTCGTCCTGTCCGAGACGCCTCTTCGAGCGGCCCCGAGGCCAGCCCTGCGGATCACTCGAACGAAACGATGCAAGGCAGAATCGCTATAACATCGAGGAGGAAAATAGTTTTCGTTAACATGGCAGACGTCGTCGCCGTGGAGGCGCGTTGCAATTACGTTGTCTTGCGGACTGCCTGCGGTGCGCATCGCCTCCGACAACCGATATCGTCTGTCGCCGAATACTTTGAGCATTATGGATTCCTGCGAGTTCATCGCTCAACCATCGTGAATGGAAGATTTGTGGAGGAAATCCGAACTTCAGCCTCGGGGAAAATGTTTGTGCAGCTGAAGGGACTGGGCAGTGGGTATCACGTTTCTCGAAAGTATCGCGGTGCGCTGAGACTATTCGCCTCCGGCTGCACATATCGTACGTAGAGTCATCGTGTGACCGCGAGTTCAACGGAGCATATTTCATATAGCGACATCGCACAGCAAAACGGCCTAACCGGCTTTTGGGGTTCTCGATATCGCCGCCAGTCCTTGGTGCCACAAGGATTGGTGCGCGCGCAGTTGCGTCGCGTTTACTGCTCTCAGGAAATCTGCCTCACCACGAATCGCCGACGTTTTAGCGCAAACCCTATAGACCCCATCAGACTTCCTTTTCTGATTGGGGCATTCGGCGACGAAGAATAGCTAACTCGAACTGACAAAAGAAATCTTCCATATTCCGGAACTAAGCGCAATCCCTTCCGATCGGTGGAAACCGACTCTGGAGTGGGAGCAAACGACTTGAGTCTGGTAGCATTCGAAGCCTCCAAGCCGCGATCAAGCGCACTATTGCCTCCGGAGACTCATATCCTGCCGAAAACATAAGTTCCTAAGTCACTGAAAACACAATCGCACGAACAGTGTCCGAATCTGGTGCATGGCGTGCATTCAGGGACGCAAAGCCGACGGTGCTTTTCTGGGAACGAACACCGAGAGCTTGTCTCACGAATTGAGAAGCAAGGGGGGCACATGCGAAGAGGTGTTTTCTTCCAGGAAGGGTGTGAAAGCGCAGCACAGCGTGCTGTGCGACAGTGTTGCTTGAGAAACCCAGAAGGACGAAGCTGCGGCGCAAAGGGCAATCGCTTGTTTGCGCTGAGCATCGCATCCACTTTCTTGTACTTGTTTGTCTTCTGCGCGATTCCGACTTGGGCGCAGGCTGTCGCGACGGGGACGGTAGTCGGCGCTGTGACGGACAACTCGGGAGCCGTGATCGCCGGCACAACCGTGACTCTGATTGACATAGCCACCGGTGATACGCGTATCACGACAACCAACGGAGTCGGTCACTACATCTTCGCCGACGTTCCACCCGCCACCTACACGATTAAATTCAAGAAGAACGGATTCTCGGAATTGGATATCACCAAAGCCACAGTACAGGTGGGCACGCAGCTGACCGAGAACGCGCAGATGAAGCTGGGCTCCGTTTCGACTACCGTGACGGTGACGGAGACGGCGGGCGCCGAACTGCAAACGATGAACTCGACCATCGGCAACACGGTCACCGGGACGGCGCTCAGTTCGCTTCCCGCACTCGGCCGCGACGCGGGCACCTTCATGACGTTGCAACCTGGCGTCTCTGCGAATGGGAAAGTGGCGGGCGCGGTTTCAGATCAAAGCACGTTCGTCCTGGACGGTGGTCAGAACAGCAACGACATGGACGGCAGCATGAACGTGTACACGCCCAGCTACGCCAACGATCCGACCGGCGGAATCATGGGCGGCGCGCCAACGGGAGTGATGCCGACGCCAATCGACAGCGTGGAGGAGTTCAAGGTCAACACGGCGAACCAGACGGCGGACTTTGACAGCTCCGCAGGTGCGCAGGTAGAGATGGTGACCAAGCGGGGCACGAGCAACTGGCACGGCACCGCCTACGAATACTATTTGGACAACAATTTCAGCGCGAATACCTGGGACCGAAACAACGTCGGCCTGCCGGTTGAGGACTACCATAACAGCCGATTCGGTGCGGCGGGCGGCGGGCCCATCATCCCGAAATCGATCTGGGGCGGAAAGACGTATTTCTTTGGCAACTATGAGGGCTATCGTTTCCCCAACGTGGCCACTTACGCTTCCTCGGTCCCTAGCCCGAACATGGAGAACGGCATTTTGACGTTTGGCGGGGTGAGCTACAACGTCGCGAAATACGACCCGCGCGGCATCGGAATCGATCCCACGGTTCAGGCCATGTGGAAGAAGTACGAACCGGCGGGAACAGCCGCGGGCTGTGGGCAAGTCGGAAATTTGACCAGATGCGACGGCGTCAATGAACTCGGGTTCGTAGGGAACCTGGCACTTCCCGAGACCAGCAACTTTGCCGTCACGCGAGTCGATCACGACTTCGGTTCGAAGTGGCACCTGAACACCACTTATCACTATTATAACCTACATCGTACGACGAACTCGCAGGTTGACATTGGCGGCGTTTTCCCCGGCGACACGCTCGGGCAGGCCACGTCGTTGTCCAATCGCCCGCAGCAGACCTGGCTGTTCACGGCCGGGTTGACCACCAACATTAGCGCGAACGTGACCAACGATGTGCACTACAGCTATCTGCGCAACTACTGGGCGTGGGCCAGCGACAACGCGCCACCACAACCCGGAACAGGCTCTGCTGGCGTGCTCGAGCCATTTGGAGAATTCGGTGCGGCTCCCAACAACACGCTCACTCCCTATAACGTAAACACGCAGGAAATCCGCAGGCGCTTCTGGGACGGCCAGGACAACTACCTGCGGGACGACGTGACCGTTCTGCACGGGAATCACCTGCTCCAGTTTGGCGGGACGTATCAGCGCAACTGGGACTACCACGAGCGCACGGACAACGGCGGCGGAATCAACTACACGTTGACTTATATACTGGGCGATACGCAGGGGGCGGGCTTGGTCGATATGTCCAGCATCTACGCCGCTGGCTTCAACGGTGGCGTGGAGACTGTGCCAGCGGACCGCGATTTGGCGGCGGTAATGGGCATGGTTACCGATTCGCAGGTGGCCTATACGCGCTCGGGGCCGAATCTAGCCCTCAACCCGCCGTTGACGCCCGCATTCGACCAGAGCACGATTCCGTACTACAACGTATATTTCAGCGATAGCTGGCACCTGAAGCCGAGTTTTACGTTCACTTATGGGCTCGGGTACACCATCGAAATGCCGCCCACAGAAGCACAGGGGCGGCAAGTCGAGCTGGTCGATTCGAGCGACCAACAGGTGAACCTGCTCGGCTATCTGGCTCAGAGGAAAGCCGCGGCACTGCAAGGCCAGGTGTATAACCCAGAAGTTGGCTATGCATTGGTGGGGAACGTGGGGAATGGGCTGAAGTATCCCTACAAACCCTACTACGGATCTTTCAGCCCGCGGATTTCGGCCGCTTGGAATCCGCAGTTTTCGGCCGACACGTTCATGGGCAAGCTGTTCGGCGGCAACAGCACGGTAATCCGCGGCGGCTACAATCGGATTTACGGCCGGTTGAATGGAGTGGATCAAGTACTGGTTCCGCTACTCGGCGAAGGATTGATCCAACCAGTGCAATGCAAGCTGGCCCTGAGTTCGGGCGCCTGCGGCCCCACGACTCCGACCGCATCCACGGTATTCCGCATCGGAATCGACGGCAACACAGCGCCTATCGGCGCGGCCAGCCCGACTCTTCCGCAACCGATTTATCCTGGCTTCAACGACGTCGCTGCGGCAGCGGGATCCGTGTTCGACACGAATTTCCGACCAAACGTGATCGATTCGTTCGACCTCAGCGTGCAGCGCCAGTTTGGGCCGAACATGCTCGTAGAGGTTGGTTACATTGGCCGGATAATTAACCACGAGTATCAGCCGATCAACATCGACGCCGTGCCGTACATGATGACCATGGGCGGGCAGACCTTCGCGCAAGCGTACGCAGCCGTTGAAACTGCCATGGGCTGCAACGCGGCGAACGCCCTGGTAAATTGCGGCGCCAGTGTGCCGACCGTAGCTCCGCAACCGTTCTTCGAGGCAGCTTTGGCTGGCACGGGCTACTGCACCGGTTTCGGCAGTTGCACGGCAGCCGTGGCGACGAAGGAGCTCAGCAATTTCGGCAGCCAGGCGGTCTGGAGTTTGTGGAGCGATCTGGACAACGGTGGAATCGCGGGCGGGCCGGGCGGCAGCACGCTGCCAGGATGGAACTTCCCTCGCAGCATGCTGAACTCCCCGATCTACTCGAATTGCGGGGCTGGCACGGGCTTCGGTTGCAGCGGCCAGATGTCGGGCGGCGTAAGCTTGAACGCCAGCATCGGCTATGGCAACTACAACGCAGGGTTCGTCTCCTTCAAAACCACCGATTGGCACGGCATCACGTCGCAGCAGAACCTGACGTGGAGCCGAGCACTGGGAACCGGCGCGGAAGTGCAGGCTACTAGCGAATTCACCGCAGACGATCCGTTCAATTTCAGCACGATGTACGGGGTGCAGCCATTCAACCAGAACCTGGTCTACAACCTGTACATCGCCTATAGCCCCACGGTTTTCAAAGGGGAGAACGGTTTCGTCGGACGCGTTCTCGGAGGGTGGAGCTTCGCCCCGATTTTCGTTGCTGGGACCGGGTTGCCGCTGGAATGCAACACCCTGACCGGCGACTCGCAAGAATATGGCGCGGGTGACGGCAACAACTTCTTCGACAATGCGAACTGCATCTTCACCACGCCACCGCCCACTGCGAGGGCGCACGTCACCACAAACGCGGACGGCAGCCACTCGGTGAACATCTTTGCTAATCCGGTGGCGGTCGCTTCCACGCTCCATGCCCCGATCCTGGGAATCGACAACAAGGACGGCGGCACGGGAGCCATCAACGGTTTGAACTACTGGAACATGGATTTCCAGGTGAAGAAGGAGATTAAATTCAACGAGCGCTTCGGCCTGGAAACGCAGTTCATGTTCCTCAACATCTTCAACCATACCGACTACGCGAACCCAGTGGGCGACACGCTGGACATGGGGTATGGAGAAAGCACCTTGTTCGGCGATGTCTCCAGCGAGGCGAATACTCCGCGGCAAATTGAATTCGGCATTCGGTTGAACTTCTAGCCGAATTCAGGTGTAGTTGGGCCGGGCCGCTCCGACTCGCCCTCGGGGCGGCCCTTTTTTGCGATACCGTTGGCGAGCCGATTTATTCAGAACGTCAATCTTCGAGGCCCGTGAGGTGAAGCACATGATTGACATTACCGTTGACGCCCTACCGGCCGGGAGTTCACTCGTCCCCTAGGTCCATCAACATCAACTCCGTGCCGCAGATGATGGGACCAATCCGCAGTGGCAGGTTTCGACGAAGGGGGGAATCAAGATGTCGTGTTTTGATCGCGCTGATCGAGAATCGTGCCTCGGGAGGAATGCCGGCATAGGGAGAGGCAGTTCACGCACGGTCCACGCACTCCGCGTGAGCTTCCCTGGGGCATCGATGGAACTCTTCGATATGCTTAGAACAATTACAACAGGAGCCATAAGGAGAATCGTAGCAGGGGTCCTTGCGCTGCTAATTCTTGTGCCGGCTGGGATGAATGCGCAGTCAGACATGAAGAAGAAGTATCCGAAGATGGGTCCAATTGATGAGTACTTGATGAATCGGGATACCGAAATCGAAATGGCGCGAACGGCCGCACCGGTAGCGATTTCCCACGATGCGACTGTTTTAGTGCTGAAGCGCAAAGGCTGGGTAACTGCGGTCAAGGGGAGCAACGGCTTTGTATGCATGGTGGAGCGGGCTTGGGCAAGCAGCATTGACTTCCCGAAGGTTTGGAATCCAAAGATTAAAGGGCCGGATTGCCTCAATCCTGCCGCGGCGCAGACCATCCTGCCCATTGTTTACAAGCTAACGCAAATGGGCCTGGCTGGGGATTCTGAACAAGAGCGCATCGCCGGCATTCAGGCGGCGTTCGCGAAGAAAGAGATACCCCCGCTCGAACCGGGGGCCATAGGCTTCATGATGTCGAAGGAGCAATATCTCAGCGACAGCGAGCCCCACAACTTTGTTCCGCACGTGATGGTTTTTGTTCCGACGAGGAAAACCGACTCGGAATGGGGTGCGTGGCTGCCGCACGTGCCGCTCGGGTCTGCTTCATACTGGTTCCCAAACCCAGGCCATGACAGTCCGCTGGAGCACGAGCTGCCTCCGCTGCGCGTACTCTTTATAGAGGTACCGAAGTGGTCCGACGGCACGTCTGAATTGGCGAAGTGAGGAGCAACAACCGTCTTCGTATGCAAGAGCCTCGCGGAGTGCTTCCTCCAGGCGGGCTCTTTAATGCCAATGCCCTTTGCGCCCATCGCTTTCGCCCGTGTGCAAAATTCGGCAGTATGTTAGGCAGTCACCCGTGTCGGGTAGTTTTCGTTAGTTACGAGCTAATGCTTGGCTGTCACGGCATGGTTATCCCAAAGGAGTCCGGCCGGAGGGCCCACAAATTCAACCGCACGGCGGTGAACGACTGATGGCGCACAAGTTCAGCGCCGAGCAGGGGTCGCGCAGGGCTACGTGGGCTACCAAGAGGTGGGTGCTTAAAGTCGACTCGCCCGACCACTTCTATCTCTCTCTGCGAATTTGAGTTACATGACACCAAGCTGCGAGCACGGTTCCCTCTTTTGGTTCGGGACCAGGAGGTCAGTAGTTCGAACCCACTCGCCCCGAAGACTCTTCCTAGGGTCCGGCCCGGGGATATGGTTGACGCTACGTGAGCGGTTAACTAACAGCCCTACAGGCTAGATGCCGCAGGAAGTCCAGCGGTCGATACGGCTGTAAGTAAATCCGCAAGAAAAGTTCTAAAATCGTCCCCTTGGGCGCGCCAGTTCTAATCGGTCCATCGGAAGCTACGACGCGGATTTTCTGCCCTGCGGATACGAGAAGCAGGTGACCAGCACATGCGCGCAGAACTACAAATTCGAGGGTAAAGAGCGCGACACGGAAACGAACAACGACGATTTCGGCGCCCGCTACTACTCGAATCATTTCGGGCGGTGG
>JBJKQB010000220.1:0-26373 GCA_046705825.1 Candidatus Acidiferrales bacterium
TGATATTATGACCCACCTCGAAGTCGACTCCGATGCCGTACGACCCCATCCGGCGCCGGCTGTGCCTGGTTGCCAGCGCGCTTTTTCTCGCCGTTTTCTTGCTGAATCCTCCGGATTTCGCCCGCGCGCAGTCCGCGGCGCAAAAGGAAACTTCTGGGGCGCAAAGGGAGGCTTCGAAATGGGGTGGTTCGGTGGACACTCTTGTGGATCGAATCGCGTCGCTGGCACAAGCTTCCCAGCCCGCATCCCTGGATGTAAACAACATCTCCTCATTGAGCGCCGAAGAGGCATCCGCAATCACGCTGGCTTTGCGCGTGGAGCTCGGCAAACGCCTCCACCTGGTTCCCGATTCCGAGGCTAAGACCCAAGTAGTCGTGACGCTGTCGGAAGGCGCGACGGGATACGTCTGGGTGGCCCAGGTGCGCAGCGGCAGCGCGGAACAGACGGCTATGGTCTCGATTCCAAAACAGGCGCCGGCTGTTCCGCGTGGCGAGCGCCCCGCCATGAGCCTGCAGCGCAAGCTGGTTTGGAGCCAGCCGCAGCCGTTCCTCGATTTCGCTCTTCCTGACGCGAGCGTCCCCGGTGACACCCGCATGATCGTTCTGGAACCTACGCAGATCGATTTCTACGTCTCGCAGAATGGCAACTGGGTTGCCCAAAAGCCGATGTTCTTACAACCGGCCGCGCCGTTTCCGCGGGATGTTCGCGGCATGATCTGGCAATCGGGAGGCGACTTCGAAATGCTGGTGCCGGGCGAATCGTGTTCGGGCACGGCCGCGGATGCTGCGCAGTTAAGCTGCGCGCCCTATCCTTCCACGAATCCTCATATGAACTGGCCATTGGTCACCGGCGGACCGCAGCGCGAGGACGCCCAGTTCCAGTCGAACCGCAATTTCTTCGACGGTCTAGCCGCCTTGCATGGGGCGCAGCAGAGCAAGCTGCCGCCCTTCTATACCGCCGCGGTAAACAGCACATCTTCGGGTTTGGTCTGGCTGCTCGCGGAACTGGACGGCAAAGCGCGCTTGTACGACAGCAGCGAGAAACTCGCGGCCACGTTTTCGGGATGGGGCGACGATGTGGCGACGATCGATACGGGATGCAACGATTCCTGGCAGGTATTGACTACCGGCACGGGCGACTCGGCGCAGCCCGATCACATCCAAATTTATGAGATTCGCAATTACCCGCAATCGCAGGACCCGTCCGGACCCGCTGATTCACAAGCACAAACGGGGCCGCCCGAAGCCGTTGCCGTAGGCCAGCCCCTCGATTTTTCCGGGCCGGTTCTCGCCTTGTGGACGTCCGCGGACCTGAAGTCGGCGCGCGTGGTTTCGCTCAATCTTCAAACGGGGATGTATGAAGGCTCGATTATCTCTGTTTCTTGCGGCCAGTAGCGTGGCCCTTGCCGCGCTGCCCGCGTTCACCGCGCGCAGGCCGCGATACGGCGGCACGCTGGTCCTGGAAACGGGCGCAACCGTAACGTCAGCGGATCCACATGCTGCGTCCGCCAACGCGCGGGAGGCGCGCGCGAAACAGCAGATCGACGAGTTGATTTACGCCAACCGGAATCCGGACGGCACCTTCAGCGGTTCCGGCCCGTTTCAAATCAAGACCTGGGAACCGGGAAAAGAGGCGGTGCTGGCGCCGAATGAGAATTACGACCGTGGCCGTCCCTTCGTCGATGAAGTCGACATTCGCATGGGCCGGGCTCTGAACGATCGCCTGATCGACCTCCAGTTGGGCAAAGCGGACATCGCCGAAATCCCTGCCGAGCAGGCGCGCGGCGCGGCGGAAAGCGGGATTCAGGTCAGCCGGTCGCAGCCGGATGAATTGCTCGCACTTGTGTTTAGTGCCAAAGGCCCTGCAGCAAACGATCGCCGGATTCGCGAGGCGGTCGCGTCGACCATCGACCGCGCCGCCATCGTGAATTTCATCCTGCAGAAGGACGGCGAGCCGGCCGGGGGCTTGCTGCCGCAATGGTCGAGCGGGACCGCGTTCCTCTTTTCGACCGCTGCCGACCCGGGTCACGCGAAGGAACTCTGGTCGCAAATCCCCGCTCCGCCCACGATTTCGTTGGGATATGATTCGGGCGATTCGCAAGAGCAGGCTATTGCCGAGCGAATCGAGGTGAACGCGCAGGGAGCGGGAATCCCCATCGCGCTGCAGGCGATTCCGGCTGGCGCGGCGGTCCCTGGCGTTGATGCGCGTCTCATGCGTTTGAGGATGCCATCGGCGATTCCGCAGGCAGCGCTTGCGCATTTTCTCGGCGTGCTGGATCCCATCGCGGGGCTGAGTATCAACGGCGACGCGCTCGCTGATTCCGCCGGCCCGCAGCAAATCTACGACGCGGAATCCGGCGTGGTTCGGAGTTTTTCCGTGGTCCCGATCGCCTGGATTCCGCAGGTGTATGGTCTCAGCGGCCGCGTGCGGGATTGGACCGCGCCGGGACCCGGCGAAAGCTGGCCGCTAGCCGACGTTTGGCTGGATAATATGAGCGTCCAGCCACAGAAGGGAAGTTCGTGACCTTCCGGAGCAAACTGTTCTGGCTCTTCACGGTGGCGCTGGTGTTCTCGATCGCGCTGATTGCGGCGGGAGTCACCGTGGTGGCGCGCAAGGCTTTTACGGAAAACAACGCGCAGCATACGGATGCGCTCGTCGCGCAGTTCCAGCACGAGTTCGAGCGGCGCGGGCAGGATGTAGCGCGGCGCGTGCAGGGAATTGCGAACGCCGACCGCACCGTCCGCATGGCCATTGCGCTGGCGCGCCCGAACGCCGACGCTTCAGTTTACGTCGATGACGCGCAGGGAGCCTCCCGCTCCTACCATCTGGACATCCTCGATTTCGTGGGCGACGACGGCACCATCATTTCTTCCGCCGAATACCCCGCGCGCTTTGGCTACAAACTGCCGTGGATCAAGTCGCTCACAACAGGGAAAACCCTGGATTGGGTGGCGCAGGGCCCGTTTCTGATGAAGATCGACACGCAGAAGGGGGCTGCGGTCGGGCTGCTGGCTATCTCGACCGTGCGCGTGGGCGACAAGAACCTGTACATCGTCGGCGGCGAACGCTTGGGAAGAGAATTCTTGAGTTCGCTGGTTTTGCCCGTGGGAATGCGCGCGCTCCTCTATCTGAACCTCACACCAAAATTCGATCCGGCCAACCTGGTGGACGAAAGCGGCCCCATCCAGGAAGCGCAACGATTCGAGCGCTTCATTCAGCGGGAGCAAAAGGAAGCGACCGACCAGACATTCAGCGTCAATTGGACGTCCGATCCGAAGAATGCCGAGGTCTTTCATGAGCTGCCCTTGCGCGGGCGCGACAACGATCTGCTGGGCATTCTCCTGGTGGGTAGCTCGCAGCGGGAGGTCGTGATTCTGGAACGCCGCATTCAAGCGCTGGCAGCGGCGGCGGTGGTCCTCGGCTTGCTCATCGCACTGCTGCTCAGCTGGTGGGGCGCGGCTCGCGTGACCCAGCCCATTCGACAACTGGCCGAGGGCGCGCGCGCAGTCAGCGAGGGGAATTGGGACACGCGCGTCAGCGTGCGCGGAGGAGGCGAAGTCGGCCAATTGGCGGGCGCTTTCAATCAAATGACCCAGCAGCTCGCCGACCAGCGCGAGCGGCTGTTGCAGGCGGAACGCGTCGCGGCCTGGCGCGAGGTCGCCAGGCGGCTGGCGCACGAGCTGAAGAATCCGCTCTTTCCCCTGCAAACCACGGTCGAAAACCTGCGCCGCGCCAGGGAGCAGAATCCCGCTCAATTCGAGGAAGTATTCCGGGAATCGACCGGCATTCTGTTGGCGGAGATCGAGAATTTGAAGGCAATTGTGGGCCGCTTCAGCGATTTCGCCAAAATGCCGCAGCCGGAGCTGGGCACGGTGAACGTCAACGACGTGATCCGCAGCGTGGTGAAGCTGTTCGAGGCGCAGTTTGGCGCCACGGGACGTCCCGCCATTACCCCGGAATTGCATCTGGAAGAGAATTTGCCCCCCATTCAGGCGGACCAGACTCTGCTGCATCGCGCGATCGAGAATCTCGTGCTGAACGCGGTGGATGCTATGCCAGCGGGCGGCGTGCTGATGTTGCGCACCACGCACCAGAACGGAAGGGTCAACCTCGAAGTTTCCGATACCGGCAGCGGGCTCACGCCGGAAGAATGCGACCGCCTATTCACACCTTATTACACGACCAAACAGCACGGCACAGGCCTGGGACTCGCCATCGTGCAGTCCGTAGTCAGCGATCATGGCGGGCGAATCTCCGTCGAGAGCGAATCCGGCGTGGGTACTTCCGTGCACGTCGAGCTGCCCAGCCAGCCCCCTCAGAATCCGCGGCCGCTGGCCACTGTCGAGACTAGAAACTCAATCGAGACGAAGAACCCCAGCGCCGAGGGCCAGAAAGAGGGCTAGGGTGCCATCCAGAGCCGACATCTTGATCGTCGACGATGACGCGAACACGCTCGCGTCGCTCGCTCGCGCCTTTCGCCTGGCGGGCCACGAGGCGGCGGTTTGCGACAACGCTGCGCGCGCCCTGGAGCTGGCCAAATCGCAACGCTTCGACCTGATCCTTTCCGATGTGGTCATGCCGGGCAAAGACGGGATCGCCTTTCTCGAAGACCTGCACAAAGCGGACGTACATTCGCCGGTGGTCATGATCTCAGGACAGGCTAACATCGAACTCGCCGTCCGGGCCACGCGGCTGGGCGCCCTTGATTTTCTGGAAAAGCCGGTTTCCATCGACAAGCTGCTGCTCACCGTCGAGAACGCCCTGCGCCTCACCCGCCTGGAAGAGGAAAACCGCGATTTGAAGCGGCGTCTCGGGCGGCACGAAATCGTCTGGAAGAGCGAGGCCATGCGCGAAGTGATGTCCCAGGTTGACCGCGTGGCGGCGACGGAGACACGCGTCTGCATCCGCGGCGAAACCGGCACGGGCAAGGAGTTGATTGCGCGCGCGCTGCATGAGAAGAGTCCGCGGCGCGCGGGCGCGTTCGTTTCCCTGAACTGCGCCGCGGTTCCCGCGGAACTCATCGAATCGGAGCTGTTCGGCCACGAAAAAGGGTCATTCACCGGAGCGGCCGGGCGCCACATCGGAAAATTCGAGCAGGCCCACCGCGGCACGCTCTTTCTGGACGAAATCGGCGACATGCCGCTTCCCATGCAGGCCAAGCTCCTGCGTGTGCTGGAGGAAGGCGAAATCGAACGGGTCGGCGGAGATAAGCCGATTCAAGTCGATGCGCGCGTGATCGTCGCCACTCACCGCAACCTCGAAGAGCAAGTCCGGCAGGGAACTTTTCGCGAAGACCTCTATCATCGCATCTACGTCTTTCCCATTCTCTTGCCGCCCTTGCGCGAACGCCGCGACGACATCCCGGTTCTGGCCGGGCACTTCGGGCAACAGCTCGCGCTGCAGAATAATTGGAAGCCCAAAGCTTTTTCCGCCGAGGCGATGGACGCGCTCACGCAATACGCCTGGCCGGGGAACGTGCGCGAGTTGCGCAACGTGATCGAGCGCGTCTTGCTGCTCAGTTCGGGGGATGCGGTGGAAGCGGCGGTGGTGAAAGCCGCGCTGCCTCCGCCGGGGCAGGCAATTTCGCCGAATTCGAATGGCTCTGCCGCGCTCGGCGTCGGAACGCTGTCCAACCGGGTCGAGGCCTTCGAGCGGGAAACGCTGCTCAACGAGCTCAAGCGCAATCACAACCACATGACCAACACCGCCCGGGCGCTGGGGCTCGAGCGCAGCCATCTCTACAAAAAATGCCAGCAGCTCGGCATCGATGTGCGCGCCATGCGCCAGACGGACTAAGCGGCTGTGTTCCGGTGCGGTTGCCGGGCGTTCGGAAGAATCGGCTGACGAATGTCAGCTTTCAGGCGTTGGCGCGTTCGCGACGGCTCCAGGCCAAACGCTGAAACAGCCAGAGCGCGAGCGTAGCCCCACCGAGAATATCCGCCACACGCATCTGTAGCGCGATCGCGAATCCAACCAGGGTGATGAACGCTCCCCACATGAACGCTTCGCCGCGAAACGCCTGGCCCCATTCCGGCGCGAGCCCTGCGGAAGGAACGCGCGGCCGCCAGGAAGGAAACAGCCTCGGCACGCGCCGGCAGAATTCGCGAAAGCGCTCCCCTTGCTCCCGTTCGAGTTGCGCCTCTTCGCGTCCGATCAGCCGGAGAATGCGAATCGCCGCTCCGGTTGCAAGCACGATGAATCCCGAACGGCTGGCGAGAAGTCCCAGCCCGACGGACAGCAGAAAAGTTCCGATGTAGAGCGGATTGCGCATGTGGCGATACGGCCCGTCGGCCACGATCCGCTCCGTGTGCAACGCTTTGTCGTGCACCACGCTGGAGCGCAGGTAAGCCGCAGCCCAGGTGCGCAGCACGGCGGCGACGCCCACCAGCAGCGCGCCCGCTCCAAAAACGATGCGCGCGATGAATGCGCCCCGCGGTGTGTTCCATGCAGCAAAGGCCCACACCACGTTGACGCGATCCACCGTATACAGCAGGAAAGCGACGCAGAAATGGATCAGGTTCAGCAGCGACCGCCGTCGAAACTCAAATTCTGTGGCGATCATTCGCACCACGCTGCTCCGCTGAATCCGCGATCACCTGTCTGACCGCGTCCACCACCGCTTGCGGCTGCTCGAACGGGATCAGGTGATCGCTATTCAGCAAGACCAGTTGACTTCCATTTGTCGAAAGCTGCGCGAGCTGCGGCTGCAGCTTCCCGACCCAGGAGTCGAAGAATGTATCCGCATCTTTCTGCGGCACGCCGGGATCCGCGTCCTCAGCCCCTGCGGTCAGAACGATCAACGGCTTGTTGCCAAAGGTGCCCGCATCGCGAGCTTCCTCGGCGCTTTCATCAAACGATTCTTTCTCCGAGAGAATGGCGTCGATGTATTTCTGCTGCAGCTCCAGGTATGTCAATTCATCGCGCAGCTGAGCGGGAACGTCCAGGCGCGAAAGATTGCGCTCGATTCCCACGCGCGCAACGCCGAAGTCAGTCAAGAATCCCATCACCGCGCTCATCCGCCGGAGTTGCCGCAGCGACTTCGCGCTCGCTTCTTTCATCGCGTCGCTCATCTCCGCTTCCTCGTCTTCCTGCGACGCGTCGACAAAAATCGCCCCCGCGACTTCGCGCGGATACATCTCGTTGAACAACCGGATATTGAAGCCGCCGAACGAATGCCCGACCAGGATATAGGGCGGAGGGACACGCGCGTTCCTCAGCAGCGTGTGCAGTTCGCGCGCGATTTCGCGGCTCGTTCGCGGAAAGGGTCCGGGGTCGCTCCATCCATAGCCCGCTCGGTCGTAGGAACAGACTCGCGCGAATTCCGCAATCTTCGGCTGGACCAGTTCCCAGCCCACCGCGGGAATGCCCAGCCCGCTTTCGAGAATGACGGTCGGGCTACCCTTGCCTGTGCAGTTCAGGTTGAGGCTGAATCCGCCTGCATCCACCCGCCGGCCAATTTCCGGGAAGAGATCGCGGTCGCGATGCGCGCAAATTGCCTGGTAGCTCGCGCCGGCTGCCGCGGCAAGCGCGAGCAGCAGGATGAACGATGCGAAGCTCCGTTTCACCCGCCGCTTCAGCGACTTCTCGCGTTGGACTTCAATTTCGAGCGCGGTGGTTGGCATTGCTGAACGTACTGTATTCGTCCGCGCTGTGGAATTTCAAGCCGCACTTGGCCGGTGGTTTCCTGTCCGGCGTCGGTAGACACGCAACAGCACCACATGCGTAGGCCAATAGACAACGATCGCCATGGCCAGCACGCTGACCAGCACATGTACCGGCGCGGGCCCGATCTGCCGGTGCCAGAACGGATCGCGGAACGCGTAGTTCACGTTTTTCGACGGATTTGTAAAACGCGAGGCAATGAAGGTCGGCAGCACGATCGCGGTTTGCAGCAGCCAAGCCCGCCGGTCATACCCCGTGCGCCAGAGAGCCCACAGCAGCACGAGTGGCAGCACGACATGAAACAACGAGAGCGATCGGATCCACATCGCGACATGGCGGTCCAGGAGATATTCTGTCCCGCCGATCAGCGGTTTCTTGGCGATCACCACCCAGGCCGCGTCCAGCGTCCAGAAACAATCGACAACAATGGACGACACCGCCTGGCTCGCCAGCAACAGCCGGTTACTCGTCCACAGACCGATGCACGTCAAAATGACGGCCAGATCGCACAGGTGCAGAAAGTTGGCGGGTCCCCACGCCAGCCAGTATGCCGGGACCCAGACTGCCATCCATACGAGCGCTCCCCAGCGGACTGCCGCAGGCAACTTTCTGCCGGGAAAATTCTCCGTGAGGCTTGAAGGCATGATGGGTCTGAGTGCGCCTGTGGCTGCGTGTCGCGCGCCATGCTATCAGATAGCCCGGCGAATCGAAATGCCGTCCGCTTCGGAACACAAGCCGTCACTTCCCGAACGGTGCGCACCCGAACCGTGCGAGAATCGGCTTTCTATGGAAGTTGCTATCGCGCTTGCGGCCGGCGCCCTCACGGCTTCCGCCGCGTTCGCCTGGGGCGCATTTGCGCCTCGCTCTCAGCTTTTTGGCCCGACGATTTGTTTCACCGGCGATTCACGCACTCTCGCTCTCACGTTTGACGATGGCCCGAATCCGTCCGTGACTCCGGGGCTGCTGGACCTTCTCGACCGGCAGGGCGCGAAGGCTACGTTCTTTCTGATTGGACGCTACGCTGCGGCGGAACCTGCCTTGGCGCGCGAGATCGCAGCGCGTGGGCACGCTATCGGCAACCACACGCAAACTCATCCCAACCTTGTATTTTGCTCTCCTGCTCAAGTGCAGCAGGAGCTCGCCCGCTGCGACGATGCGATCGCCGCCACGATCGGAAGACAGCCTTTTTGGATGCGCCCGCCGTTTGGCGCGCGCAGTCCGGTGCTGAACGCAGTCGTGCGCCGGCGCGGTGGTTCCGGCGTCGTCATGTGGTCCAAGTGGGCGCGCGACTGGAAGCCGCAGCCATCTGCTCCCGTGATTCAGCGTTTGGCCCACGTTCGAGGTGGCGATATCGTTCTGCTCCACGACGGCGACCATCGCCTTCCTCGTGGGGATCGCCGCCACACCGTGGCCGCCCTCGAATACTGGATTCCGCGCTGGAGCGATGCCGGGCTGCGCTTCGTAACGCTGGACGCTTTGGCCAAACAGGCTTAGCCTAAGCCCATGGACGATAAACGCTTCTACGACGAGAAAGAAGAAACCAAGCAGATGCCGCTCATGTGCCCGCACTGCCGCCAGGAGAATTCCTACCCGGTGCGCTGGATGGTGCGCAACAAAAAGGCGCAAATTCCCGGCGGCGCCAACGACCAGGACCGCGAAAATTTCAAGAAAGCGCGCTCCTACATGGTGCGCATCGACAATTTGCTCGCCTGCCGCAACATCCGTTGCCGCAAGCGCTTCGAGCTCACCGGCCAAAGCGTTTTCTTGATCTGAGCTTCGGGCGTACAGATGTTCGCGCTGGATCCGCGAGCATGGGCTGATCAGTCTGCCTGCACGGTGGCCGGCTGGCCGTCGAGAGCTTCGCGGATTTTCTGCGCGATCGCTTTCAGGTTGAATGGCTTCTGCAGATAAGCCACGCCGCCCTCCAGCACTCCGTGCCGGAAGATGCTGTCGTCGGTATAGCCGGAGATGAACAGCACTTTCACGTTGGGCCGGTCGGCGGTGATTCGCGAAGCAACTTCGCGCCCGCTGATCTTGGGCATGACCACGTCCGTGACCAGGATTTCGATGGCGCCCTTGTGCGCCGCGGCGATTTCGAGCGCCTGCGCGCCATCCGCCGCTTCCAGCACTTTGTATCCAGCGCCCGTGAGGTACTCCGTCACCAGTTCGCGCACGCTTTCTTCGTCTTCGACGAAGAGAACCGTTTCGCTTCCGCGCGGCGGCAGGGCCGGCGCCTTCTCCGCCACCTCTTTGTCCACCTCCGCCAGCACCTGCGGCAGGTAGACCTTGAACGTCGTTCCCTGGCCCACCTCGCTGTAAACGTAGATGAACCCGCCGCTCTGTTTCACCACGCCATACACCGTGGCCAACCCCAGGCCGGTGCCCTTGCCTTTCTCCTTGGTGGTGAAGAACGGCTCGAAGATCCGCGCTTGTGTTTGCGCGTCCATGCCGCAACCCGTATCCGAGACAGTCAGCATCACCCAGGGGCCCGGCTCAATGTTGTGGTGCTTGGCGCTGTAATCGCGGTCCAAATGGACGTTGCAAGTCTCGATCGTCAGCCGCCCGCCGTCCGCCATGGCGTCGCGCGCATTCACCACCAGATTCAGCAGCACCTGCTCGATTTGTCCCGGATCCGCTTTGACGCGGCCCAGGTTGCTGCCCGGTACAAACGTCATTTCGATGTTTTCGCCGATCACGCGCGAAAACATCTTGGTCATTCCGCCCACCACCTCGTTCAGATTCAGCACGCGCGGCTGCAACACCTGCATGCGGCTGAACGCCAGCAATTGGCGGGTCAGAGCCGCGGCTCGGTCTGCGGCCCGGTCCACGGATTCCGCGTTGTTTCGCAGCGCTGAATTCGCGGGAATGCGATTGAGCAGAATCTCCGCATGGCCCTTCACCACCATCAGCAGATTGTTGAAATCGTGCGCCACGCCCCCGGCCAGCTGCCCGATGGCCTGCATCTTCTGTGCCTGCCTCAGCTGGTCTGCGAGATGCTTTCTCTCCGTGATGTCCAGCGCGATGCCAATCGTGCCGGTCACCTCACCTTCGATGTCGCGCAGCGGCTGCACGTAGGACTCGAATGTCCGGCTTTCCCAGTTCATCTCGTAGGAAGCAGCTTCGCCGGAGAGAGCCTTCCGGTGCGCCGCGATCGCGGGAAACTCCGCATCGTCCGTGCGGAAGTACTCTTGCACGGTCATGCCAACAGTCTGGTTCGGACGCAACCCGATGTGCTCGAGCGCGGCGCCAATCGACGAGGTGAAGCGCAGCTCCTTGTCCGTGGTCCACAGCACGGCCGGCATTTTCTCGATGATCATGCTGAGCCGCGCCCGCCCTTCATCCCGCTCGATTTCCGCCCGCTGCAGATCCTCGAGCATGCCGTTGATGGCGTCGGCCAGAAAGGAAAGCTCGTCGTGCCCGCCGGCTTCCACGCGCCGCGACAAGTCGCCGCTTGTGCCGATCTCGGTGATCCGGTTGCTCAGATTTGCCACGCGCGCAAGCACTGTGCGCTCCAGAAGGTACAGCGTGACGGCGCCGAAGGTGAAGCCCGCGGCCAGCAAGAGCAGCAGAAATTGCACCAGCGTAGTTTGCCCTTGGCGATAAATGTCGCGCGGCAGGTGAACGCGCAAAATCAGCGCCGCGTCGTCCTGAATGTCGGTCAGTTCCTCGTACGCGGCCAGCGAATCCGGTCCTTCGGCTTGAACGTCCACCCGGTTGGGCCGGATCATCCGGCCAGTAGCGGATTCGTATGCGGTTTGTTCCGCCAGCGTGTCGATCCGCTGAGTAGTGACCGCAAGGTGCGTCACCTTCGCCAGACGCGTGATAGCGGCGTCATCCAGCGCGCGCCCCATCACCATGGTCCCCATCGCCGGGCCCTGGGATTTGCTGGTGAGGACGGGCCGCGAGTCCACGACAAATGGCCCCGACTGTAGCATCAGGATTCCCGATACCCCTCGCCAGGCTTTCCCGGGGCTGGCCAGCAGGTCGCCGGGTCTCAAGTGGCTGGCCAGGTCCCGCGGAATCGCCGCCTCTTTGTTCTCTTCCACGTCATATCCACGCGCGAGAGCCACTTGACCCTCGTTGTTCACGATCACCGCAAAATTCACCTTGCTCTGCGCCAGGGCGGAGACCGGAAACTGGGACGAGGGGAACGTCGGATTCTTTCCTTGCAGAAACCAGTAGGTCTCGTTCCACGACGAGTAATTGCTGTTCGTGCGATCCAGGTTGGCTACTTCATTCGCGAGGGCGCTCGATACCCGGTCCATGTCTTGCCGCGCGAAATCTGCTTCCAAGGTCGCATAGCCGCGTAGCAGAACGATCCGCGCCAGGGCATACAGTCCGCCTACCAGCGCAAACACGGTGATCAGCAAGATCAGCAGGGTCTTCCGGCGGAGCGAATGGGGCAAACCTATCCCGAAGCTTGGCAAGAGTGGCAAGGCGCTGCCTCGAGTACTAGTATAGGGGTGATGACGCGCGCGCCGGGGCGCCGGTGTCGTACTCGTACACCCTTGAAAAGGCATGGATTTCGGCTAATCGAGAAGAATTCGCTGATAGCACAACCGTTATTCTCTAAACTCCGCGGTTCACTCTTCAGGCCCAGGGACGCGGCCTCGATATCAAACGATCGCTCGTCCTGTTCACGCTACCGCTGGAAACTAGAACAGGCTTATGCTCATGGCATCCAGACGGGTCTCCGCCGGCATCCTTAATTGTGGAATCGATTGTGGAATCGGAAGCTTCTTCTCGAGCACTCGTTCGGAGGCGATCATGAAAGCGATCCAACTCGTGTTGGCAGGCGGTCTGATGTGGCTCGGGATCGCTCCCGTGGTTGTTGCTCAACAGGCCGGCCCACTGCCGCTTGTGCCGGATACTGACTCGGCGCAAGCGCAAAAACAGCCTGACTCGTCGAAGCCGGTCGAGCTGACCAAACGCCCTCCCGAGACCGCAGCCCCAAAGACCCAGATCGCGCTCCCTGCCGGAACACACCTGCCTCTCGTCCTTGAGAATGCCATCTCGACGCGCAGCACCAAGCGGGGCGACCCGGTGTACTTTCAGACGATTTACCCGGTCATTCTGAACGGCAAGATCCTGGTTCCGGCGGGCTCTTGGGTCAATGGGCAAGTGACCGAGGCCAAGAGAGCCGGCCGTATCAAAGGGCGCGCTGAAGTCATGATGCGCTTGACCACTCTCATCCTCCCCAACGCGTACGTGGTCAGCTTGGTGGCTTCTCCCAGCGATGCGGGTACCGGCGGAAACGAAACGACCGATAAGGAAGGCAAGATCAAGGGCGATACGGATAAAGCCGGCGATGCCGGGACCGTGATTTCCACAACCATGGCGGGCGCGGGAATTGGCGCGATCGCCTCGCAGAGCGCTCGCGGAGCCGGGATAGGCGCCGGCATCGGAGCGGCCGCCGGTCTCGCCACCGTCTTGCTCACGCGCGGCCCGGATGCCACGCTTCCGCGCGGCACTACCCTCGATGCCGTCCTGGATCACACCATCATGCTGGATGCGTCCAAGATCGATTTCAAAAACCTGGGTCAAGCGACTGCGCTGCCCGGTCCTCCGAATCGCGAGCCTTCGCGCAGAAGCAGAATCCCGTTCTAGCCCTGAAGGCCCGGTTTTTTTCAGAGAATCCCTGACTCGGGACCTAGCGAGTGAGTCCAGCCGCCTGATTCTTTGGTTGCCCGGAAGAGCCCAGTCCTCGCGCAGCGGCAATGAAGCGCAGGGGCGAAAACGCTGCAACGTCCTGCTCCACTCGCTCGCCGCAAACCCAGGACGCAGCCAGCTTGCCCGTGATAGGAGCGAGCAGGATTCCTCCGCGGTAATGTCCGGTGGCTACGATCAGGCCTTCTACGTCCGTCGGCCCCAGAATCGGAAGCTTATCGGGCGTTCCCGGCCGCAGACCCGCCCAGCTTTCCACGATTTGCGCGCCATCCAGCGCCGGAACAAGCTCCACGGCCCCCCTCATGATCTTCCGGACTCCCGCTACGGTTACTGACTTGTCGAAGCCCGCGTCCTCTAGCGTGCTGCCCGCCAGAATGCGCCCGTCGGCTTGCGGTACCAGGTACCCGTTTGCGGACCTCAGAACGTGCCCGATGCTGGCCGTCCCGGCGTCGGCACGTTTGGCGCTTCCGTTGGCCCCGGAAGGCACAGGATGACGCAGGACCACAATCTGCCCGCGCACGGGGCGCGTCGGGGCATAGCGCCCGATTTCCGCGCTCATCTGTCCCGAAAAACAGCCTGCAGATATGACCACATGTTTCGCCGCAATGGGACCCTCGCGCGTGAGCACTCCGGTGCAGCGTCCGCCTTCCTGCCTCAGGCCGGTGACCTCGCAGTTCGCCTGGACGTGCACGCCCCTTGCTTGTGCGGCCGCAAGCGCCGCGGCTGTCAACAGCCGGGGATCAACGACGGCCTCTTCGGGGAGCCACGCAGTCGCGACTGCCTGGGGACCCAGCGACGGCTCCAGCTCCCGCGCCTGAGACAGCGATATGGCTTCCGCCGCGATTCCCGCCTTCTTGCATTCCGCGACGAGTCGGTCACGCGCCGACTCGCCCGCCGCTTCGAAAAAGACCTCCACAGTTCCTCGCCGCGCAAATCCAGTCGGCTTGCCCGACGCACCTTCCACCGCAGCGATGAAATCGGGGTAGAGTTTCAGGCTGGCTTTTCCCAACGGGATCAGCGAGAGTGCATCAGGGTCCTCCGGACCCGGCGCCAGCATGCCCGCTGCGGCCGGAGAAGCCTCTTGGCCCGGCTGCTGCCGGTCCAGCAGGATTACTTCCCGATTTCTCGAGCGCAGCTCCAGAGCGACGGATGCACCAATCAGCCCTGCGCCCACCACGGCCACATCGAATGTCTTCATCGGGCTCATTCTAACGCAATCATCGGCGCACGGCTGGTTTATCCCGGTCGCGTGCCGCAGGCTTGATCAGTCGCCACGCAGGCGCCGCCTACAGTCTTATTCCGATTGCGTTGGCGCTGCAGTGATACTTAGCTGAGGGAAGGGAATCGGATTCATGGAGGAAAAATGGCTCGAAAACATGCGCGGCGTACGGGAAGAAGCACGAGTAGGTGGTCTGGCAAAGTCACCACGGATTCGACTCATCCGCCCTCGGGTCTGTTCACCAGGAGCGCGCCCGCCATCGCGCGCTCGCTCGCTTCGAAAAAGGTATCGCCCAAAGGACCGGCCTCGGGAATGCGCATGCTGACCTTTTACATCAATCGTGCGGGACGCAGTTTGAGTCCGTCGCGCCGTGCAACGCTCAAACGCGCGAAGAAGCTGCTTTCGCAGCGCGTTCACTCTGCCAAACATTCTAAATCGTGAGGAGAAGATCTCGGGTCAACGCCTGTGACCCGCCGTCCGAAGCGTTACTTATGACTCGTTGCCAGAGCGTTGGCCCCTATCGACATCGCCGCACCGGCTGCCTTTGCCCGCTCGGGCCGCTCCGCTCGCAGCAGGCCCAGAGTTCCGCACTGGCGCTCGGCGCGCTTGGCCTGAATCACCATCCACTCGACATCCGTGTGCCGGCACGGAACAGGTATCACGTCAAAAGCGCCCCGCTGTATTGCTTCCTTGAATTCGTCCCAATCTGCGGTGCCCGAAGTGACAACCACTCGCGGTCGCGTAGCGGGCGCAGGATACGCTGCGAGAAGGTCATGATAATTCCCGTCGGAAAGGCGAGGATCGCAAAACACAAGGCCTACTCGTCTCTCTTCCAGAACTTCGTGGCACTCGCGCAGTGTCGACAGACGCACCGGATCGATTCCCAAACTGACCAGAATGTCTGCCAATCGTCGTCGGAGGGTCAGGTCTGAGGAGACGACCAGGACTTCAAACCAGGAATCCATCTTTTCACCTCCGCTGCAAGGTAACGCTAGGCCCGTTCAGTGTGGACGCGCGACAGCGGAGTTTCAGTGACCGTAGTCACAGCAACGCAGAATCTCGCGCTTAAACTTGCGATTCTGTGGAAAATCGTCTGCGCGACTCCGCAGCCCGCAAACGATCGCCGCAATATCGTTTTTGTGGACATCGAAAGGATCACTTCCGCTCGACGAGAATCATTGCTGGTGCAAAGTCGCTAAAATCCCGCGTGATAGAGGAAGGCAACCGCCACTGCGGCGATCAGGCAATAGATCCCGAAGATGTACCATTTGCCGCTCTCCAACCAGCGGCTCAGCCATTTCAGCGCCAGCAAGCCGGCCAGAAACGCGAAGATCGCGCCTACGATGCTGGGCGCCACCGCTGTGGCCAGCGCGGCCGTGTGCTGGATATGCTGGACCCGAACCAGCCGCCAAACCTCGCGGAAAACCGCCGCCGGCGTCAACACGATCACCAGCGCAAAGCTGAAATCCTCCGCCAGCACTTTGCGCACGCCCGCCAGCATCCCGGCCGAAATCGTCGCGCCCGAGCGCGAGAAACCGCGAAAGGGCATGGCCAGTCCTTGCACCGCGCCGATCAGCGCGTACTGCCGCGGAGTCATTTCCACAGCCTCGGGAGGAGGCTCGGCCGTCCTCGCCCGCTTTTCCGCCAGACCCGCAATCAGAATCAGCACTCCGACGGCTGCCAGCGCGCCCGCGATCAGGTTCAGTCGCCCGAAAAGAAGTTCGATGTACGCGTGTGGTTGCCCGCGCATGTACCACTTCTCAATGACTTCGATGATCGTGCCGCCGACCAGCGCAGTCAGCGCCGAAGCAACCAGCATGGCCCAAAAGAAAGTCTTGAAGTCCGCCCAGCTCTGGAAGAAGGCGCGCTGCCAGCGGCGCCAGAAATAGACGATCACCGCAACCATCGTCCCCGTATGCAGCATCACCAACAACAGCGTCGTTTCCGGGGCGCTGGGATTCATGCCCATCAACTCCTCGGCCACGATCACGTGCGCCGAACTGGAGACCGGCAGCAATTCGGCCATGCCCTGCACGATTGCCAGCACAATTACGTGCCACAGCGTCATCGGTCCATCCCCGCTTTCCTCCGCTTACGCGCGTTCTCGTTATCTAACTTCCCGGCATCGTACAACAGCAATTCCCGCGGCTGCTGTTCCGCCGCTTATCCGCCGGGCGAAACCGCAGTCTGCCATACCTGAACGTCCCTTCGATAGCGTTCTTCTCTTTCGCAGTTCGTACGATGGAATGTCGCGAGTCATGCATCGAGAGAGCCGATGGCCAGTAGCATCTCGGCCCTCCATGGCCCAGCGAACGACACTGTGCGAACTTGAGCCGCAGACGCGCACATTTCAATCCTGGCGCACGAGAAGACAAAAGAGAAAATCAAAGGAACACCAGGAAAAGAAGTTCCGTCTTGAGGATTTTACGGCCGGGGGAGCGAGCCTCGGAGCGACGATTTTCCTGCTAGGTGGCGTGTTCTGAGCGCCTTCCTGCTTCACACATGGCCTTCGGCGTGCTCCTGCGAGGACATTACTTGGGAGGGCAGCGCATGATTCTCGCTGCGGGTGTAATTCTGATTCAGCTTTCCGCCACGGTTCCGGGCAAGGCCGTGCGTCCTGTGCAAGCGAAACCCTCGCCGGCCGTCGCGTCCGCGGAGAGTTCAGCCGTCGTTGTGTCGCCGTCCCGCTGGCGCAATATCAAACTGGCCGACTTCAAGTTTGGGGATGCCCCGGACGCGTCCGCACCAGCACCAAAGGCGAGCGAGCCCGATTTGCTCAACGATTCCGCCTCGCTCCCGCCGATTTACATCCCTCAGATCAAAGCGAAGAATCATGACGTGATCCGCCCCCAGCAGAGTTATCCGCGGCGATCGTGGCTCGCGCTGATGGCGGCTCAGCACGGCGCGGCGGCTTTCGACGCGTACTCCACACGCTACGCCGTGGGGCATGGCGCGACGGAACAGAATCCGCTGCTGCGCCCCTTCGCGCATTCGCCATCGATCTATGCCGTTTCGCAGCTCACCCCGGCCGCTCTGGATCTGGTTGGGCGGCGCATGCAGCGCAGCCACAATCATTTCATTCGCCGCCTGTGGTGGCTGCCGCAAACGCTGAGCACGGCGGCATACATTTGGGCCGGCACCCACAACCTTCAAATCGCGAACTCCCGCTAAGCGCGAAAAAACCAGCTTGGGAAGGAATCTGAGGTGCGCGCATTCCGGGCGCAAGCGCGCTGCGTCAAATCTCGTATTTTTTGGCGTAATGGCGGAACGAGCGGTAGGTCATTCTCAATAGTTCGGCGGCGCGCGTGCGCACGCCCCCGGAGCGTTCCAGCGCGGCGAGGAGATAGGCGCGCTCCGTTTGCTGGATGTACTCCTCCAGATTCAATCCCTCTTGCGGAATCACGATGCCGTTGCTGTGGCCGTTTCCGTTGGAGTGCGCGTGCGGAACCGTTTCCTGGAAGTAGTTGCGAATGCGGTCCGGCAGAGCCTCCACGGAAACTGCGCTGCCGCTTTCCAGGGCCACCGCGCGTTCGATGGTGTTCTCCAGTTCGCGCACGTTTCCGGGCCAGTCGTAGACTTCCAGCCGGCGCATCGCTTCCGGATCGATGCTCTCCACTTTCTTGTTCATCGATTTCGCGAAGCGTTCCAGAAATTCGCGCGCCAGCAACGGAATATCCTCGCGGCGCTCGCGCAGCGACGGCAGATGAATGGGAATGACGCTCAAGCGGTAGAACAGGTCTTCCCGGAAGCGCCCCGCCGCGATTTCCTCCTCCAGATTCTTGTTCGTCGCGGCGATCACCCGGACGTCCACATCCGATTCCTCGGTGCTGCCCACCGGCCGCACCTTGCCCTCCTGCAGCACGCGGTACAGTTTCACCTGCATGGTCACGCTCATGTTCCCGATTTCGTCCATGAACAGCGTGCCGCCGTGCGCCGCTTGAAACAGCCCGCGCCGGTTCTCGTTGGCGCCGGTGAACGCGCCTTTCATGTAGCCGAAAAGTTCGGATTCGAGCAGCGTCTCGGGGAACGCGCCGCAGTTGATGGTGATGAACGGATTTTTGGCCCGCCCGCTGTGGTCGTGAATGGCCCGCGCCACCAGCTCTTTTCCCGTGCCGCTTTCGCCGGTGACCAGCACGCGGCTGTTCTGCGGCGCGATGTTTTCGATCAGCTCGAAGATCGCCTTCATCTTCGGGCTGGTGCCGATGATGTGGTCCAGGCCGGTCAGCCGCCGCAGCTCGCGCCGCAGGTAGCCGGCTTCCTTCTTTAAATCCAGGGCTTCGGCCAGCTGTTGCACCGCGGGCCGCAATTCATCCAGCAGGCGGTCGCCCTTGATGACGTAGCGATCCGCTCCGAAGTTGACTGCATCGATCGCCGTGTCCAGAGTGGGTACGCCCGTGATGAGCACGAATTTCGTCCCTGGCGACACTTCCTTGGCGTAGCGCAGCAATTCCACGCCATCCATATCGGGCATGCGGATGTCGGAGACGACGATGTCGTAGATTTGCGAGGAAAGTTTGCGCTGGGCTGCTTCGCCGCTCGATGCGGTGTCGACTTTGTGGCCTTCCTTGCGAAAGCTGATTTCCAGCAGTTCGCAGATCGAGCGTTCGTCGTCCACCACCAGCAAATGGGCCATCAGCTATCGCCTCCCCAAAGAGCGGAAGGGTTCGCTCTCCGCAGCAGGTTCCGCGGCGATAACGGGTGGGACGGCTGCGCGCTTTGGCGCCGCCGGACGCGACCGCAGCATGTTGCGTTGTTCTGTCGCGGCCCGAGGGATTTCGACGATGAATTCGGCACCCGGTTTGTTCGCCGCTTCGACGCGAATGCGCCCGCCGTGCGCCTGCAGGATGCGGTAAACGATGGCGAGTCCCAGCCCCGTTCCACCGGCAAATCCCGATTGAAACGGCTCAAAGATCTCGGAGACGCGCTCGGGGTCGAGCCCGATGCCCGTGTCGCGAACCGACACGCGGACCCAGGCGCGCTCGGCTTCGAGCGTGACTGCAAGCGTGCCCCCGTCGGGCATAGCCCGCAGGGCGTTGTTGCAAAGGTTCCAGAGCACCTGTTTGAGGGCGTCGCGGTCGGCGCGGGCCTTTGCTCGCGCCAGATAATTGCGTTCGATTTTGTAGCGCCCGCGGGAATGTTCGTCGCGTTCCACGATCAGCAGGACTTCATCGATCAGCGACGCGACATCGACGTCCACGAACGCGTAGGAAGTCTCCCGCGAGTAATCCAGAAAATCGGAAACGATCTGATTCAGACGCTGCGACTCCCGGCTGACGATCTGCACCAGTTTCTTGTCGTCATCCTCCAGCGGCGCCAGCCGTACCAGTTCCTTCAGTGCGCCGCTCATGGCCGTGAGCGGCTGCCGGATTTCGTGCGCAATGGCCGCCGACAGGCGTCCCAATGCCGCCATTCTCTCTTTCGTTTCCACTTCGCGCTCCAGCCGCCGCAGGTCCGTGAGGTCCTGAAAATTGAAGACGTATCCGGTCATCTGATTTTCCCCGGTTCGCAAGGGAGAAATGGACAGACCCAGGAAGCGGACGGCGCCGGAAGGTGTTAGGCATTCGATCTCCTTGCGTAACGCGGTGGGATTGCCGCTCTCGTCTGTTTCCACCGGCCAGAAACCGGGCAGCACTCCCGCAACATTCTGGCCGCGAAGCAGCCCCAAGCCGTATCCGGTGATCTCCGCGCCGGCGCGGTTGATCAGCAGGATTTGTCCCTGCAGGTCGGTGGTGAGCAGGCCGCCGCGCATGGACTCGATAATGTCCTGATTGAAGGTCTGCAGGTCCTTCAGCGCCTCGCTCTTCTCGGCCAGCTCGAGGCCTTTGCGCCGAAGCGTTTGTGCCAGCAGGCCGCCCAGGTAGGCTACGGCGAAAAAGGCGAACAGATTGCTGCCGAGCCAGGATTCCATTCCGCGCAATGTCGGCGTGGAAGCGGAGGTGCGCGCGATCACTGCGTAGAACATCAGTTCGACCATGCAACCCAGAAGCACGAAGCTCGCGCCGGCCACCGCGAACACCGCTCGCCGCGAGAACAGAATGCTGGCCATCAGGATGACCAGCACGTACAGCGAAATGAAGTAGCTGTCTTGCCCGCCCGTGACGTACACAACGGTGGTCACCACCAGCAAATCGCCCACCACCTGCAGGACCGCGTGCCAGCCCGCTTTCGGCATCCAATGGCGCAGAACCACATAGGCTGCGGCCAGCGTGTACCACAGCGCGATCAGTGGCAAAACTGTCCGAAGCCGCAGAGGAATTTCCACCAATTGCCCGATCGCGATGATCGCCAGAAGGAACGTGATCACCAGGAAGCGGACGCGGATCATCCACGGCAGCCATTCGGCCGCATTGTGCTGCGATTCCATAGTCTTCACGGCTGCTTCGCTCACCCCAGGCTCCTCATCCACTGCATTCGGAGCAATCGAGCGAACTGCATCAGAGCGAACCACTCTGACTGCTAAGCCCACGGTCAATTCTCGCCCGCGAGCAGAATCGAATGTTGGCAGTCCTTCTCAAAACTAATGAGCCGACGCCAGCTTGCCGATCAAGGAGAAGAGCGGCAGATACATGGAAATGACCACGCCGCCGACCACGATGCCGAGAAAGAGGATCATCATCGGCTCCATAGCGGTGAGCAGGTCCTTCACCGCTGCGTCCACTTCGTCCTCGTAAAAGTCAGCGATCTTTTGCAGCATGGCGTCCATGGCCCCGGTCTGTTCGCCCACGCCGATCATCTGGGTCACCATACCGGGAAACACGTCGGTTTCCTTCAGCGGGTCGACTAGAGAACGGCCCGCCTCGACCGCTTTCCTCGTCTTGGCTACCGCCTTCTCAACCACGGCGTTGCCGGCCGTTCGCGCGGTGATGTCAAGAGCTTCCAGAATCGGCACACCGCTCGAGATCAGCGTTCCCAGGGTTCGCGTGAAGCGTGCTACTGCGATTTTGCGCAGCACGATTCCCAGAACGGGCAGTTTCAGCGTCGCGGTATCGATCGCCATGCGGCCCCCCGGAGTGCGGTACCAGAACTTGATCGCCAGAATCGCTCCCACTACGAAGACCACGATCAGGAAACCGTAGATGCTCCCGACGAAGTGGCTCAGCGCGATCACGATCCGCGTTGGAAGGGGCAGATCCACATCCAGACCGTTGAACAAGCTGATGAAGATCGGAACCACCTTCCACAACAGCAGGGTCACCACGCCGATGGCGATGGTCATTACTGAAATCGGGTAGATCAGCGCGGACTTCACCGCCCGCTTCAGCTTCACGTTCTTTTCGATATACCCCGAAAGCCGCTGCAGGATGGTGTCCAGAATACCGCCCGTCTCGCCCGCCTCCACCATGTTGTAGTACAGCGGATCGAACACTTTTTCGTGCTGCTTCATGGCCGCCGATAGCGTGGTGCCGCCTTCGACCGAGGCGCGCACCCCGGCCAAGACTTTCTGGAACGTCTTGTTTTCCTGCTGCCCGGCCAGAATCTCCAGGCACTGCACCAGAGGCAATCCGGCGTCGATCATCACCGAAAACTGCCGCGTGAACACAGCCAGTTCCTTGGTGGTGACTTTGCCCCCGCCGAAGGTGGGGATATTGAACTCCTTCCCCTTCTCCGAGAGCTTGCTCACGCTGATCTGCTCGCGGCGCAGCAGGTTCGCCAGCTCATTCTTGTTGGTCGCCACGCGCTCTCCCGCGACCGCGACTCCCGCTCGGTTGGTTCCCTTGTAGGTAAAAACCGGCATTGTCGTTCCTCCTCTTCTCTACCTTCGGACGTGCACTTTGCCGCCCGCTGGCGGAGAAGTGACACCGCGGTTGATCAAGTCCTGCAATTCATCTGGATTGGAAGACCGCGCAAGAGCTGTTTCCAGGCTGATGGCCTTCTGGAAATAGGCGTTAGCTAAGCCCTGGTTGAACGTCTGCATTCCCGTCTGCCCGGTTCCCGTTTGCATCGCCGAGTAGATTTGGTGGATTTTGTCCTCGCGGATCAGGTTGCGGATAGCCGCGGTGGGGATCAGGATTTCCATCACCATATAGCGCCCGCGGCCGTCAATGCGTGGAAGCAGCGACTGGCAGAGGATGCCTTCCAGCACCATGGAGAGTTGCGCGCGCACCTGCGGTTGCTGGTGGGCGGGGAAAACGTCGACGATGCGGTTGATGGTCGACACCGCCGAATTGGTGTGCAGCGTGGCGAATGTCAAGTGGCCCGTCTCGGCGATGCGCAGCGCCGACTCGATCGTTTCCAGGTCGCGCATTTCGCCGATGAGCACCACGTCGGGATCCTCGCGCAGCGCCGCCCGCAGCGAGTTGGCGAACGAGTGCGTGTCCGAATGCACCTCGCGCTGGTTCACCAGACACTTCTTGTGGTTGTGCAGGAACTCGATCGGGTCTTCGATCGTGATCATGTGCTCTTCGCGCTCGTTGTTGATCTTGTCCAGCATCGCCGCCAGCGTGGTCGATTTGCCCGACCCCGTCGGCCCGGTGACCAGCACCAGCCCGCGCGGTTTGTCGCACAGGCCCTTCACCACCACGGGCAATCCCAGCGCGTCGAAGCTCTTGATCTCCCACGGAATCGTCCGGAACACGGCCGCAACCGCGCCGCGCTGGTGGAAGATGTTGCCGCGGAACCGCGCCAGGCTCTTCAGGCCGAACGAGAAGTCCAGCTCCAGGTTCTCTTCCAGGCGGTGCTTCTGCACGTCCGTGAGCACGCTGTAGGCCAGCGCCTTCGTGTCCGCCGCCGTGAGCGGAGGCATTTCCAGCGGCCGCAGGTGCCCGTGCACGCGCACGCGCGGCGCGCTGTTGGTGGAGAGGTGCAGGTCGCTGCCTCCCATCTCGATCATCGTCTTCAACAATTCGCTCAAAGTAATTCCGGCCATAGCTTCCTTTCCTCCCTCACAGCACCGTCTCGCGCAGCACTTCTTCCATGGTGGTCAGCCCGGCGGCGACTTTGACCAGGCCGCTGCGCCGCAGCGTCAGCATTCCGCCTTCCAGCGCTTTCTTCTTCAGTTCCAGGGCGGAGGCTCCGACGAGAATCAGCTCGCGCACGTCATCGGTAATCTCCATGATTTCGTACAGCGCCACGCGCCCCTTGTATCCCGTGTTGTTGCACACGCTGCACCCGCGCCCGTGATAGATGACCGTCGTGTTTGCCTCTTCCGCGCTGTACCCCGCGTCGATCAGCGCCTGCGGCTGGATCTGTAGCGGCTCCTTGCATCCCGTGCACACCCGCCGCACCAAACGCTGCGCCCCGATCAGGTTGACCGATGTGGCCACCAGGAACGGCTCGATGCCCATGTTCATCAACCGGCTGATCGTGGACGGCGCGTCATTGGTGTGCAGCGTCGAGAGCACCAGGTGCCCGGTTAGCGCCGCCTTCACCGCGATTTCCGCCGTCTCGAAGTCGCGGATCTCGCCGACCAGAATGATGTTGGGGTCCTGCCGCAGGAAGGCGCGCAAGGCGGAGGCGAAGTTCAGCCCGATTTGCTCCTTCATTTGCACCTGGTTGATCCCGGGCAGCTGGAACTCGACCGGATCTTCGGCCGTCATGATGTTCGTCTCGGGCGTGTTCAACCGCGCCACCGAGGAATACAACGTGTTGGTTTTGCCCGAACCGGTGGGCCCGGTAACCAGCACCATCCCGTAGGGCTTCAGAATCGCTCGTTCGAACTTCTGCAGCGACTCCGGCTCGAACCCCAGCTTGGTCATGTCCAGCCGCAGGTTTTCCTTGTCCAGCAAGCGCAGAACGATTTTTTCGCCAAACAGCGTGGGAACCGTGGAAACGCGGAAGTCGAGTTCCTTGCGCCTCCCGTCCTTCGAGTACTTGATCATGATGCGGCCGACTTGCGGGAGTCGCTTTTCGCTGATGACCAGCTTGGACATGATCTTGATGCGGCTGGTCATGGCGTCTTTCAGTTTCTGGGGCGGGGCCTTGACGTTTTGGAGAACCCCGTCGATGCGGAAGCGCACCCGAAACTCTTTGTCGTACGGTTCCACGTGAATGTCGCTGGCGCCCCGCTTGACCGCGTCGGTCAGGATCAAGTTGCACAGGCGGATGATGGGAGCTTCCTCGGCAGCTTTTTCCAGCTGCTCGAGGTCCATGGTCTCGGCCTCTTCGCCCGTCAACTCCAGCGCGTCGGCGTCGCCGGCCAGGTCTTTCATTACTTTGTCGAGCTCTTCGACGCTTTCCGCCGCCCCGTAGAATTTGTGGATCGCGTCCCCGATGGCCGTCTCGGAAGCCACCACCGGCTCCACGTTGAAGCCGGTCATGAACTTGATATCGTCCATCGCAAAGACGTTGGTGGGATCCGTCATCGCAATCGTGAGCGTCGAGCCCACGCGTGACAGCGGCACGATCTGGTAGCGCACCGCCGTTTCTTGCGGCACCAGCTTGATCACCGCCGGATCGACTTCGTAGAACTTCAGGTTGATCGACGGCACGCCGTACTGCCGCGAAAGCACGGCGGTTATGTCGTCGTCGCTCACCAGACCAAGCTTCACCAGGCATGTGCCCAGCCGTCCGCCGTGCTTCTTTTGATAGTCGAGGGCCTGCTTGAGCTGATCGGGGGAGATCAGGCTGTCTTTAAGCAGAATTTCGCCAAGTCGCGAAGACATGAGTATGCGTAAGCGGCCTGCTGCCGCGGTACTAGAACCGCTGCCGAAAAGCGTAGCACGCGCGCCACTCAAACGTGGGGAGACGGCGGGACAGTCGTGGTGAATCAGCTAACATCCGATAAGCTGCGTGCAAACCTGGCCCGAAGTACAGGCGAAATTGTGGCCCTGTACCAGGGTACAGGTGATTGTAAGAACTGGCCCTTAGGGCCAGCACGGCCGCGCAAGAACATGCCCAATGGGCGGAAATCCCGCAAGCAGCTCCCCTCAACGGCTCTGGCGTGAAGTCTCTCCAAGCGCAGGTGATGGCCGGCACAGACTTTCATGCAATTTCGGCGAATACTGTCGCCCGGAACAGGGCGGGCTGCAGGGCAAAAGACGGCCGCGTGAGGAGGGAAAACGCGTGAGCAGGTCTCGCGCCATCTGCGCTATTGTTCGCTGGGCCGCGCGCGTCATGGCCGCGCTGCTCGCCGCCGGGTTTGTCGCTTTCGTGCTGGGTGAACCGGAAGGGCCGCTGGATTTCATCACACCGCGCGAGTGGGCGGGCATGGTCTTTCTGTTGGTGGCGATTGCCGCCATGCTGCTGGCCTGGAAATGGGAATTCCCGGCCGCCCTGGTTTCTCTGCTGGCGCTCGGCGCGTTCGCCGGCGTCGTTCACATCCGCCAATACGCCAGCCTGCTCGTCGCCGCGATCCCCAATCTATTGTTCCTGCTGGACTGGAAGCTCCGCCACCTCCGCCGCCCGCCCATTGAAAGAACGGGCTGACTCGTTGCGGTCCTGCCTCCGCACTTGCGGCAAATACGCCACAGCACCAGCCGTTTCGTTGACGTGCACCGCAACCCTCGCTACGATGGGTGCACATGGGCGGTTAGCTCAGCGGTTAGAGCATCCGGTTTACACCCGGAAGGTCCAGTGTTCAAATCACTGACCGCCCACCAGCCTTCGCCCTGAGGAGCGGGCTACGGCTCGGCAGGCCACGCGAAAACGAAACCGGCAAAAGGGAAGGCAAGTTGCCACTAGGCGAAGGCTGGCGCGCCGTAGCTTCAGCGCAGATGGACCCGCCCTTTTCTCGAACGAGCTTCTTGGCTACCTTCGCAGTCGCTTATAAACCTGACCACGAGGTCCGATGTGATCCACAATGAGGAAGGGAGGCTCGATCTCGAAGATTATTCGATAATCACCCACGCGTGCCGTTCGCATGTTCACTCCGGTGAGCGGCTTCGAGA
>JBJKQB010000221.1:0-10886 GCA_046705825.1 Candidatus Acidiferrales bacterium
CCACGACGAGTCCCGGAGCGCAGTTGTATTGTGTGTCCTCCAAGCCGCCCGAGCCCGGCCCCGCCGTCGGCGTTTTCCCCTGGACGGCGCCGGCCGATGGCGATGCGGCACTCTGCAACTTGCAGCCGCGGAGAAAGCCGGCCATTTGACGGCATGCGATGACCCTCTTGCTCTCCAGGCGGCCGTTTTTTTCGAACGTTACGAAGCAGGTGGAGCGATAGCCCGTGCCGATGCGTTGGGTGAAAGTGTAGCTGGTGCCGTCGGGACAGATGTACGGCGTGTTGAGCTCATAGTCCGTCTTCGGCGCTTGTGCGCTTGCCACCGTGGCGCTCGTCGCAATGGCCAGCAGCACCGCCGCACGAAGGAAATTGCTTTCCACTGCAAATCTCCTTTCCCGCTCCGGCGAATCACTTCCCACCGTCTCTGCGCCGGAGTTTCTCCTTATCCCGTCTTGGTCCTCGGAGCAACTCCCTTCAGCGCTCGCCACGCGAGCACCACTCCGGCCGCCAGCACCATGTAGCTTCCCAGTTGCATCGAGAGCGCCGAGCACGCGTCGGTAACACCCGGCCCCGAGAAGAGCTTGATGATGCTCGACCGCTGCACGACGATCGCGATCAGCGAATACGCCAGCGGAAGCACGTTCGCCAACTTGGCGAACGCGTTCTTGACAACCGGCGCAGCGAACGGCAGAGCAATGCACAGGATGCCGAGGATTCCCCAAAAGCCGTGGCTGATCTCGACGGTACTTGTCTGTTGCAGATTCAGTCCGAGAAATTCCCAGAGTGTGAACGTCTTCGATCCCATGAACCCGAGATCGACTGTGTAGCCCGGCAGGAGAAACCACGCGATCCATAGCACCACAACGGAGACCAGCACGACCGTGCCCATGCGCGCCGCCAGCGGGCCAAGATATTGCTTCGCCAGGTTCACGCCGTCTTTGCCCTGACCTTGTGCCAGTTCGCCAAGCTTGCCACTGAGCTTGTCGAACTGCTCTTTCGCGCGCTGCCGAGAATCCACAGCGGTGATCCCGGCAATTGCCCCTGACGCATCGAGCTCTACGTCGACCGTCATGATCGCTGCTGGGGCCACCGGTGATTTCCAAATCTTCTCCAGGGTGAACGATCTTTGCTGCCCGTTGACAATCAAAAGGCCCGGACTCGCGTCCGGCACCTTCACAATCGTGGTCCTTAGCTTTGTGGGGGCCAATGGTGGGCCCGCCGGGCTGGCTGCTGCGCTCATGACATTCCTCCCGCTTGAAGATTAGCGCCCTCGCTGCTCGGAACCGCGACGCGGCTACAGCCTCAACGCGAAGGAGTGAGCAGTGCCTCCTCGCTCCGAAGCTTTTTCTGCCTGTTATTGCGTCTTTCTCAATGCGCCGAAGGTCGCAGCGAAAAGGTTGTTGCTCAGCGAGCCGTCATCCATGACGCGAAAATCGATCGGATGATTGTCGCAGGTTAGGTGAACGTCCTTCCCGCCCGCGGTGTAAGTGCAATCTTTCGTCTCGCCCATCATGGAGAAAACTGCTTTTCCACCCGACCGAAGCTCGAGCGTCATCGTGCCGCCGTTCGTGCTCGAATACGTGCCCTCGACGCTGGAACCGCACCCTGCCACGATGAAGCTCAGTGTGGCTGCGGCGACTACGATCGTTCCTTTCCAACGATTCAGCTTCATTGTTCCCTCCTTTGATTGAAGAACTTGTGGTCCCTATTCACAATCAACTGTCCGGACTTTGTCCCGAATCGACCTGGAATGCCCGACTTATTCATCTTTCACCGTGCGCCAGCCACGAACGTTTGTATGCTTGTATTCGGTGAAGGGATGACGGTGATGCGCTCCAGCGAATTGTTCTCCTGTGCGAGGATGAACAACGTTCCGTCCGGAGCGATGTCCCACCAGGGTGCCGGCGAATCGCTTCCCCCGAATGGCGTACCTGCTTGGACGACCAGCTTCCCGTCCACAAAGATGCCGACGGCGCCCGTGCGGCTGATAGTTCGCATGGGTTCCGCCCACATGAGGTGTTTGCTGTTGGACGTAAACGCTATCCGGTCGAACATGGAAACATCGCCGATGGGGATGAACTTGCCATCCAAAAAGACCCCGGCGCTAGGCCGGGCCGGGTTTGGGGAACCGGCAAAGTGAGCGATATGCTCGCCGTCGGGGCTAAAAACATAGTGCGCGCCCCCGGCCGTTGACGCCGTAAGACGGGAATCCTTCTCTGCCACGCCATCCAGGACCAACTGCATGACTTGACCTTGCAGATCAGCAACGTACGCGAAATGCTTTCCGTCGGGGCTAAACCTAAGATCGTTTCCGCCGATTCCGACGATCGGTATCATCTTGCCGTCCAGGAAGACGCTGGGAGTCATGCCCTGGCAAACCGCACCAGCGCGATCCCCCACTGGCGAGTATGAAACGCGCGACAATTCCGGAACGCATTGATCGGATTCCTGGTCCCCATAAATTACGAACGGCTTCCCATTCGCGAATGCGGTGTACACAACTCTCGAAGAGTCGGCCGTGAACCCGAGGTTGTCCACAGTCTGGTACTCCTGCTGGCGCTTGCCGTCCCACAGGACCAGTTGTCTGCCCCCGCTGATGGTGATTCTGGCTGCGTAATGCTTGCCGTCGGGGCTGAGCGTGACCATGTCCACACGGCTGCCAAAACCGACCATGTCGCTTTCAAGGACTTTCTTACCGTCGATGACAAGGTATTGTTCCGGCTGATTGCCGTCAGGAGTGGTGACCTCCGCGACCACCATGTTTCCCTTCGCGGGTACGTGCAGATCGATTCTGGCGGCGCGCAGGAACGGCTTGCCGTCGAGCATGGCCTCCATGTACGCGTGTGGCCCCGAATGCTCGATGGTCGTGTACAGCTGCTGGCTATCGCCGCTCCATTGCGGGTCGCCTCCCTGGTAAGGCGCCACTTTGCCGTCGATCACTAGACTCCAGTGTTGCGCGTTATCTGGTTCAGTGGCCACGTAGGCGTAGTGGTTCCCGTCTGGACTGAATACCGGGTTGATCTGCTGGCTGATGGGGTTGGGTTTTCCGTCGAAGACCAAGCGAGTAAAACTTCCGCCACGATTTGTCGATTGCATGATGAAACTGATACAGAAGACGTGCTGGCTATTTGAAGTGAATCCCAGAAGAGAGCAAGGGTGGGAACTGGCGTTGTCAATGGCGTAGTCGGAGCTGCGTATAAACTCCTTGCCATCCACCATGACGACGAGATCACTGCCCGAGCGCGCGCAGTAGGCGTAGCGTTTGCCGTCAGGACTGAAGGCTATCTGCATGTCCTCGGTGAAGCCGGAATTTATGCCGTATATTTCGTCGAACTTGGGGCCTGCGACGCCATCGTAATAAACCACAACGCGGCTGCCGCTATCCTCAATCGTCGCGATATGAACGCCATGCGGGCTGATGGAGAACTTCGCGCCTCGCTCGAGGGGCGCCATCAGCTTCACGTCGACCTTTGTTCCAGCCGGCGGATCAACGGGGCCCGATTGCCCCTGTCCCTGCGCCGGTTGGTTCTGTGCCTGGCCGGGCTGGGACTGCGACTGCCCCGCTTGCGCGGTTCTCGGCTGTCTGCTTGCCTGGGGCTGCCGCGCCGGTTGTGGCTGCGGCTGGCCCATCTTCGCCAGATCCTGGCAGGCTTTCTGGTCACCGCCTCGGCACGCCGGCTGTAAGGCAGCTATCTTCATCCTCTTCCAAAGGCTTTGGGCCGACGCGCTTTGCGACGCAGGCCCGCTAATGGACAGCAACAATATGCAAGACAGCGTTGCTCGTACTATCGAATGGCGCATGCTGATCCTCTTTCGCAGCGGCCCGCAATCAGCAAACCGGCAGGAAGCCCCTCTGCAGATATTCGCGAGCGGACACTCGCATCACTCCTCACCCTCACATTGCGCAAACGCGCGCGTAAAACCGTCACGCAGACGAAAAATTCCTTTAGTGCAATTTGTCCGCAGTGTCGGGGTTTGCAGTAATGGCAAGCGGGCGGCGCGGCCGGACAGTGGGCCCTTGGGTGACACTCCAGGGCTGAATGGATTGTCGAGCGGTTCGATTACTTGCACCACCGGCGAAATGGCTCGCGCGAGTGGTGGCCCCTGCGCGGCGCGCGAAGGAAATCGGAAGCGAAAATTATGCTTGCGTCGCTGCTTCCGCGGGTTCTGAGCCCGCTTTGGCCAGAAACGAAGCCAGCTGGTTCGGATCGGTGATTGGCGGATAGCAGGTGGTTTCGACGCAAACGAGTGCCTGCGGCGTGGCAGGGTCGATGTGGGGTAAGGTGTCGCGCAGTGCGGGCGCCAGAGATGCGGAGGCGGCCTTTTCCGGGGTTACCCGCAGCAGCGGCTTGCTGAAACGATAGACGCCGCTCGCGGCGGTTTCCAGCGCGGCCGACTTTGGATCGTTCGCGGCTCCGAGAATCACAACCTGCAAAACGCCTCGCGTGTGCAGCAGCGCGGCAAGGCCGTAGGTCGCGGCGAAAATTCCGTATTGCGCGACGCGTCCCGCAAACGCCTCCAGAGTTTTCTCCGCCCATTCGGAATAGAGCCGCTCGCCGGTGAACGCGTACAGCCGGTCGAGCACGATGGCAGCGGCGCTGTTCGCGCCCGGCGTGGGCGAATCCTGCAGCGCCTTGCGCCGGACTTCCAGGCCTTGCATCCGCGGCGCATCCTTTGCGAGGTCGAAAAAACCGCCTGCCTCTGGATCGCCGAAACGTTCCACGGCTCGCCGCATGCACCGTTCGGCGCGTTCGAGATAGCGATGGTCGAGCGTGACTTCGTACGCATCGAGCAGCGCCTCTGCGGCGAAAACCTGTTCGTCGAGCGAGCCCTCGAGTCTCGGTGCGCCCGCGCGATGCAGAAATCCTCTCGCTTCATCCCAGCCTTCGACCTGCAGGCGTTCCAGCGTTTTCAGGGCGAACGCGCGGCAATCGTCGCGTTGCAAAACTCGGCCCGCTTCCAGATACGCGGAAGCGAACATCGCGTTCCAGGCGACGTAGATCGTTTGGTCAACTGCGGGAGTGGGCTCGCGCCGCCGGCGCGCGTCCAGCAGTTTTCCCTTGGCTCGGGCAAGCAAGAGCCGCGCATCGGCCTCGCTGATCCCCAACTCGCGCGCGACAGTCCCAACGGGCGCGGCCACCCACAAAACGTTCTTTTCAGAATTGTGGTGCATCTCCCCATGCGCCTGCACGTCGTAATAAATTTCGATCGCGCGCGATTCTTCCGGAGCCAGCGCCGCGCGCACTTCGCCGAGCGTCCAGGTGAAGTAATCTCCGTCATCCTCGAGCGTCTGATCCGCATCCTGGCTGGAGTAAAAGCCGCCGTGCTGCTGGTCGGAAAGAACCTCATTCACCCAGGAAATGATGCCCTCGGCCGCTTCGCGGTAACGCCGCGTGCCAAGCACCTGGTAACCGTGCAGGTAATTCTTCAGCAGCTCGGAATTGTCGTACGACATTTTCTCGAAGTGCGGCACGCACCAGCGTTCGTCGACGGAGTAGCGGTGAAACCCTCCCCCCAGCTGGTCGTGAAAACCGCCCGCCGCCATTCCGTCCAGCGTGCGCTGCACGACCAGCTGCAGGCTCGCGCCGCCGGGCCACGTGCGCCGTTCGAGAAGCAGCTCGATCACCGAGGAGTGTGGGAACTTCGGCGCTTGGCCGAACCCGCCGTTCTTCTCGTCAAACAAGCGCAACGCCCCGCTGACGATCGTGTCCACAATTTCTGCGTCGACCGCCGCGTGCGCTCCCTCGAAAACCTCCGCCTTGGCCACCGCGTCTTGCAGGCCCTGCGCGGAAGCATCGATTTCCGCGCGCCGCGACTGGAACGCCTCGGCCACCGCAATCAGAATGCGCCGGAATCCGGGCCGGCCCATCATGTCGTCCGGCGGAAAATACGTTCCTCCGAAAAACGGCTTGCCGTCCGGCGTCAGGAAAGCGGTGAGCGGCCAGCCCCCTTGCCCGGAAATCGCGCTGATGGCGGACTGGTAGCGCGAATCCACGTCGGGACGCTCGTCGCGGTCCACTTTGATGGGAACGTAATGCTGGTTGATCAGCGCCGCGATCTCGGGATTCTCGTAGCTTTCGCGATCGATGACGTGGCACCAGTGGCACCACACCGCGCCCACATCGAGCAGGATCGGCTTCGATTCCGCGCGCGCCTTTTGGAACGCCTCTTCGCCCCACTCCTGCCAGTCGACAGGCTGATGCGCTGCGGAGCGCAGATACGGGCTCGCGGCATTCTTCAGGCGATTGGCGGTTTCGTTTGTCACAGTGCGCTTAGCTTACTGGATCGGATTTTCGTAGCCGGCGTCGCGCGGGTCGATGGGCTTGCGGCCCGCGAACCCTTCGTCCTGCGCATGATAGAAACGGATGCGGTCCTCGCCCAGTTTCCAGCAGAGGTAGACGTCCTTGTTGTCGATGCGCGCGGGAAAATCGAGCAGGCCCATATCGAGGTCTTTCACGACGCAACCCGTCGCTTGGATGCGCTCGAGCGCGTCCCGCAACGACCCCTCGAATTTCGTGCGGATCGCCCGCCATTTGGCCGCCTTTTCGTAAGGAACCTGCATCCCCCCGGAAAGCTGGATTCGTTCGGCAAGCGCGCCGAGTTTTTTCTCGGGTTCGGACATCTTGCGGCGCGCTTCCATCGCTTCGATCAGGACGGGCTCGAGCTGCACGCGCAAGCGCTCCGCTTCTTTCAGCGAGAACAGTTTCGATTCGCCTTCATCGGCCATGTGGCCACTCCTGGAACTCGGCGGCGGCCCCGCAGCAGCGCGGCGCGGCTCCGGCCCGAACCCGCCGGCGCAAAAATGCCCGAACCTCGCGGCCTCAGCCGCCGATATAAACCATCGTCCGCGAAGGCGGCACAAAACCCGGCTCGTTGATGCGGTGCCCTTTTTCCTTTTCGTGTACGACGGCGAAAATTTCGTCGGCGATTTCGCGGTCGGTTGCTCCGCCGCGTAACAGCGATTTTAGATCGTGATCGTCCTTGCTGAAAAGGCAGGTGCGCAATTTGCCATCGGCCGTCAGCCGGATCCGCGAACAAAACCCGCAGAAGGGCTGCGTGACCGGCGCGATCAGCCCGATTTCCCCGTGATTGTCCGCGAAACGGTATTTGCGCGCCGTTTCGCTGCGCTCGTGCACCATCTGCACCAGCGGCCAGCGCGCCGCAATGCGCGCGTGAACCTCCGCCGCGGGAACCACCATCGACCGCGTCCACGCGCGGTCCGCGTCCAGCGGCATGAACTCGATGAAGCGCATGATCAGGTCGCGCTCGCGCGCGAAGGCGGCGAACGCTTCCACTTCGTCGTCGTTGAAACCGCGTACCAGCACCGCGTTTACTTTCACCGGCCGCAGCCGCGAATTCTGCGCCGCGTCGATTCCCGCCATCACCTGATCGAACGCCTTCGTGCGCGTGATGCGTTCGAATTTCGCGCGGTCCAGCGAATCGAGGCTGATGTTGATGCGGTCCAGCCCCGCCGCGATCAGCGCCTCGCAGCGGTCCGCCAGCAGATGGCCGTTGGTGGTCATGGAAAGGTCGCTCACTCCCAGCGCCTTCAGCCGCGCGATGAAGTTTTCGACCCCCGGGCGCACCAGTGGCTCGCCGCCCGTCACGCGAACCTTGCGGATGCCCAGCCGCACCAGCAGCGCCACCAGCCGCTCGTATTCCTCCCATTCGAGCAGTTCGTCGTACGCGACGTGATTTTCCGGATTGGCCGACCGGCAGTACACGCATCGGAAATTGCAACGATCCGTCACCGACACGCGAAGGTCGCTGATCGTGCGTCCGAATTTGTCCACCAGCCGCATCGCTCTTCTTCCGTTGGATGACCCGCCCGCGCCGGACGGATCAAATCCTGATCCGCGCTCCCGTTGCGATTCGCTCCACAACAAAAAAGCCCAACTCCGCTCTGGAATTGGGCGACAAGTCCCCGCTCTCCCTCCTCAGCGGGAACCTTCTCCTTTCCAAAACGCGGCCGCCATTTCCAGCAGCTCGCGGCGGGCCTCGCATTGCCCGTCAGCGGGAGGCCTGGGCGTTTCCGCCCGGACCCTCAGCCCGAAAATTCGGGCATCGCCCTCCCGCCGTCGGTTTTCGCTCCATTAGGCGCGGAGGGTCGGAGAAATCAATTTTATTCTACGCTGTGGGCAGCATGCGCGCAATGAAGAGCGAAGCGGCGCGCTCGTAACCCGGATGCAACGCCGCCGGCGTACGAGGCTGGCTGGTCCTGCGGATGTGGTAGAGTTGCCCTCCGATGCGGATCTTCGTTCTGGGCGCGGGTGGGACCGGCTCGCTTCTCGCACATCTCCTGGCGCGGCAGGGCCACACAGTTTGGTGCGGCGACCGTGACGTCGAGCGCGCGCGCCGTTTCCTCGGCAAGAAGAGCCAAATTCCGGTGCGCGAAGCCAATGCCCGCAATCTCTGGTCCATCGTGCGCGCGGGGCGCGGCGCGAATCTGCTGATCAACGCGTCTCCCGCCGTGTTCAATCAGATCGTCATGCGCGCCGCGTTGCGGCTTCGCGCCCACTACCTCGACCTGAACGCGCACCTGACGCGCAGCCTCTTCAAGCCCGAGCAGTACCGCTTCCACAAGCGGTTCGTGGCCAAGAATCGCGCTGCCCTGATTTGCGCCGGCGTTGCTCCCGGGCTCACGAACCTTCTGGCCAAGCGCGCCGCGGAAATGCTCGACGCGGTGGAATCGGTTCAGATCCGCCTGTTCGAAAGCACGGAGAGCAAGGACCCCGTCTCCACCTGGTCGGCCGACGGCGCCTATGACGAGGCCATCTCCCGCCCGCGCATTTACCGCCAGGGCCGCTTCCAGCTGGCCAAGCGTTTCGCCGAGCGCGAGAAGTTCCGCTTTCCGCCGCCCATCGGCGAAACGGCCGTCTACCTCGCCGCGCAGGACGAGATTTGCATGCTGCCCCACGTCATCCCCGCGCGCGACATGGACGCAAAAATCGGCGGCAACGATTTCGAGCGCCTCTATCGCTGGTATCGTCAGGGACGCCTCAACCGCTCCGCGGGCCTGGTGCGCAAACGGTTTCCCACCACGCCCACTCCGCGCCAGGTGGCCAAGCTGATCCGCCGCGGCATTCTCGAGAATGCGCGCTTCGCGGCCGCCGTCATGGTGCGCGGTTTCAAAGACGAGCAGCCGCTCCTGATCCGCTGGGACGCCAGCGTCCCCACTCTCTACCAGATTCGCCGGCGCGGTTTGATGGCCACGCCGATTTCCTACGCCACCGCGCACATCGCCGCGATCTTTGTGAAGCATTTCCCGCGCGATGCCGCAGGCGTATTCGGGCCCTCCGAATTGCCGCAACCCGCGCGCCGCGCGATCGTGAACGATGTGCGCTCGCGCGATTTCCGCATCTCCATGAAACTCGCCCGGCTGAAACAGCCCCCCGACCAGGAATTCTAACCGCCCGATCAATCACGAAGGGAACCCCAGTCCGGCCGTTTTGCAGAAAATACTGCCACTGCCATCCCCCGGGCTTGCACTGAGCGTCGCGAACGTGCCCCGAGGCACGAAGGGAGCCCCAGTCCCGCTGTGTTTGCAGAACACCACCACTGTCATCCCGAACCGAGTCCCGCTGCGTCTGCCCCCAGCCCTCGCCTTCACCGCCCGTTAGCGTCCCGAACCACCAATTCGTTGCATATTCTTCAGGGGCCGGAGCTTCGGAGTCTGTGTGACTCCACAGCTTGTATTTTTTGGAGAATCGCGCAAGTCGCGTCGCTCCAACAAAAGCGAAAATCGAAAAGGGATGTGGAAATCGATTTTTCGGCGTCATCACACAGACTCTTCAGCTCCGCCATCAAGCGGCTAAAATCATGTCCGCCGGAAACTTCCAGAGCCGCAGCTACGTGGGTTTCATACGAGGCCCGAGGAGCAGACATGCCTCTTCGTCCTCACTTATGAACCGCGCGATGATCGGCTGGGCCGTTCGCAGTAGAGTCTCGACTTCAGCCGTTGTGCAGTTGGCGGCACGAAGCCAGATGACCTTGGGCGGGTACCCACGGAGCACGCTTCGCTCCTGAAAGTCGGAGTCCTTCGAGACAATCGAGAAATTCTCTTCTTTGGCGAACTGCCAGACGGCTTCGTCATCCGCGCTTCCCAGTCCGCAGTCATGCACGTGTGCCGAACCCGGATAGACGTCGGCCAGCAACCCGACTAAGCGTGGGGAGAGATTTTCGTCAAACAGAAGCTTCACGCGCGCGAAATTTCCAGTTTGCGCTCACGGTCAGCCGCGAACGCTAAACACGCCCGGATATCTTCCCGTGTGAGGTACGAGAATTCTCGCAGAATTTCTTCTTGGGACATCCCGCCAGCCAGGTATTCGAGCACATCGTAAACAGTGACGCGCAGGCCTCGAATACATGGCTTGCCGCCTCGTTTACCCGGCTCAATGGTGATGATATCGGAATAGCTCATAAGCCTAACCCTACTCTATGTGAAAAGGTCCTCCTCGGCAACGGGAAAGGCCGGGCGCTTTTAACTTTGAACTTTGAACTTTCAACTTTCAACTTTGAACTTTCAACTTCCTGTCAACTCACGACTCTCAACTCTGAACTTTCACCTCTCAACCGTTCGATCCGATACAAGACGTGCCGCCGCAACGGAAGTCCCTCGGGCAGGCTCGGATGATCGAAATCGTCCGCCGGATCGTGGGTCATGCCCAGCTTCTCCATGACGCGCCGGGATCGCGCGTTTGCCGGAACGGTGAACGAAACCAGGCCGTCGAGCCGCAGAACTTCGAAAGCGTGACGCACCACTTCGCGCGCCCCTTCCGTCGCCAGGCCTCGGCCCCAGTGGGTTGCTGCCAGCCGCCAGCCCGCTTCCACGCAGGGAGTGAATCTGGCCTGAAACGAGGGCACCGCCAGGCCAACGTACCCGATGAA
>JBJKQB010000222.1:0-4853 GCA_046705825.1 Candidatus Acidiferrales bacterium
AACCGACGCCACGCCAGATCCAACGCTCCTATATACACTCTGGAGCATCGCGGTAATCTTGGTGGTCGCGTCCGTCATGGTGAAGAATTATTTCGTGAGAAAAGCGGCGCTGACTGGACGCGATGAGTTTTGGCGCTTATCCTTTATGCTTCCTCTAATGTGCTGCGAGGTGGCTGCTTTATTCGGTGTGGCCGTCTGGGGTGCCACCGGATCTTCAAAGGCGTACTGGTTCGTTGTATGCGGATTCCGAGCCATGAAAATTATCATTCCGAGCTGAAGAAAATTATCGTTCCGCGGTGATCGCGATTGTGGATTCCGAGCGGATGACGATCAAAAAATCGCATCCGCCTCGGAACGGGTGATCGCGTTGACTTCGGAACGGATGATCGCGATCGTCCCGGAAGCCGGGGGGGCGCTGGACATCAAACAAGGCAATCTGATTCTGTTTGAAACAAAGGAGAATCAGCTTGCCGGAAGAGGCTCTGTCCATGCGCAAGATCCGCGAGGTCCTGCGACTGCGCGCCCTGGGGCTGGCCCAGCACCAGATCGCTCGCAGTTGCTCGATCGTCCAAAGTACCGTCCACAAGTACCTCAAACTGGCCGAGGCCGCCCAGATTGGCTGGCCGCTGCCGGAAAACCTAACCGACCGTCAACTGGATCAACTTCTGTTCGGCAAACGATCCACCCCGCCCAGCCGCCGAAGCCATCCCGCGCCTGACTTCCCTGCCATCCGGAAGGAACTGGAAACCCACAAGGACCTCACCCTGGAGCTGGTCTGGCGCGAGTACAAACAGGCCCAGCCCGATGGATACCGGTATTCGAGATTCTGCGATCTGTACCGCGAATGGTGCGGCGCTCAGAAACTCACCCTCCGCCAGGAGCACAACCCCGGCGAGAAACTGTTTGTGGATTACGCCGGCGCGACCCTCCCCATACAGAACCGCGAGACCGGCGAGATCCATCCGGCCTCCATCTTCGTCGCCGCCATGGGGTACAGCAGTTACACCTTCGCCGAAGCCACCTGGAGCCAGGAACTTCCTTGCTGGATCACTTCCCACATCCATGCCTTCGAATATTTCGGTGGCTTGCCCAGCATCGTCACTCCGGACAATCTCAAAAGCGGAGTCCACAAAGCCTGCCGCTACGAACCCGATCTAAATCCCACCTACAATGACCTGGCGGCCCACTATCAGGTAGCCGTCCTTCCTGCCCGCCCGAGAAAGCCCCGGGACAAGGCCGTCGTCGAAAATGCCGTTCAAGTGGTCCAGCGCTGGATCGTCGCCGCCCTACGCAAACGCACCTTCTTCAGCCTGGACGAGTTGAACCTGGCCATTGCCGAGCTTCTGATCGTGCTCAACAACAAACCCTTCCGCAAACGCGAAGGCACACGCGCCAGCCAGTTTGCCGCCTTCGACCAACCGGCATTGCGGCCGCTTCCCGCCGAACGTTATGAAATCGGTGAATGGCGCAAACTGAAGGTCGATCTCGATTATCATGTCCCCGCCGACGGCCACTTCTATAGTGTTCCTTACCAACTGACCGGCAAGCAGGTCGACATCCGCCTCACGGCAACGGCGATCGAAGTCTTTCAGGAAGGCCTGCGTGTGGCCAGTCACGCGCGCAGCTTCGCCCGCGACCGCGCCACTACGCTTGCCGAACACCAGCCCAAAGCTCACCGTCAGTATCTGGAATGGACTCCCTCGCGGCTCCTCAACTGGGCCGGCTCCGCGGGTCCTCATACTGCCGAACTGTTCCGTCAGATCCTGGCCACCAAGCCGCATCCCGAGGTTGGTTACCGCTGCTGTCTTGGCCTGGTCCGGCTCGGCGAGAAACACACGATCGCGCGGCTGGAAGCGGCGGCAGCGCGCGCCCTTCACTACCGTGCTTACTCGTTGGCGCGTGTCGAGTCGATCCTGAAGCACCACCTCGAAAGCGAGCCTCTTCCGGACTCGGCCCCCACCACACCGCCTCCGCATATCCTCGAACACTCCAACATTCGCGGCGCCGAGTACTTCAACTCCATTCAGCGAGACCTTCCATGTTGAATCAGCAAACCATCCACAAACTTCTGGTCATGCGTCTGAACGGAATGGCCGACGCCTTCCGCCAGCAACTCGAACAACCCGGTCTCGGCAGTCTCAGCTTCGAAGAACGCTTCGGCCTGCTGGTGGACCGGCAGTGGGACTGGAAAGAGAACCGCGCGTTGGCGCGCCGCCTGCGCAACTCCAGGCTTCGGACCACCGCCTCGGTGGAAGATATCAACTACCAAAAGCCGCGCGGGCTGGACCGCGCATTGATGCGCAGCCTGGCGGCGGAATCCGCATGGGTCAAGCAGCATCTCAACATTCTGCTTACCGGAGCCACCGGTCTAGGAAAGAGTTGGTTGGCCGCCGCCCTGGCGCACAAAGCCTGCCGCGACGGCTACACCGTCTATCACGCCCGCGCGGCCCAGTTATTCCGCGAACTCGCGCTGGCCCACGCCGACGGCAGCTTCAGCCGATTCCTGCGCAAGTTGGCGCTCACCGATGTGCTGGTGGTGGACGACTTCTGCATGACACCGCTCAACGAAGCCGAACGCCGCGACTTTCTGGAGATCTGCGACGATCGCTATCAGACCCGTTCTACGGTCCTGACCTCCCAGATCCCGGTTCCCGATTGGCATACCCAGATCGGCGATCCGACGTCCGCCGACAGTATCCTCGACCGCTTGGTGCATAACGCGCATCGCATCGACCTTTCCGGCGAATCCATGCGCAAGCGTTCCACCGCTACGCGCTCCGAACCAGAGCCGCACGGCGGCAAGGAGGCCTTATGAGCGACGGCGCTCTCAGGCTCAAACACCCCAGCGGGTTCTTTGCTGCCGGCAATGAGATGCGGGACGCGATGGTGCTGCTGTCCGACGGCGGTTTCAAGCTGTTCGTCTATGTCTGCCTCCACGCCGACCGGCGCACTGCCCAACTTCGTTTTCGCATGGCCGAGCTGGCCAAAGCCGTCGGGCACAGCACTCGCTCCTTAACTACCTACCTGGACGAGTTGAATCGTACCGGCGTGGGCGCGGTATACCGCGCCTCCAATCAGCACGAGCTCGGGCGCATCGAAATCCGCGACCGCTTCTGGCCGTATCAGAAGGAGTCCGGCGATTCCACCGTCGATCCGGAGCAGGCCCAGTATGTAGCGCGGGTGCGCGACTGGTTTCTCGAACAAGCTTGCGTAGCGTCGACGTTTGCCGCGGCCGACGAGAAACTGGCGGCCGACTGGTATCGCGCCGGAATCTCCCTAGACTTGGTCGGCCGGGCGTTCCTGTTGGGCTGTGCGCGAAAGTACGTTGCACTCTTCAACCACCCAGGCGGTTCACCGGTGACCAGCTTGCACTACTTCGCCGGCGTCCTCGAAGAGGCTGCCGTCATGGAACTGAACCTGAATTACTGGCGATATCTTGCGGCGCGCGTCAAAAAGATGGATGCCCAGTGGCGTGCTCACGCAAACTTTGCGCGAGCAGCCGCCGCAAAAACCACAGAAACGAAATAATGCTGACTGTGTCCCCCGATTCCTCTTGACCCATGACGATCAACTGCTCCACAATGATTCCGACAGCGTCTCCTGGCGAAGCGGTGATCGTCTTCAGCTCGGAATGGGTGATTTTCTTCGTCGGAACCCGCAAGTAGCCGGGATTGATGTACATAAGAAGATGCTCGCCGTGGTGGTGAGCGACATTGCTGCGGCGGGTGAATGGGAATGGGAGCGGCGCACGTTCGGCACGCTTCGTGCTCCGCGAGGGCGCAAGCGCGATTTCGCCGATGCCGGACAGCCGTAATTCCTGCGGCAGCCGGTTCTGCCAAGTCCCGAAGTTCCGTTCGCTGCGCCCCCGCGCCTGCGGCGAATACGCCGCCATCATCTCCACATTCAACTCCCGCAGCGCTCGCCCGACCTGCGTCCAGCGCGACTTGTCGACGGGCTCACCGGCCTTGGGCGTGACGAAAAAGTGGCTGCCCCGATCGCGGTGCACGACGAACTCGGCATCGCGAACCAGGACGTATTCTTCGGTTTGGTACAGCCGCTCGCCCTCTTTGATCTTCATCTCCAGCTTGTCGGGATTGATGGCGCATTCATAGACATCGAATAGCGTCAGGTAGTCGTAATTCACTTTGTGCAGCAGGATGATGAACTTCACCAGGTTGGTGTAGGCCTGCTGCCAGAATGGCTCCTTGCCGCGTCCGAACAGGTTGTTGAGGAGGCTGGCGATGCCATAGGCCAGCGCATACGCTTCCATGTCGTTGTGCAGGGGATTGTAGCGATACGGACAGTCGAGGCTGATCTCGAAATAGTCGCCTGCCCTGCCGTGGTCATTCAGGATCTTGCGCACCTTACGGCAGAAGTCGCCTTTGACTTCGAGCACCAGGCCAGCCGGGCGCTTTTGGTCATCGCCAGCTTTGTAAGCCAAAACCTGCTCAGCAAATGGATACATGCAGCAACTGGTTTTGCCAGAGCCGATGGCGCCGAAGATGGCGATTCCGGTGTAAAGCCCCCGGTCCGGAATCGTTAGCCAGCGCGGTTCTTCGGCGGGCTCCGGGCGCTTAGGATGATGCAATTCGCCGACAACCAGAAACAGGCTCTCGCGCGCAGCAAGTTTTGGATAAGGAGGTAACGGCTGAAGCGTGGCAGTTTCGCGGGGTTTTACGACGAAGATGTACAGCAGGGAGAAAAGCATGGAGCACATGATGAACGGCGTCGAAAACAGCATGGTTTGGTAGCAGTACTTGATTCCGAGGAAGATCATGGGCTACTCCGCCAGAATCAACTGGAGAACCGCATTGGCGGCAGGGAACGGAAAGCGCCGGTTGAGCGTAATGCCC
>JBJKQB010000223.1:0-2621 GCA_046705825.1 Candidatus Acidiferrales bacterium
GGGGCGCAGGGCAAGCACGTTGTCGACCGTCAGCATCAGCTTCGCGTTGGTTTTGGGGTTCTCGACAAAATCGAGGGCGCCAATTTTTGTGGCGCGCACGGCCATCTCGATGTGCGCCTGACCGGACATCATGACTACCGGCGTGGTGATGCCCTGCGACTTAAGATCTTCCAGCAGCGAGATCCCGTCTTTGCCGGGCATGACCACATCCGAGAAGATGAGGTCGAAGTCCTGCGACTTGGCCAGCTCCAGCGCCTTGCCGGCGTTGTCGCAAACTGTGGCCTCGTGGCCCTCGAGGCGAAAGGCGCGGGAGAGCGAGGCCAGAGTGTTGGCTTCGTCATCCACGATCAGGAGATTGGCTTTCTGTGGCACGCTCGCTCCTCAAGAATTTATGCCGGATTCTCGCTCCGGCCGGCTGCTCGCAGTTTATCCGGGTTGCGCGGCAGCTCGATGACAAATGTCGTCCCCTTTCCCGGTTGGCTGCGTACGCTGACCTTGCCGCCATGGTCGCTCACCACCGACTGAACGATCGCCAGCCCTAGCCCGGTGCCATGCGCCTTGCTCGTGAAATACGGAGTGAACAGGCGCTCGCATTCTTCTCGGGTAAGCCCGGCGCCGGTATCGCAAACTTCGATCACAGCACGCTCGCCCTCCTGCTGCGTGCGCAGGGTCAGAGTGCCACCTTGGGGCATGGCGTCCATCGCATTCAATACCAGATTGGAAAGCGCGCGATGCAGCAGTTTGGGATCGGCGGCAATCGGCGTCATGGATTCTGCAAGCTCCAGCCGGCAGTCGATCTGCGCGTGATCGGGGAGATGCAGTTGCGCCTGAAACAGCCGCGCCACATTGCGGACCACGTCGTTCAAGTCGACGCTTTGGAATTGCGGCTGCGGCATCTTCGAGAACTCGCCGAAGCGCGAGATGATGGCTTTCAGGTTGGCAATTTCCGCGAGCAGGGTGGAAGAACTCTCCCGGAAGACTTCTTCAAACTGCTCGGCGCTCTGCTGGCGGGCGCGAACCAGATTTTCCACGGTGAGCTGCAAAGGAAAGAGCGGATTCTTCAGTTCATGCGCCAGACGGCGCGCCAGCTCCCGCCAGGCAGCGACCCGCTCGGTCTGCACCAGTCGCTCACGCTGTTCGATCAGGTCGCCCGTCATGCGGTTGAAAGCCTCGGCCAGTTGCCCAAGTTCGTCCTCGGAGGTGACCGGAACCTGCACGCGCCAGTTGCCGCCGGCCACTTCACGGGCCGCGCCGGCAAGCTGCTCCACCGGCCGGGTTACCCGCCCCGCCGCCCAGCCGCTGAACAGAATAGCCAGCACAATTCCGGCCGCTCCAACTAGAAACGCGGCCGTCTGGATGTGCCGCTGCAGACCGACGTAATTGCGCCGGGAGTTGCCCACCAGCAGAATGCCCAGTAACTGATCGTCCTGGCCAGTCAGCGGGATGGCGTGTACGGTCTCATCATCCGCCGCGTTGGAAGTCCAATGAATGAGCATACCGGTCTCCTGGCGCGTCTGCTGTACTTGCCGGATCAGCGGCGCCAGCCGCTCGGGCTGCTGCAATGTTCCGGAGGGATCAATCAGCAACTGAGGCGAGAACCCGTTGCTCACATTCTGGTACAACATTGCCCGGCTTCCGACCGGAAGCTCGATGCCGGCCAGAAAATCCTTGTCCAGGCGGCGTCCTCCGATCACATGCAGCGGCTTATCGCCGGCGTTGACCGCTCGCATAGCGGAGAGGCTGAGCGCTGCGCCGTCGGGAAGCTGTTCCTGGCGCAGGAATGCCTCTTTCGGCGGATTTGTAGGAAGCGAAGCATCTTTGTAGCCGAACTTGGCCGGCCATTGCGCGGAAGAAATGATCGTGCCCTGGCTGTCCACAAATTCGAGGAAGTCCAACTGTTGGTCGACGGCGATGTTCTTGGCCACATTCAGAAACGAGCCATAATCGGGAGATCCTTGACTCACCGCGAGCGCCATGCGAGTTGCGGCGTCGCTGTTGGCGATGGCCGCTACACGCCGAACCACGTCCTGCCCGCGGCGTTGGAACTCCCGGCGGAACTGGCCGACCAGCGCTGAGGCGCGGTCTTCATCGGCGCGTTCGAAGGCGCGGCGAGTGACGGAGGAAACGATCCAGGTGACCGCCGCCACCGAGAGAAACACGGTGAGCGCGAACACCGCCAGCAATTTGCGCCGAAAACTCATGGCTTTGCCGCCGCCAGCCAAAGGTCGCCGAGGCGCCAACTGCCGTCGGAAGCTTCGCGCCAGTCTTTCACCGCCGCGCCCAGGCCGTAATCTTCCCGCAGATGCAGTAGCGGAATCACGCGCTGCGACTGCAGCAGCGTGTCCTCCGCGGTGTAGAGGTCTTCCGGCGAATCTCCGATGGTCTTGGGCTGGGGAAGGCCGAATCCAGCGGCCAAAGAGGAAAGAGCGAGGCAGGCGTCGAGCGAGTCGTGAGGGAGGGGCACGAGCCGCAGATCAGCGTCACTCGAATTCGAGAGCCGAACCGTGAGTCCGGCGTCACTGGCGTTGAGCGTGATTCTTTCCGCCACCACGAGGGCCGCCGGATCGTTGGCGTCGTACGCGAGCGTCCACGGCGCGCCCTGCGGCAACTCCCCGCGGACA
>JBJKQB010000224.1:0-3276 GCA_046705825.1 Candidatus Acidiferrales bacterium
CGAACTCCCCTGCCTCGCCTGCGCCTGCCCTTCCGGATTGGCGCCGCCCTCGATGATGAACTGGCGCTCGCGCGGCGTCAGCGCGCGATCGTCGCTGGGATTGCGATACAGCCACCAGAACAGCAGAAAATAGAAAAAGCTGATGAAGCCGGTGGCGGCGAAACTCCAGCGCCACCCAAAATGAATCAGCAGGATGCCCATCAGCGGCACGCCAATCGCCGGCCCAAGCTTCGCGGCGCCGTCATAAATCGCCGTGGCCAGGCTGCGTTCGCTGTCCGGAAACCAGTAGCCCACCGCTTTCGAGCTGCCGGGAAAGCTGGGCGCTTCGCCGACGCCGAGCACGAGCCGCGACGCAAAGAAGCTGGGAATTCCGGTCGAGAGCGCGCCTCCAAAACTCGCGATACTCCACAAAAACGAGCCGATCAAGCCAATCTTGCGCACGCCGAAGCGGTCGAGCAGCATCCCGCACGGCACTTGCATGAAGCAGTAGGTCCAGCTATAGGCGCCCAGAAGGTAGCCGAACTCGACGGTGGTCACGCCGAAGGCGGTGTGCAGCGCCGTCTGCGCCACGGAAACGTTGACGCGATCGAAGTAGTTGACCAGCACGCCGAAGCCCAGCAGCAGCGCGATGATCCACCGCCGCCGCGGCACGCCCGCGGATTCCGCCGCGATTCCTGCGCTCGTTTTTTCGAGAGGCACGCTCATGGACGGGCACCGGTCGCCCGATTGTAAACGACCCCGTCTTTGTCGCGCAGAAGTCTTTGTCGCGAATGGATTGGCCAAGGAAAAAACGCCGCCGGGTGCCCTGGAGCCGCCGCGCAGTGTCCTCGCGCGTCCTCGTCCCTCAAACCTGCCCGAGCGCTGAACGCTGCGCGCGCATCTTGCGCTTCATTTCCTCCCGATACTCCGGCATCTTCTCTTTCCAGCCGTGCCCCAGCAGAAATGCGTTCGCCGGATAGGAGGTGAAGAATCCCACCATCATGGCGATCTGCATCATGAACCAGAAGACCGCTTCGTTCGTCTTCAGGTGCGGCGCGGGAAAAATCACGTAATACGTGAGAGCCATCCACGCCGTCATGCCGATCTGGAAGGCGACGATCGACAGCGTGTCGACGCGCATCGCTTGCACGATGCCCTTTCCTGCCGATAGCCCGCGCATGGGCGCAATCGTGAAGTACTGAAAGGCAACGCCGAAGCCCCAGGCCAGCAGGAAATCCAGCAGGATGCGCGTCTGGAATTCGCCGCCCGCGAACCCCAAGGCCGTCAGGAAGACCCACCACTCGGCGCCAATGTCGCCCAGCGTGCAGCCTGCGCCGCAATGCGACACGCCCACCGCGATCTGTTCGACCGTCGGCCGCGACTCGCCCGTCGCCTTCCCCGGCGAAACCCCGGCGCGCCCCGACCGCTGTTCCGCGTCCAGTTCGGCGCGAATCTCGGCGTGCATCCGTCGCATGTGTTGCGCGGTCGTTTTCAGCCCGGATTTCAGGTAGCCCCACACCGCCAGCGGCCCGAAGTACAGGGCTGTGATCGGCCAAACCACGTTCATGATCATCATCTTCTGTGGCCGCCGGAACTCATCGATCAAAATGAACGCAGCGCATGCAAACGACAGGCTCAAGTAGGCCCAACTGAGGATATGCAGCCATTGTGGGTAGGGCATCGGATCGACGGCTCCTGGCAGAACGGGGGGAAGCCACCTCAAAGACACACTGAGGATATTGGCATGATGCTCAAATGGCTGCCCGCCGCCTTCAGTCGGCGGAGGACACTTCAGAAAGTTTCAGAGAGGGGCGGCCGCGCTTGCGTTTCCACAGGAAATCCTTGCGCAGCTTCTGCTGATGCTTCTTCACCTGCACCTCGATTTCCGCGAACGCTATCTTCGCTGCCGCGCGCACGTCCGCACCCTTGCTCGTGGCGTGCAGCGTCCCGGTCGGCAGGATCAGGTTCAGCGATAACTCGTAGCCCGCCGTTCGCGGCGTTTTGTCGAAGCATCCGTGCAGTTGGACCAAATCGGGGGAATAACTCTTCAGCAGGCGATTCAGTTTTTCAATGTGGCGTTGCGAAGCTGTCTCGATTTCCTTGCGTACATCGGAGTGGATGTTGCTGTAGCTGATTTTCATGAGCACCTTCTCTGGCGGCTCTCCCTTTCGAAGGAGCTTCCCAAATAGTGCCGGGCAATTCCGAGCATAGCGCCGACCAGAGCGCCTTTCAATGCCCCCATGCGCTTCCTGCAAATGCCGCCTTTTGAAACGCTTGCAGACCTGTGCTGCCCCTCATCCGTTGACACCATGGCGAGCCGCATCATACGCTGAACCGGAGCCCGTTTCATGCGCCCCAAACCGCAAGCCAAACAGTCCACCGCCGGCAACGTTCTTGTCGGCCTCGCGGGGTGGTCCTACGAGGATTGGAACGGCATCGTCTACCCTGCGCGCCGCCCGCACGGTTTCCACGAAGCGGCGTTCCTGGCGCAATACTTCGACACCATTGAGATCAACACTTCCTTCTACAGTCCTCTGCGGCCCGACTTCGCCTCGCACTGGCTCCAGCTGATTGCTCCCAATCCGCGCTTTCAATTCACCGCCAAGCTCTGGCAGAAATTCACCCACGAGACCGACGCAACCGCAGACGACGAAAAAGCCGTCCGCGAGGGTTTCGACGTGCTCTGGAATGCCGGTCGCCTGGGCGCTATCCTCCTGCAGTTCCCGTTTTCCTTTCACCAGACGCCGGAGAATCTCGCGCATCTGACCCAGCTTCTCAACCGGTTTCGCGACTATCCCCTGGTCGTCGAGGTGCGCCACGCCTCCTGGTCCCAGCCCGAGTTCTACGCCCTGCTGCGCGAACGCGGCGTCGGCATTTGCAATATCGACCAGCCCGTGATCGGCAAATCCATCAAGCCTGACAAGCGCGCCACTTCCACCATCGGCTATTTCCGCCTGCACGGCCGCCGCTACGACACATGGTTCAGCGACGATCCCGAACTGCCGCGCCACGAGCGCTACAACTACCTCTATGCCGAGCAGGAACTCCTGCCCTGGGCTGCCCGCGTGCGCGATGTGGCCCAGCACACCCGCACGACCTTCGTCGTCGCCAACAATCATTTTCAGGGCAAGGCCGCGGTCAACGCGCTGCAGTTCATCCATCTTCTGACCGGCGAAAAGGTGAACGTCCCCGACACCCTGCGCATTCATTATCCCCAGCTCGACTCGATCGCCTCCGCCCCTGCCCGCGTACGCCCGGGGGTGGCGGTGGGCGGGGGGGGGGGGGGGGGCGCGGTGG
>JBJKQB010000225.1:0-12568 GCA_046705825.1 Candidatus Acidiferrales bacterium
CTTCGACAGCGGTCGTCGTTTTCGACTTGTGCTGCCCGCTTGCGATTGCGCGGAACGCTCGTGCCGCTGCGAGGCAAGATAAGCCTCCGGCGGCGCAAACGGGCTCGGCATCGTCCGCGTCATCTCCCGCAGCAACCGATAAGCATCGTGTCCCCGCATCCGATCCCGCGCTGGCTGCCGCGGAATCGCTCGTCGAACGGGGACTGCTGAAGGAAGCCGAGGCGCACGCGCGCCATTACCTCGACGCCCATCCGGAATCGGCAGACGGGCATTACCTGCTGGGCTACATCCTGTTCGACCAGATCCACCAGGAATATCTGGCCGAGGAACGGAAAGAGGGCGCGGGGTTTCGCTACAACGATACGGTAGGCCGCACGCTGGCCCAGATGCGCGACGCCAAGGCGCGGGAATCGCTGGCCGAATTTTCGGCGGGCGCACGATATCATCCGGCAAGCGCCTTCGACTTGAAGATCGTGGCGCTCGATTACTTGCTGCTCAAGGATGAGCCTGCTGCGGAAAAATGGCTGACGGCGTCGGTCAAGCTCAACCCCCGGGACGCGCAAGCGTGGTTTTACCTGGGCCGGACCCAATACAGCGAGACCAAGTATGCGGCGGCGATCGAAGCGTTCGAGCAGTGCTTGAAGCTGGAGCCCAGGAACGTGGCCGCCGAATACAATGTGGGACTCTCGTATGAGGGCCTGAACCAGAAGCCCGAGGCCATCCAGGCCTACCAGAACGCGATTGCATGGCAGGCGCAGAGCCCAAGCAAGTCCCCGGAGCCCTTCATGGGCCTGGCCAGGCTTTACCTCAACCAGAATCAGCCGGAGAAGGCTGTCCCCTATCTGGTGCAAGCCGTTGCCGCATTTCCGCAAGCAGCGCTGGCGCACGAGGAGTTGGGAAGAGCCTACTCGAGTCTCAACAAGCTCCCTGAGGCGCAAAGGGAATTGGAGAAGGCGGTCGAACTGTCGCCGCAAAAGGCGTCTTTGCGCTGCGTGTTGGGCCAGGTGTATCAGCGGGAGAAGATGCCCGCGAGGGCCAAAATCGAATTCGACCGCTGTGCCGCGCTCCAGAACACGCAGGCGGCTCCTGCCGCGAAGCAACAGCCACAGCCGCACTGACGAACCGCGCGGCAGCAAGAAAGAAACGCTTGTTGTGAACCTCGCTCACGCGCCTGTCTGGCGTATACTCTTGGGATTTCGGGCGCTTTGTTTGAGCGCGGGTGCGCTCGAAAGCAAGGGGATGCCATGCCGAAATGGACGCGTCGCGAACTCTTGAAGGCCGGTTTGGTGGCTTCGGCCACAGCCGGAACAGCGAAAGGGGCGGTGCCGTGGCTTGCGGGAGCGGAGTCCGCGCCGGGAAATGATTCGGGAAGGTCGTCGCCCTCGCTCGGAGCGGAGCAGACAGGCGCCGAAGGCTCCGCTTCCCCTCGCGAGCGCCTCCTTCTGGATTTCGGCTGGCGCTTTCACCTCGGCAATGCGGACGATCCGGCCAAGGATTTCGGTTTCGGCAAAACGAGGATCGAAGCGGCGTTCGCGAAGTCCGGCGAACTGGCCAAAGTGACGGAACTGGACTTCGACGACAGCGCCTGGAGGAAGATTGACCTGCCGCACGACTGGGCCGTCGAGCTCCCCTTCGTCGATGCGCCGGACCTGGTGTTTCATGGCGCGAAACCTCTCGGGCGCGAGTTTCCGGACACCAGCATTGGGTGGTACAGGCGCGTCTTCGAGATTCCCGCGGAAGACCCCGGCAAACGCATCGCCGTCGAGTTCGACGGCATCTTCCGCGACGCCCTGATTGTCTTCAATGGCTTCTACCTGGGCACGAACTTCAGCGGCTATGCGCCTTGCCGCTTCGATTTGACCGATTTCGCCAATTACGGCGGCAAGAACGTGCTGGCCGTCCGCGCCGACGCCACGCTCGGCGAAGGCTGGTTCTACGAGGGCGCGGGCATTTATCGCCACGTCTGGCTGACCAAAACGGCGCCCGTGCACGTGGCGCACGGGGGCACTTTCGTGCGGTCGGATGTAAGCGGAACGAGCGCCACCGTTACCGCGACAACCGAACTCGAAAACGAATCCGGCGGCGACGCAAACTGCCGCGTAACCGCGCGCATCCTGGATGCCGAGGGCAAGGCGGTGGCCACGATGGAGTCGGAAACGGCGCGGGTGGCTCCCTGGAAACGCCATAAATTCACGTCCAAAGCCACCATCGACCATCCTTCGCTATGGTCGCTCGAGGAGCCGAATCTCTATCGCCTCGTCACCACCGTCGAGAGCAACGGACAAACCGCCGACCGCGAAGAGACGTCCTTCGGCATTCGCACGATCCGTTTCGATGCAAATAAAGGCTTTTTCCTGAATGGCGACGCGGTGAAATTGCAGGGAACCTGCAATCACCAGGACCACGCCGGCGTCGGCTCGGCGCTCCCTGACCGCCTGCAATATTTCCGCGTGCAGCGCCTGAAGGAGATGGGCTGCAACGCCTATCGCACGTCGCACAATCCGCCCACGCCCGAGCTGCTCGACGCGTGCGACCGCCTCGGCATGCTGATCATGGACGAAACGCGCATGATGTCCTCCGACCCCGAGGGCTTGAGCCAGCTCGAGCGCATGATTCGCCGCGACCGCAACCATCCCTGCGTGGTCATCTGGTCGCTGGGCAACGAGGAGCCGTCGCAAGGCACGCCGCGCGGCGCGCGCATCGTCTCCGTTATGAAGCGGCTGGCGCGCAAACTCGACCCCACGCGCCCGGTGACTATGGCCATGAACTGGGGCTGGGGCCAGGGCGTGTCGAGCGTGGTGGACGTCCAGGGTTTCAACTACGGCGGCGGGCATTTGGGCGGGCCCAATATGGGCAAGAACATCGACGCTTTCCACACGCAATTCCCGAATCAGCCGACGGTGGGCACCGAATCAGCCAGCGACTACTCGACGCGCGGCATCTACGTTACGGATAAGGAAAAGGGTTACGTCAGCGCGTACGACGTGAACCATCCGAGCTACTCGCGCACCCTGGAAGATTGCTGGAAGATCTTCGCCACGCGCGAATTTGTGGCGGGCAGCTTCGGCTGGACCGGTTTCGACTATCGCGGCGAGCCTTCGCCCTACGTCTGGCCCTGCATCAGCTCGCATTTCGGGGCGATGGACACCTGCGGTTTCCCCAAGGACGACTATTTCTATTACCAGTCCGTCTGGTTGCCGAAACCGATCCTGCATCTTTTTCCGCATTGGAATTGGGCCGGGAAGGAGGGCCAGGAAATTCAGGTGTGGTGCTACACGAATCTGGACAGCGTCGAGCTGCTTCTAAACGGCAAGAGCCTCGGCGCGCAGCGGGTCGAAAGATATTCGCACGCGCAATGGAATGTGAAGTACGCGCCCGGAGTGATTGAGGCGCGCGCATCGAAAGACGGCAAGGTCGTCCTGAGCGCCAGGCGAGAAACGACGGGCGCCGCGCAGGGAATCGTTCTGCGCCCGGATCGCGCGGCGATTGCTGCGGATGGCGAGGACGTCTCGGCAATCGCCGTTGAAGTTGTGGATGCGCAGGGCCGCGTGGTTCCAACCGCCATGAACGAGGTCAGCTTCCAGATCAGCGGGCCGGGGCGCATCATCGGCGTGGGCAATGGCGATCCAAGCTGTCATGAGCCGGATAAGCCGTCGTCCTTGACCGAGGGGAAGCGCAGCGCCTTCAATGGCCTGTGCATGGTTTTCGTTCAGTCGCTCAAACAGCCGGGACGCGTTCAAGTGTCCGCGTCATCCTCCGGACTCGCGAGCGCTTCCGTGACGCTTCAGGCGCAACCAGCCAAATTGCGCCCGGCAGTCGCCTGAGGGGCAGGGGAGTGAGTCCGGCGTTCACCAGATGGACGCACCATCGATGACTATCGTCGCCGGCCGAGCCGCACTCGAAGTAAAAGACTTTTTGCGTGCAAGGCCGCAGCGTGATTCAATGGCCGTATCGAATAAGTTTTTTCCGAAATGGGAGTACGGCGATATTCCCCCATCACAACCTGAGGCTCTGTTTCTTTCCAACCGATAGCCGTGCCCTGTTGCCGCTCCTGTTGCTTGCGGCCTTGGTGGCCGCAGTTCCCGTCACGCCGGCTGCACAGCGCCGGGCTTCGGCGGATCAGAACGAGTTCGCGGGGAATGCGGAATCGGAGCTGCAAACCGGCACCGACCTGACGCGCGAGGGGCGTTTTGCGGAGGCCGTACCGCACCTGCTCGCCGCGCGCGGGCATGTGGCCGACGATTACGCCGCGAGTTTCAATCTCGCGCTTTGCTACGTGGCTACGCGCCAGCCGCAGCTCGCCATTCCGATTCTGGAAGAGCTGCAGAAGGAAAGAAGCAACACCGCCCCAGTGTGGAACCTTTCCGCGCAAGCCTACGTGGCCAACGCGCAGCCGGACAAGGCCTTCCAGGCTCTGCAGCGCGCGGCGCGCATTACACCGGACAATGCCAGGCTTTATTCGTACATCTCGGACGCCTGCGTGGCGGCGAAGAACAACGCTCTGGGACTCAAAGTTGTTGATCTGGGCCTGCGCAACGTTCCGCACTCGGCGCGCCTGCACTACGAGCGGGCCGTGTTCCTCACCGCGCTGGACCGTTTCAGCGAGGCCAAGAACGATTTCCGTCTCGCCAGCCAATACGGTCAGGACACCGATATCGGCTATCTTTCCACTGCCCACGAAGCCTTGATTGAAGGCAACACGGCGGAATGCATTCGCGTGGCGCGCGAAGCCGTGTCCAAGGGAAAGGACGATTACATCCTGCTGGCCCTCTATGCGGATGCGCTTTTCCGGTCGGGCGTGTATCGCGGAAGCCCCGGCTTGGCGGAAGCCGAGCGCGTCGCGGAGAAATCGGTTGCGGAGCGGCCCGACTATGCCCCATCGCGAATCACCCTGGGCAAGCTGTACTTGATCGATCGGCGCTTCGACGACTGCATCACCCAACTGGGCGTCGCCCAGCAGTTCGATCCGCAGAACACCGCCATTTACGCGAATCTCGCGACCGCCTATCGTGGAAAGGGCGATCGCCAGCACGCGCAGGAAGCGCTGGCCGTCCTGGCCCGGCTGAACCAGCGCCAGGTGACGGCGATTCGTGATTCCGGGACAAAAACAGGCGAGCATCGCGGCAACATCAGCGCGACTCACAACCAGTAAGGGCGCAAGTCTCGCGCTACGATCAGGTGCGGATGCGCGGAAAAGCGCGCGGGGTCAGCCCTTCGCCTTCCTTGATCGTAACGATCTGGTCGCCCTTTAGCTTTCCCAGACGTGTGACGGCTCCGCTCGGCCATTTCACTTCGATGGCGTCGATTTCGCCGCGCTGGCCCAGACCGAAGTGCAAGCGCGGATCGCGCGCGCTCTGATAACTCGTTCCTCCCTTGCGCTGATCGTAGAGCGCCTGGCCGCCCGCCGTGATTTTCACCCGCGCGCCGACCGCGTCGCGATTCGATTTCGTTCCCACCAGCAGGATTCCCAGCCAGTGATTAGCGTTGCCGCCGTCGTTGCGCAGCAGTTGCGCGCCTTCGCCGTTGTTGTTGATCAGGATGTCCAGATCGCCGTCGTTATCGAAATCTCCGACCGCCGCGCCCCGGCACACCCGCGGCAGGAGGAAGTCCGCGCCGAGCTGCTGGCTGACGTTCTGAAACGTCCCGTTCCCCAGATTACGGAACATCAGCTTGGGTTCCGCATACTGGACGCCCGCGTGATAGCGCGCGATGTTGTCCAGCACGTTCCCGGTGGCGAAGAAGATATCGCGCGCCCCGTCGTTGTCGTAGTCCATGAAGGCCGCGCCAAACTCGCTGTAATGGTAAGTGGCGTACCCGATCTTGCTTTGCAGCGTAGCGTCCTCGAATGTGCCGTCGCCCTCATTGCGATAGAAGCGCGCCAGCTGCATGTCCAAGTGCGCGATCACCACGTCCATGCGCCCGTTTCCGGTGGTGTCCGCCGCGTCGACGCCCATGCCCGCTTCCGCCGCGCCGTCCATACTGACCGCGATGCCGCTCTCGTAGCCCACTTCGCGGAACGTGCCGTCGCGATTGTTGTGGAAGAGAAAATTCGCCATCGAATCGTTGGCGATCAGGATGTCCTGCCAGCCATCGTCGTCGTAGTCGAATGTGAGGATGCCCAGGCCGTTTCCCGGCTTTGCGCCCACGCCGGACGCTTGGCTCACGTCCGTGAAGGTGCCGTCGCCGTTGTTGCGATACAGCGTGGGCGCCTCCGGGTGATAGTCGTCCGGATGGCAGTAGCTGCGCAGCCCTGGTCCGCGGTCACCGCAGTAGTAATTGGTCTGCGGCGTCCAATCGACGTAGTTGGCAATCACCAGATCGAGGTGGCCGTCATTGTTGTAGTCGAACCAGGCCGCGCTCGAGGCCCAGCGTCCTTCGTTCCCCACGCCTGCGTGTTTGGTCGCGTCCGTAAACGTTCCGTTGCCATTGTTGTGATACAGAATGCAGCGGCCATATCCCAGCACCAGCAGGTCCGGAAAACCGTCGTTGTCGTAATCGCCGACGGCAACTCCCATTCCGAACAGCCCTTCCGCCCCCACGCCCGCTTTTTCGGTCACATCCGTGAACGTTCCGTCGCCATTGTTGTGGTACAACGCGCCGCGCAAAGCATGCTTGGGCGTGTAGACGCGAGTGGCCGCGCCGTTCACGAAATAGCAATCGAGCAGGCCGTCCTGGTCGTAGTCGATCCAGGCGCAGCCCGAGCCCATCGTTTCAATCAGGTATTTTTCCGGCGAGGCCGCGTTATCGTGGTGAAACGTGATTCCGGATTTCCGCGCCACGTCCGCGAATTGCACCGGAATCGCGGGCGGAATGACGGGCGAGGCCAAGCCGCGCAGTCCCAGGGCGTAGGGCAGCACGACGGCTCCGCCGAAGGACTTCAGCAGCTTGCGCCTCGAAATTTCCGGATCGAGTTTCAATTCATGGTTCTCCGCCAGCGTCTACGCCTGAGTCGAAATGGGCGAGCGGTGGGGCGGCTTTGCACCTGCGGCGCATTGCCGTATATTGTATGCCGTGCGTCACCTGTACCCTTCAGCCTCACGACGAGTCCCTGTCCAGGGGGCCGGCTCTGCGAGACCCGCGTTTTGGGGCCGCTCTGCGCTCGCCATGCCTCTCCTCGTGGGTTGTTTTGCCTTCGCCGTGATTGTCGCCGTCCCTGGCGCTGCCGCACAAACGGCTCATTCCACGGCGGGCAATTCCTCAGCAGAGGCGCAGCGCGGCCTGCAGCTTGCGAACACCGGCCATTGCGATGAGGCCTTGCCGATCCTGCATAGGGTCCTGCCGCGCCTCAGGGACCGCGTAACGAAATACAAAGCGGCCATCGCGGTCACCCAGTGCGCCATGAGCCTGCACCAGGTGGCCGATTCGCTGGAAGACCTCGGCCGGCTGAACCGCGATTTTCCGCACGATCCGCAAGTGCTGTACATCACCACGCATTTCTGCGCGGAGATGGCGCAAAGCGCGTCCATGGAGCTGGCGCACAAGGACCCCACATCCTATCAGGCGCAAGAGCTGGATGCGGAGGCTTATGAGTCTCACGGGAAATACACGGACGCGCTGGGCGAGTACCGGCGCATCCTGAAGCAATATCCGAAGCTTCCCGAGGTTCATTACCGCATCGGCCGCATCATTCTGGAGATGCCGTCCACTCCCACGACCGCCCAGGACGCGATCAACGAATTCGAAGAAGAGCTCAAGATCGACCCGGGCAACGCGGCCGCGGAGTTCATGATCGGCGACCTGGACCGGCAGCTGCAGCAATGGGACGGCGCGATCCAGCATTTCAAACGCGCTTCGCAACTCGACGTGGGCTTCCTCGAAGCCGATCTCGGGTTGGGCATGGCACTGAATGCCGAGGGAAGATACGCGGAGGCCGTTGCGCCGCTGGAGAAATACGTGAAGGGCGTGCCGAACGATCCCGCCGGACATTACCAGCTGGCCATGTCTTACGAGCGGACCGGCCATCGCGCGGAGGCCGAGCGGGAACTCGCGCGGCAGCGCGAGTTGAACGCCAAGGTCAATGGAACCACGCAAGCGCTGCCGGACGCCGGCAAGCCTCAAGATCAGCCGCAATAATCCCACCTGCAATCTTCTAATTTTCGGATCGCGCAAGCGGCTGCCAGCCCCGCAGTCGAACCATGCCTGCCGCGGCCTTCTCGCCAGCGGAAGGCGAGGCGAAGTTCGGCGGCACAGACCCTACGAGCGTGGTTCCTCGACGGTCAGGACGCGATCGGCGTCCACATTGCGAAGTACCTGGCGGATGCCGCTGGGCCAGCGGATATGCATCTCCTTAATCAGCTTGTTCTGACCCAGACCAAAATGAACGCGGCTATCGCTCGAACAGGCGTAACCGACCGCGGTGGTCGCCTCGTTCCACTGCGACTGCCCGTCCTCTGTAACGACGCGAATCTGCGCGCCGATTCCCATGCGGTTGCTTTTCGTTCCGACCAGGTTCAGCAGAATCCAGTGATGATCGGTCTCTGAAACGTTGCGCCACAGCTCGGTCGGGCCGTGCAGCACCGTAGCGACAGCATCGATCCGGCCATCATTGAAGAGACTGCCGAACGCTACGCCGCGATGCGGCGCGAGCTTTTGAAACTCGGCGCCCGCAAGAGCGGTCACATCCTCGAAATTTCCATTCCTCAGATTCCGGAAGACGGAATTCGGTTCGCCATAATGGCGCCCGGGAACGACCAGGCCGATAGTGTCCATCACATTGCCGCGCGCGACGAACAGGTCCTTCCAGCCATCGTTATCAAAATCGAAAATCCCGTTGCTCCACCCGGACATGTTCACGGTCGGTATGGCCAGCCCGCTGCCCAGATTGGCGAAGTTTCCTTTTCCCTGATTGATGTACAGCGGAAAGGTCTCGTGTTCCACGGCCGTGTGCCAGATATCCGGCAAACCATCGTTGTTGACGTCGCGAAAATCCGAACCCATGCCGGAAAGCGCGTACCCGTAAGGTCCATATGCCACCCCCGACCACACGCCAACTTCTTCGAACTTCTTCCCGCCCAGATTGTGGAACAGGAAATTGGCCATGGTGTCGTTGGCCACAAAGGCGTCCAGGAAGCCGTCGTTGTCGTAATCCGCGAACGACACGCTCATGCCTTTGCCCAGATGCTGGGCGATCCCGGTTTCTTCGGACACGTCCGTAAACGTTCCGTCGCCGTTGTTGCGATAGAGCGTGTTGCGCAGCGGCTCGTAATACCGGGGGTGGCAATAGCCGCGCACGCCGGCCGTTCCGCACCAGGGGTCCTTGTCCACCGCCCATTTGCAGTAGTTGACCACGAACAAGTCCAGCAGCCCGTCGTTGTTGTAGTCGAACCACCCCGCGCCCACCGACCACATCTTCATTCCGTACATCATTTCGCCGCTCAGGCCGGCCTTCTGGGTCACGTCGGTGAACGTGCCGTCGTGATTGTTGTGCAGCAGCTGATTTCCAGTCACGTTCGCCAGAAAGATATCCGGGTAGCCGTCGTTGTCGTAGTCCGCTACCGCGACGCCCATGTCGTAGCCCGTTCCCGCCACGCCGGCTTTTTCGGTCACGTCGGTAAACGTGCCGTCGTGATTGTTGTGAAACAGCCGGTTCCAATATTTCGGCGATTCCTTCTTGAGCGAGGGGATGGCACCGCCACTGATTAAGTAAATATCCAGATAGCCGTCGCGGTCGTAATCGAGCAAGGCCACTCCTGCCACCATCGTTTCCGGCTGGTTCTTGTTCGGGGTCGGCGAATTTTCGGTCACGTAATGCAGGCCCGCTTTTTCCGCGATGTTTTCGAAGCGGATGGGCGAAGGGCCGGCGCCCGATGGCGGCGCTTTTCGTTGCTGAACGCGCGTGGACGGCGAGTCCCGAGTTTCCATGGTCGCTACATCCGGCAGCAGCAGACCGGGAGCGCCCAGCGCCGCTGCGGCAGCCAGGGCTGCTTCGCGGCCGAACTCCCGGCGTGAAATTCGATTCGCGGGCGCGTCTGCGACTGGAGAGGATGAGGATGGATCTGTTTTTTTTCGCCGAGAGCGAGGCACGAACAGTTATCCCTTCTGTTTGGAACGCGGGCGCGCGGGGCTCACTGAATCGGCGGCCGTTTCTTTTCCCAGTCCGTGTGCGCCTGGTACAGCCTTGCGGCGGCGATCACGGCGTGGTCGTTGCGGGCGCGGCCGATGAACTGAACCCCGAACGGCAGATGATCCTTGCTGAAGCCGCAGGGGACAGTGAGGGCCGGCAAGCCACACAAACTTGAGATGCCGTCAGGGGCGCGTTCGTCAATCCGGTAGGCGGGACGATGGCGATGAGGCAGGTGAGTCTGATGAGTCGGCTGAGGTGGACGTTCGACCTCTTTGATGGGCGACGCAGCGCTCGACTCGCCGGCTGTCGCCAGCACGTCGTACTCCTCGAACAGCCCGTCGATGCGCTCCTGCAGGAACGTGCGCACGCGTTGCACCTGCAGATAATCCTGCGTCGAGAACTGAAAGCCGGCGTAGCCGTTGATCTTGCCCAGCGGGTCTTCCAGCTCGAAGCAGCGCCCCGATTCGATCAGGTCCTGGAAGGCGGAGACCGCTTCCATTTGTATGGTCAGCTCGGCCACTTCCTCGTAGGGGCCGTCGGGGATGGCCACATCGGAAACGCGCGCGCCATTCTGCTCCATGACTTTCAGCGCCGCATTCACCGCGTCATCGAGGCCCGGTTCGAGGCGGTTCCAGGCATTCGTCAACCGCCCGATACGGATTGGCATCTTGGGTTCGAGGCCGGGCTGCGGATACCAGAAATGGCCGGGAAGGGAATCGATGTCCTGGGGATCGTGGCCTGCGATGACGGAAAGGATCAGGCCGCAATCGTCCGCGGTGCGCGCCATGGGGCACAGCTTATCCATCGACCACGCAATGGCCATCGCGCCGTGCCGGCTGACTCGCCCGAAGCTCGGCCGCATGGCCGAAATGCCGCACCACACGCCGGGACAAATCGTCGAACCGCGCGTGTCGGAACCGATGGCCCACGGCGCCAGAGCCGCCGAAACGATAGCGCCCGATCCGCTCGATGAGCCGCACGTCCAGCGGTCTGTGTTCCACGGATTTCTGCACGGGCCGGTCAGCGAAGCGAACGCGGAGGAATATCCCAAGCCGCCGGCCAGCTCGATCATGGCGGCTTTGCCGATCAGGACGCCTCCGGCTCGATTCAGCCTCTCGACAATGGTAGCGTTGTAATCGAACCGTTGATTCGCGAATGGCCGCGCGCCCCAGGTGGTCGGATAGCCCTCGACGGCGACCAGATCCTTCAGCGCGTACGGCATGCCATGCAGGGGGCCGCGATAGTGTCCGGCAGCGATTTCCGTTTCGGCCGCGTGCGCCTGCTTCAGAGCCAGGTCGCGCGTGATCGTCACGTAGGCGTTCAGCTTTGGGCCGATGCGTTCGCTGCGCTGGAGATAGCTTTCCGCCAGTTCGACGGGAGAGATTTTTCGCATGCGAATCTGCTCGCCCAATTCGCGAACGGAAAGGTAGAGGACGTCGTCGCCGAGCACGCTCAGTCCTCGCTCTTCTCGTTCGCGGATTTCGGGTGGTCGAACCGGATGCGCAGCACGCTGGCAGGCGGATCGCCGTTCTGCAGGGGGAACGCGCGGACCGGCGCCATCAAGCGCTCGTTCTGCGCCAGGATCCCTCGGAGATGTTCTTTCTGGCCCGCGTCGAAGCGGCTGCCGTACTGCCGCAGGATATTCGCGAGCTTCGTTTCAACGTCCGCAGCCTGTTGCGGCGTGAGGCCCTCCAGCGCTTCGGGTCTCTTTTCCTGTGGAGGCGCTTCGGGAGTTTTTTTCTGCGTTGACGCAAGGCCTGCTGCCGCGGAGCCTCGTGCGAGCAGGGCCGGCGCGGTTATGGTTGCGGCGGTGGCGATGGCGGCTTCGCGCCCGAACTCGCGCCGCGAAATCCGCTTCTTCGCGGAGGCCTCGGAGGAATTTGCGCCGGCGCTTTGACGCGCTTTGTCGTCGTCTGCGTGAGGCACGGGACGTATAGTGCGGTTTGGAACGGGCAAGGTCAAGCGCGTTCTCGCCTACGCGCCGAAGAACCGCCGCCAATCCGAATTCACTTTCCAGTAGACGCCGTAGCGCTCGCCCAAAATGCGATTCAGCGGAACCAGCTTGGTCGCGCTCTTCTGCCCGACCGTCTGGAAGGTGAGCGGCTCCCCCTTCACCGCCTCCAGCCACTTGGCCGAGGCCAGTTCTTCCGGCGATGTCACGGTGATCTCCGTCGAACCCTGCGGCTCCGCGCGGCGCGGGGCCAGCTCTGTTGGGCCCATGTCCTCGTCGTGCTGCATTGCTTCCGTGAGACCGTTGGACCCGAAGTTCGCGGCCAGCACGAGCGGGCCGTACATGGCGGCTTGCTCGGTCGGATCGCCCAGCAGCGGTTCGGCGCGCAAGGCCATGGGCAGTTTCACTTCCACTTTGTCGCCGTCCGACCACGTGCGGTGAATCTCCACATAGCTGCCCGGATTCCCAAACGCATCGAGCGTCTTCCCGTTCACCGAAACGGACCCGCCCTGCGCGATCCACGACGGGATGCGCACGTTGATGCCTGCCGCAAC
>JBJKQB010000226.1:0-5100 GCA_046705825.1 Candidatus Acidiferrales bacterium
TCGGACCCCGGTGGCGCGGCCCATGATTCGCGTCGGACAGCTGAGAGCCGTACAGCGCGCCGCTTACTTCAAGCCCGAAGGCCGCCGCCGCGTTTTCATCATGGATGGCGCGGACACCATGCGCTGGACCGACGCGGATATCTTCCTGAAAATCCTCGAAGAACCGCCCGAAAGCGCCACGCTGATTCTGCTGGCCCCCACTCCCGACTCGCTGCTCCCAACCATCCGCTCGCGCTGCCTGCAGTTTCACTTCGCGCCCGTCCCGGTGGACCAAATCGAAGCATTGCTGAAAGATCGAGGTGAGAACAAGCCCGCGGAGCGCAAGCTCGCGGCGCAGCTTGCCGACGGCAGCCCCGGCGTCGCCCTCTCCATCGATCTGGGCGAATCGACGCGCCTGCGCCGCAGCATCCTGAATCTGCTGGAACGCGCCGCGGCCGCCAACAGCTACCCCGAAATTTTCGCCGCCACCGCCCAGCTGGCCAAACAGGAGAAGGAATCGTTTGAAAATATTCTAGCTGTATTCTATAGTCTGCTTACAGACCTGCTCGAAATTTCCCAAAGTTCACAGAGCAGTCTTCCGCGCAACCCAGACCTGCGGCGTGAACTTGAGTCTCTCGGCAAGCGGGTCAATCTGGAATGGGTCCAGCGGGCGACGGCGGGCATGGACCGGCTCGAAGTTCGTCTGCGCCGGAACATTGGGCGCCAGTTAGGATTGGACGCGCTCCTCGTGTCGCTCGGGACGCGTTAAACGCAACGCAAAATTCTTTGAATTTTTTGCGACTCGTCTGCAACCGAAAACCGTCTCACGTAGTCATAACACTAGCATCCCGACCGCGAATTCCGAAGGAGCTAGCATGGTGAATCGGAAGCTGTTTCGTCCCACACTTACGGAGGTGAAGGAGCCGTACCCCGTGCGTCCTGTGCCCTCCAATGGGCCGCAGCCCGGACCGATGCCGCGCAAGAAACCCGCGCCACCGGAGCAGACGCACGCCGAGAATTTTTACTATGTGAAGCAGATGCAGTCGCGCAACCCCATCGCCGTGGTGCTCACCGATGGCGAAGTCTTGCGCGGCACAGTTGAATGGTACGATCGCGATTGCATCAAACTGACGCGCTACGGCAGCCCCAACCTCCTCATCTATAAGCACTCCATAAAGTACCTATACAAGGACGGCGAGGAAGCGGCTCTGGGCGGGTCCAACGGCCAGTAATTCGGCCGGAGTGCGCGAACTCTATCATCCCTGACATCGAGGTCTTGTAGGGGCGCCATCAGGCTGACGTCCGCGCCGCGCAATTGTCAGTGCGGACTTCTAACCCCCGGCACGTCCGCGAGAATCTTTGTGGGTCGCCGCTTCGGGTGGAAGCGCGCGCCTTCGAGTTTTCGCGCAGGCTTCCCAGCCCCGAAGTTCCCGCGCGCGGCCTCACCGCTTCTTTCCAACGCTGCCTTCCAGCGCGCTCACAAAGAACGTCATCAGCGCCTTCCCCACCAGCCGCCGCGTTTCATCGCGCACATCGCAATCGACAACCGCGATATGCGTGCCCAGGCGCACCACGCGCGCTTCGGCGCGCACCGTTCCGCTGGACACCGCTTCCAGGTAATTGATCTTCATCTCGATCGTTGCCACGCGGGTCCCGCGCGGGCAGGCCATGTAAGTCGCGAGCCCTCCGGCCGTATCGGCCAGCGCCGCGATCACTCCGCCGTGCACCACCCCGTGGATTTGCTTGTGGCGCTCGTCCACCGGCATCTCCAGAACCACGTGCCCGGCTTCCGCTTTGGCCAGCACGAAACCGAACTGCTTGGCCGTATTGCTGGCGCGCAACCGCTCGCGCAGATCGTCGGCGGCGAGTCGGTCGGCTTTTTGATGTTTCTGTGCGCGCGCCATCTCAGTAAGCGGTGAACCCGCCGTCGATCGGCAAGGCCGCGCCCGTCACCCATTCCGATTCATCCGACGCCAGATAAACAGCCATGTGCGCCACGTCTTCCGGTTTGCCCATGCGCCCCAGAGGAATCTCCGAACTCCTCCTGCGCCGCTCCGCGTCCGGATCGGGCAGCATGGCGATCGACTGCATGCCCAGTTCCGTCTCCACGATGGTCGGGCAAATGCAGTTGACGCGAATCTTCTCGTGCGCGTGGTCGACGGCCATCGCCTTGGTCAGCCCGGTCATCCCGAATTTCGACGCGCAGTATGCCGCCCGTTGCTTGCGCGCCACCAGCCCCAGCGCCGACCCGATGTTGATGATCGAGCCCCCGCCGGCTTTCCGCAGCAGCGGTAGCGCCGCGCGCGAAACCACGAACGCGCCCGTCAAATTGACGTCGATCACCCGCCGCCATTCCTCATCACTCGTGTGATCCGCATCGGCCACCACCACTGCGCCCGCGTTGTTCACCACCACGTCCAGCCGCCCGAAATATTCGATGGTTCCCGCCAGCGCTGACTCCACCGAATCGCGCTTCGTGACGTCCGACGCGATCGCCAGCGCCTGCCCGCCCGCTGCTTCGATCTCCCGCACCACGGATCGCAGCGGCTCGTTGCGTCGCCCTGAAATCACCACCTGCGCGCCCTCCCGCGCGAACTCCGCCGCGCAGGCTCGCCCGATCCCCGTTCCGCCTCCGGTGATGAACGCTACTTTTCCTGAAAGTCTCGGCACCGCGCGGGCCTCCTGGTTCGTCTAATTACGAAGCAGAAACCGCGAATCTAGCATCTAAAATCAGCCGGGCGCAAGCAGGCCTCGAACAGGAGCTGCGAGGACATGAAGATCGGAATCACGTGCTACCCCACCTATGGCGGATCGGGCGTGGTTGCCACGGAGCTCGGAATCGAGCTGGCGGCGCGCGGCCATGAAGTCCATTTCATCAGCTACGCCGTGCCCATTCGCCTGAACAGCCCGGGCGAAAACATCTATTTCCACGAAGTCGAGGTCACCACCTATCCGCTCTTCGACCACCCGCCCTACACCCTGGCGCTGGCCACCAAAATGGCCGAAGTGGCCGAATGCGTCGGGCTCGACCTGCTGCATGTGCACTACGCCATTCCTCATTCGGTCAGCGCGCTGCTGGCCCGCATGATGACCTCGCCTCGCAAATTGCCTTTCATCACCACACTGCACGGAACGGACATCACCCTGGTCGGAAACGATCGCAGCTATTTGCCCATCACGCGCTTCTCCATCGAGCAGAGCGACGGCGTCACCGCCATCTCCAACTACCTGCGCGAACGCACCATCCGCGAATTCGATGTGAAGAAGCCCATCGAGGTGATTCCCAATTTCGTGAACTGCGATTACTACAAGCGCGCCGACGATCCTGTCCTGCGCTCAAAATGGGCGCCCGGCGGCGAGCCCATCCTCATGCACCTGTCGAATTTCCGTCCGGTCAAGCGTGTGACCGACGCGGTCGAGATTTTCGCCCTCGTCCGCCAGTAAATGCCTGCGAAACTCGTCCTGATTGGCGATGGCCCCGACCGCGGCGCGGCCGAATACAGCGTGCGCCGCAAGAAGCTGCAGAAAGATGTGCTGTTCCTGGGCAAACAGGATCGCGTGCAGGAAAAGCTCGGCATCGCCGATCTGTTTCTGCTCCCCAGCGATCTGGAATCTTTCGGGCTTGCCGCCCTGGAAGCCATGGCCTGCGAAGTGCCCGTCATCGCCACGCGTGTCGGTGGCCTGCCGGAGGTAGTCGCGCATGGTGTGGACGGCTATCTCGTCGAGCCGCGCGACGTCGAAGCCGCGGCCAAGCACGCCATCGACATCCTCTCGCGCCCCGATTGCGGACGCGCCATGGGCCGGCAGGCGCGCGTCGACGCACGCAAACGCTATTGCGCGAATGATGTCATTCCCAAATATGAGGAGTATTACGAGAAGGTGTTGAACTCAACGCGCGTCGCAGCCCGCGCCTGACTGGGCCGGATCCGGTTTTTCTGTAGGTTTTTATGTAGTTTTTCTCTGCGTTCTCTGCGCCTCTGCGGTAGAAATTGTCCCTGAGTCCCGTTTCCGCTCTAACGCCGTTCCCCGCGCGCTCGCGGGCGAGCCTTCTGCCCCGGACTCGGTTCGTTCTCGATGATCGGAACCGGCTCGAGCGTTTTCACCGCCAAGTCGATGTCCCCCTGCGTGAACTTCGTCTTTGCTCCCGGCGCGTTCATGAACACGATGCGAAACTGCTTGTCCCGCCCATTGAACAGGCGCAACGCCACCGGATTTCCCGTTGCCGGATCGCCAAATTCGAATCCGCGGTTGTCGCCCAGTTGGATCGCGTGCAGCCCCGGGCCCGCGTCCGCCCCAAACGCGATCTTCCATAGCAGGAGCTGATTCACCCGGATCGCATTCGACAGCGAACTGAACGGCGAAACGTCCGCTGGCGAAGCGCCGTAGACCGCGTTGTAGATCGCGTAATTCGTATCGAACGTCTGTCCCACGAATGCATTTGAGAACTGCTGGTATTCCGTGGGATTTTGCGAATTCAGCTTGGCCTGCATGTCGGCTTGCGCCTGCGGATCGTAGAACAGGATCACCGGCCCCTGATCGAAGCGAATCACCGTCTGCCCAGGCTCCTCGCTGGTGGTCGGCTTGCCGGTCCACGCCACGTTGAACTGGTAATCGAACGCGGTCAGCTTCGTCGCGTGCTCCCCAGGCACAAAAGGCCCTCGGATCAGGACTTGCGGGAGGGCGGTCGGCACCTCGTTGATCCACGGATTCGCCTTGGCGAAATGGCGCGCCTCGAACCACACCAAAGTCTGCAGGCCAAACGCAACGCAATAACCCGCAACCAGGATCACCACGGCGGCTAGAATGATCGTGCTGCGCGCGCTGCTCGTCTCCGTCCGCGCCTTCCGCATTCGCACCTTTCTTCGTTTCGGCGGCGTCGCCGGCGCGCCGTTCGTGGTTGGTGCTGGCGGTGTGGATGCTGTGGACATGAAGTCGCCTTTACCCTTCCTCTTCGCATTTTACGACGAACGGAAACGCCTTCGCCACTCGCCGCGACAACACTCCCTTAGGAGTCGGACGTGTCCCCTAGCAGGCGGTTGAAATAGAGCTTTATAGGGGGTCGGAGCTAGCTCCGACCCCCTATAAAGCTCTATTTCAACCGCCTGCTAGGGGACACGTCCG
>JBJKQB010000227.1:0-6703 GCA_046705825.1 Candidatus Acidiferrales bacterium
TCCAGGACGTCGCCAACGCTCAGCCCCTTGACCGCCACCTGCTTTTCCCGAAGATCGCTGTAATACGGTGCCTGGCGGGTGATGTCGGCGGGCATGTCCTGAACGCTGTCGGGCGGCGTGACCACGACCGTGCCGTCCGGCTTGCGCACGCGGACGTAATCGATCGTGAGGGTTTGCGTCGCGCCCTCGTACGGGAAGGTCACCACGCTGTAGTGCTGCACGCCGGCATCCGACTGGATGCGCACGCGATAGGACATCAGCCGCGTTCCCGTTCCGTCGTTCTCGAAATCCACTTTCATGAAGTAGTTCTCTTCGACGAAAGCCTCTTTCGAGTAGTCCGGCTTGGCCGGGACGGCTTTTTGCGCCGGCGGCGTCTTTGGCAGCGCCGGCGACTGTGGCGTGGAGGGCTTTTGCGCGGCTTGCGAAGCCGCGGCAGCCGTCTTGGACTGACCGGCATGCAGGCTGGGAACCGACAGACAGAGAACGAGAGCGAACGAGTACAGATATGAGGGCATGGCGAGGCTCTTTTACGCCGCCGCAGGGGAAAACGCAAGCAGATCGCGGGGCAGGAAACGTCCAGGGTTTCCAGCGCGGTGAGCCGCTGCCGAAAACGGGCAGCCCGTAAACGTCCGATCTCTGCCTAGCGGGTCTCGCCCTCGCCGATGCGGATCAGCGACACGGCCTGTCGCGACAGCATGAACGTCAACCGTACCTTTCCCGTGCGCGCCGGCACCCAGCGCGGGGGCAGCAGGATTTGCAGCTGCCCCGCTGCCTTCAGCTGAGCAATCTGTTTTGTGGAGGGTTTCTGAGGCGAGCCCATCTCCTTCCACACCGTGTACGCATTGCTGTGGTAGCGGTCGATGCGGTAATGGGTGACGTGGACACGATTCAGGCCGCGCGGGAGGCCGTCGATCACCAGCGCAACATGCGCCGCAGGTGCTGGGGCGGCATCGTCGTCGTAATTCCACACCAGCACGCTGAGCCCCCTTCTCCCGCGCGTGGCGATCGCGCGAATGTCCGGCTGCGTGCGCGCGCTGTTCGCCAGCAGGTCATCGATGCTGATTCCTCCGCTGCTCTCCGCCTCGACGCGGTCCGCCTGCATCATCCCGAACATGCGAAAGGCGTTGAGGATGGGCTTGTCGATTTCGTGCGCAGCCAGCGAGCGATAGCCGTTGAAGTACGGCTGCCCGGGAAAGGTGAACGCCCAGGTGACCGCGCCTTCGAGATTGATCTTATCGCGCGCAGCCAGCGCCAGCGTTCCGTCGAGCAGTTCCGCTTCGTAGCTCGCGTACTGCGCCGTGTTGCGGTATTCATTTTCCGGATGCACGCTCGCCGCGCACGCCGCGCAGCCTTCCGGGTCCGATTCGCTGATGACGACGGGCAGACCGCTCAGAGTTGGAAAGCCCGCGATGATCTGGAACCCGTCGGAAATATCGCGCAAGCTGTGGCCGATGTCCATCTGCGCGCGACCGCCGGCGAATTTGGTCGTGCCCTTGGCGTGAAACGAAATGAAATCCAGCGGAACGCCCGTGCCGCCCGTCGCGTAGTTTTTTCCGCTCACGCAATGCGTCAGAAAATCGCGCAGGAACTCGGCCGCGCGCGCTGCCGCCGGACCCGTTGTGGCCGGCCCGCCCACATGCGCCTCCGGCAGAGCCCGTTTGATTGCCGCGGCCGTGTAGTCGTACAGCTTGCAATAATCCTCGAACGTGCCGTGCCAGTAGCCGATGTCCGGCTCGTTCCACACTTCCCAATCCCACTGCGCGACCGCCTTTTTTCCGTAGCGCGCGACGGCGTGCTGCACCCAGTGATCGATCAGGTCCGACCACTTGCCATAATCGTTCGGCGGATAGGTCCAGCCGGTGAACAGCGGCCCTTTCGGCCAGTGATGCCGGTAAGGATGCGGATGCGTCGACAGCGCTTTCGGCATGAACCCGATCTCGACGTAGGGCACGATGCCCAGCGATTTGTAGGTGTCGAAAATGCGGTCGAGGATGGTCCAGTTGTAAACCGGCTTGCCGTTCGCGTCCTCGGTGTAGACGTTGGTCGAACCCCATTTCAGGGCCGGGATGCCGTCGCCGGTGGTCAGCAGGTTGTGGGCGCGGTCATGAAACCCGTGCGGTTCGATGGCAGCCAATTGCGCGAGCAGCGCGCGCCCTTGCGGCCAATACGTGTAATTCGGCTCGTCGTGCCCGACGTAGGCCCAAACCGGCTGGAACGAGCCCGCCGCCTGGCCGGCGTGAACGCGAATCTCAACCGTTTCGTTGGAAGCTTTCTGCGCAAAGGCTGGCAGGCTCAGCAGCAACCCGACGAAGACCACAAAACATAAATGACATAAGCGGCGGCACATCATCGCTGCTTTTTACGTGCTGCGCGCCCAAAACGCAAGCCATTCGACGAGAGAAAAGGCGAATCGCCGCGCGTCACGGCTTGAGGCACTCGCTCGTCTATTTAATTATATGGTAAATTCACGAGACTGGAGGCGGAGGGAATGGCAGCGATTACATTCCTCGTTCAAATGGCGGCCCAAGTTCAGAACCAAGTCCAGGTGCGCACAGTCAGTTACCCCAGCGGGATCGGCCTGGGTTCCGTCATCGCTGTCGTTTGCTCGTGGCAGCGTAACCACTCCGTGGGGTGGGCGATTGTGGCAGGCCTTCTCTCGTGGATCTACGTCGTGTATTTCCTCCTGACGCGCGAGTCCAGCAACACGAAGACGCCAGGACCTTCAAACGGGGCTATTCGTACCTGAGCGCGACCATGGGATCGACGCGCAGTGCGCGGCGGGCGGGAATGTAGCAGGCCGCGAAAGCGACGAGCACCAAAAACACGGACACGGCAGCAAAGGTGAAAGGATCAGTTGGCGTAACCTCGTAGAGCTGGCTCGACAAAAAGCGCGTCAGCGCGAGTGCCGACGCGACGCCTACCGCCAAACCGGTAAAGATCAGCAGCGCTCCTTCCCCGAGCACCAGAGCGAGAATGGCGTTGCGCGGCGCGCCCAGCGCCACGCGAATGCCGATCTCGTGCGTTCGCTGCGTCACGAGGTGTGCCATCACGCCATAAATCCCTACCGTAGCGAGCAAAATGGCCAGGCTCGCGAAGATTCCAATCAAGAGGCTGCTAGTGCGGGCGTCGGCAGTTTGCTGGGCCACCAACTGTTGCATCGTCCTGATATGGAAGAGCGGCAGATCGGGATCGAGCGCAGCGATCTGCTGCCGCACGGGCGCGATCAACGAATCGGGCGGCACAGCCGTGTGCAAAACGAGGATGCTGCCGCCCACCGCGTAATATTCCTCGGGGCGGGGTGGCACCTGCAAACCCCACTGGCGGGTATCACCGACCACTCCGACCACTTCCCACCAAGGACCGCCTTCGCCATTGTACGAGAAGCGCTGCCCAAGAGGATTTTTGCCGGGCCAAAACATGCGTGCCATGGTGCGGTTGATGTCTGCCGGGATGACGGCATTCCGCATCAGCGCAGGCGTGGGATGCGCCATTAATTTCATGATGAGTGTGACGGTACGGTTGGTGTCTTCTTCCGTCAGCTTACGGCCGGCGAGCAGCGGGATAGCCAGCGTCTCGAAATAGCCGGGCGTGATGCTGTGCTGTTCGACCCACTTCGAGATACCGTTATCGTTGTTTGTAGGCTGGCCATAGAGCGTGATGTTGCCGTTCGTGCCGCCATTAAGAGGAAGATGATCCGTGATCGCCGCCGAGATGACTCCAGGGAGTGGACGGACGCGCCCGAGCAGGGCGCGGTCGAATGCGAGGACTTTACCTAAATCGTTATATCTGTTGGCGGGCAAATTCAACTCCGCGGTGAGAACGCCGGTGCGGCGAACACCGAAGTCCGTGGCTTGGAGTCGTAGGAAGCTCTTGAGCACAAGACCTGCGGCGACAAGCAGCATCAGTGAAATCGCGATTTCGATGGTCACTAACGCGCGGCCCGCGAGACGCCGCTGGCGCCCTGCGCTGAGCGCGGCGCCCGCGCCTCCCTTCAGCTCATCGAGCACGGCTGGACGAGAGAATTGCCATGCCGGAACGGAGCCGAAGAGAACACCGGTCGCGAGAGCAAGCAAGAAGGCAAAGCCAAACACCGGCAGGTCGAGTTTGACAGCATTTGTGCCTGGTGGCACGACGCCGTTCAGATGTGGCAAGAGGTGGATCCCAGCCCAGCCGAGAATCAGGCCCAGAACGCCGCCGAGTAGCGCCAACAGCACGCTTTCGGACAGCAACTGCCGGAGCAAACGGCCGCGAGTACCTCCCAGGGCGCTGCGCACGGCCATTTCCTTCCGCCGCGCCGCCGAACGGGCGAGCAGCAGGTTGGCGACGTTGACGCAGGCGATTAGCAGAACCAACCCGACTGCAGCCAGCATGAACCACAACTCGTCTTCCGCCCCGGCGACGAGCCGATCGTGCAGGTCGTAGATATGCGCCTCTATGTGGGCGTTCGTGCCGGGGTAGAGATGTGCCAGGCGCTTGGCGATGACGCTGAGATCCGCTTCGGCCTGATGGAGGGAGATGCCGGGCTTCATGCGCCCAACGGCTAGGAACTGGTGTTGGCCGCGGTCGCCTAAGCCGCTTCGGCTCATGTCCTGCGGCACCCAAAGGTCGGCGAACGTGGGGAAATCGAACTGTGGCGGCATGACGCCGACGACGGTGTAGGCCTCGTCGTTGAGTTCGATATTCTTGCCGATGATCGTGCGATCGCCGCCGAATTGGCTCTGCCACAAACCATAGCTCAGTATCACTTCGTGGCCTGCACCCTCCTTGTCTTCGCCTTTGGCCCACGTGCGGCCCAAGAACGGATTCGCGCCCATAATTGAAAAGAAGTTCGCTTCTGTGGCAACTCCGCTGACATAGCTGGGCTCGCCAGCGCCAGTCAGGTTGTAACTTTGCGCGAAGGTATAAAGCGCCATTCCCGCAAACGTGCGGTTCTGACTCTGAAAATCGAGGAAATCGGGGCCTGCCAGCGGGAATCCAGGACCGTTCTTAACTTCGACCAACTGATCTGGATGAAGATAGGGCAGGGGCCTGAGCAGAACCGCATCGATAACACTGAAGATCGCCGTGTTTGCGCCGATACCGAGGGCGAGAGTGAGGATCGCGACCGCCGCAAATCCTGGCGACCTCGCGAGTAGCCGCAAGGCGTAGCGCAGTTCTTGCCCAAGCGTGGTCTTCATGAGACGCCCGGCTGCAGGCGTTACTGAGCGGCAGCAATCACGCGCCGAGGGCGTGGATCAACAGAATCCAAACCCGTTTCCCATGGATGAGTACACCCGTGCATCACCGTAAGCAATGCTCGCCATCACGTGGTTCTGTGACGTGAATTACGCCGCGGGCGAGCGCATCTTTTTACTTCGCGTTGGCCTTGAAGCGACACGTTGGGTCGGACAGCTTGCTGGGCGCGACGTCGATCTCCTGCAGCTTGTCCTTGGCCAGCAGCGCATCGAAGGCAGGGATCTGCTCCTTCTGCAGCGCCTTCCAGGCGGTCACCGTGCGATTGTAATTGCGGCAGTCGCTTTCCCACGTGGCGATCTGCGTCGAGGTGGGCGCCATGTCGAGGCCCACCTGCATCATGCTGACCAGCGTGTTGTAGTCGTCATTCAGTGTGAGGAAGGATCGCATGGCGTTCGGCGCGGTCGTGGGCCGGCGGAAGAAGGCGAAGGGGCCGGTCGGCTTCTTGCCGCTGATCTTGTTCAAGCTGGCGTCGAGCAGCTTGGCCTGCGCGGCGACGTCGCTGGGCGGATTGCTTTTCATTAGGGACGCAATCTTCGTCTCGACAGCTTCCACTTCGTTACGCCCTTCGTAACTCTGCTGCATGCCGTGATAGGCGAGCAGCGTGAGCCGGTTCTGCTCGCGCAGAGCGGCCATGAGCTTGGGGCTCTGGCCGACGCGCGGGTCGTTCATCACCGTGACCTGGCGGGTGTAAACGTGGCCCTCCACCGTAAGCTTCAGCGTGTACACCCCCGGAATCACCTGCGGTCCATGCGGACCGGGCGTCGTGCTGCCCGCCACCGTGTTCATCTGGTTTTCGAGGTCGTGCTGAAAGGCGGGCGGATCGTCATATTCCAGGTTCCAGTTGACGCGGTTCAGGCCGACATGGGTGCTGAGGGCGCGCGACTCCGGCGAGGCCAGCCAATAGCGCGGAAACCACTGGCCCTCGATAGGCGCCGGCAGGGTGCTGGACATGCTGCGCACCAGATTGCCCTGCGGGTCGAAGACCTGCAGCTGAATCGGTCCGTCGGGCCTGTGGCCGAGGTAATAATCCACGGTCACACCATACGGCGGATTCGGCGCATGAGGTACTTCGACGGAGAAGGGCTGATCCCAGTTGCTGTTGATGCGCGCGCGAATGGCCTCCTCGGGCTTAAACAGATAGGCGGAGGAACCGCTGATGGCCTGAGTATTCGCCGCGATCTGTCGCAGCGGTGTGATGTCGTCGAGAATCCAGAATCCGCGGCCATACGTGCCGATGACGAGGTCATTCATATCGTAATCGGTGTGGACGGCGAGATCGCGGATCGACGTGCTGGGCAAGTTCTGGCGTAGCGACTGCCAGTGATCGCCATGATCGAAGCTGACGTAGACCGTCGTCTCCGTGCCGACAAACAGCAGGCCGGGCTGCTTGGGATCAACGCGCAGAACGTTCACCCAGCTTCCGGTGCGCTCGTCGCGGGGCAGGCCGGCGACGATGCTGGTCCAGGTC
>JBJKQB010000228.1:0-6866 GCA_046705825.1 Candidatus Acidiferrales bacterium
GGGAAACATCCGGGCGGATGATATCAACGGGCGCGTATCGCTCTATACCGTGGGAGGGAACATCTCCGCGGGGAATATCGGAGGCTCGGCGCGGCTGGTGAGCGAAAGCGGCGGGCATATTTCCGTGGGGAATGTGGATGGGAATTTGACCGCGAGCACGGGCGGGGGGCACATCACCGCGGGCACCATCGCAGGAAACGCGAGCCTGCATACGGCAGGCGGGCACATCCACGTGACTTCCGTTCGAGGCACCGCGATGCTCGAGACGGGAGGCGGAAATATCACGCTCCAGAATTCCGGGGCGGAACTGACCGCGCGAACGGTCGGCGGGCAAATCGAAGTGGGGGAAGCGGCCGGAGTGGTGCGTGCGACGACGGGAGGAGGCGGCATACGGGTGGTGCGGGTTTCAGGTCCTACGGACCTGCAAACCACGGGCGGCAGCATTTACCTCACGCAGGTGGACAGCTCGGTGAAGGCGACGGCGTCGGCCGGAGGGATCACGGCGTGGCTGGTGCGGCCGTCCAAGCCGGAAAGCTCGTGCTCGCTGCGGTCGAACGACGGCGACATCGTCGTGTACCTGCCGCGCATGTTGCCGGTGACCATCGACGGCCAAATCCAGATGGGAGACGATCACCGGGTCATCGTAGACCCCGCATTTCCGCTGAGAGTGAGTTACGAGAACACGGCGAATGGGGAGCGTATGGTGCGGGTGCAGGGCGCCTTGAACGGCGGCGGCGAGGTGCTTCACCTACGCACGATCGCCGGAAACATACGCCTGGAACTGAGCGACCAGGCCAAACAGATGCAGCTCTATAAGCAGCAGATGGAGCAGCTGCAGCGGCAAATCCAGACGCAATTCCAGAGACAGTTTCGGATGCTGGAGCAGTGGCAGAAGGCCAATGAAAAGCAGCAGCCGCCGCCACCTCCGCCGCCGCAATAGGGACGGCTTGGCGGCGCCTGTGGGGCGCATGCCAAACACGCAAGGATGAGTCTTGGTTTCGCGGGGTGCGAAACCGGCCCGGAAGAAATCGTCATAGCGGGGGTGCCCTATGCGAGAGGAAACGAGCAAAAGCGGTTGGAGGGGAGGATTCACGCGGAAGTTGAGCCGGTGGGGGAGCGGCGGGCTGTTGGCGGCGGCACTTTTTGTGTGCGCGCTGCCCAGCGCGGCGGCGAATCAGACCTTTGAGCAGATCTATCCGCTGAATTCGGGCGGGAGCTTCATGCTGGAGAACGTCAACGGATCGGTGCGCGTGGAGGGCTGGGAGCGGGAGGAAGTGGAAGTGCGCGCGGTGAAAAGCTCGTTTCGGGACGCGCGCGACCTCGACCGCGTGCGGATCCAGGTGGTGAGCCGGCCGGGAGCAGTGGCCGTACGCACGTTGTATCCGCAGGGAGAGGGTGTTGAGGTCGCGGTGGAATATGTGGTGCATGTGCCCTATCGAGTTCTGCTGGGAAACGTCGAAACGATAAACGGAAGCGTGCTGGTAAGCGGAGTGGAGGGCGAAGGGGATTTGCGGTCGGTGAACGGCAACGTGGAAGTCCTGGACAGCTCGGGGCGATTCAGCGCGAGAACAACGAATGGGAACCTGCGGCTCGAATTGACGCGGTTGCTCGACGGGAAGCCGATGGACGTCGAGACGGTGAACGGGTCGGTGTTTTTGGAGCTGCCTTCGAACGCGCACGCGGACCTGAGCGTGCTGAACATGAATGGCGATTTTGTTTCCGAATTGCCGGTCGTGTCGACAACCGGGAGCCTGACGTCGCCAGTCTTTCATGCGCGGCTGGGGGCTGGCGGGGGCGGTCAGATTCTGCTGCGGACGGTGAATGGCGGCATACGCCTGATTCGCGAACGGCCGACCGTGTGAGTTTTTGCAGGGGCGAATCTTCTGGAAAGTGAGGAAGGCGCGTATGAAATTCGCGGGTATCGGATACGTCGCAGCACTGGCAACGGCGCTGCTGGGCCTGGGGGCATTTTCGGGCGCGCAGGGAGGACAAACGGCAGGGAAAGCCGCAAGTCCATCCAGCACAGTCAAATCCAATTCCGCGGACCAGAAATGCGGGAATGCCGGGTCCGACGTGGAACAAATCAAGGAAACGCTCCGTAATATGCAATTGGAGCAGAAAGTCGCCGCGCTATCCCAGCGGCTGGCCAAGGAGGAGGCCATGAGTTCGCCGGAACTGGCCAGATTGCAGAACCTGTCGGCCCAGCTTGAAGGGAAAAAGGGAGAGATCGAAGCGCAGGCCGCGACGCTATCGGAACGAGCGCGGGAAATCGCTTCTCAGTGGGGCAACGAGCTGCAGCAGAACGGCAGCGTGTTCCTTTCCCCGGAGAACGACGCGGGATGGCTGGGAGTGGAAATCGGAGAAGTCAGCGCGGAAAAGGCGAAGGAGTTGAAACTGCCGGAAGTGCGCGGCGTGATCGTGGAGGAAGTCGAGGCAGACAGCCCGGCAGCGAAGGCGGGACTCAAAGAGAACGACGTGATCCTGCAGTACGACGGGCACGCGGTGGAAGGCACCATGCAGTTCCGGCGGCTGGTTCGCGAAACGCCGCCGGGGCGCACCATAAGCCTGGAGGTCTTCCGCAACGGCGCCAGGCAAACGCTTTCCGTCCAAGTGGCCAACCGCAACGCGTATTACGAGAAGAGAATGCGTGGCGCCATGAGGGATTTCGGCAGGCCGTTTTCGTTCAATATGCCGGAATTCGGGATGCATGGCCCGGAGGCGTTCCTGTGGGCGAACCCCGGCGCGCCGGCGTTGGGGATTCAGGCGGAAGACCTTTCGGGACAACTGGGCGCGTATTTCGGGGCGCCGGACGATACGGGCGTGCTGGTGAGTTCGGTCGGTGCAGGGACACCGGCGCAGAAGGCGGGAATGAAGGCAGGGGACGTGATCGTCAGCGTGGCAGGCGTTCGGGTGAAGAGCGTTGCCGAGCTGCGCGAACAGCTGGGGAAGAAGGGCGACCAGCAAAACGTGCGGCTCGGGATCGTTCGCAGGGGCTCGCAAATGAGCCTCACCGTGCAACTGGAGCATGCGGAGCCGCGCGGCCCCTACAGCGCAACCTAGGCTGAGGGTCCAATTGAGCCAGGCGGGGGCCAATTCCACAGCGGGAGTTGCGGCGGGACGGTGGTCGTTGCCGCTTTGGAGTCAAGGGAAACGCTTTCCGGGAGCGTTCCTTGACAAGCGAGGTCCGGGCCCTATAATGGGCTTTTGACGTAGAATTCCGGGCGAAACTGATGTTTCTAGACGTCAACGATTTAGCCGTCCGAAAAAGCCGCATCCGCAAGAGCTATTCCCCGGGCACCCTCGATTTCCACTCCGGCGAATTTCGTCAAGTCGAGCCGCTGGAAGTGCGGGCGACCGCGGAACTGGTGGACGGGCAGATCCGCATCTGGGGGAACCTGCACACGCGGGTGGAGCTGGTGTGCGCGCGCTGCCTGGACACGGTGGTGGAGGAGATCAGCCGGGATTTCGATCTGTTGTACCGGCCGATGGCGTCGATTGCGGGGGAAGAGGAAGTCCAACTCAATCTGGAAGATACGGAGATAGGTTTCTTCGAGGGCGACGGGCTGTTTCTGGCCGACATTCTGGCCGAGCAGGTGAACCTGGCGCTTCCGATGAAGGTGATTTGCCGAAGCGATTGCCGCGGATTGTGTCCTCACTGCGGCGCCAACCTGAACAACGAGGAATGCCGCTGCGAGAAGCAGAGCGGCGATCCGCGGCTGGCTCCGCTGGCGCGCCTCAAGCAGGACTGGTTCAAAAAGCAATAAAACGATAGACTGGTGGTTACTACAGACCGCCCCAGCGGCGGTGTGAAGAGGAGCTGTCATGCCCAATCCAAAACGCCGGCACTCGAAGCGGCGCACCAGCAACCGGCGGGCGCACGATCATCTGACCGCGGTCTCGCTTGCCGAGTGCCCGAATTGCCATGAAACGAAGCTGCCTCATCGGGCGTGCCCCCACTGCGGCTATTATAAGGGCCGCGAAGTGATTGACACTTCGGCCAAGACGGCCTAAGTTTTCCCTCGCCCTACCTTTTCGCAGCGCAGCAGAAGCGGATTTTGGCGGAGCTTTCGATGACCACCATTGCCCTGGATGCTATGGGAGGCGACCATGCGCCGCGCGTGGAAGTGGAAGGCGCAATCCTGGCCGCGCGCGAATACGATGTGCGCATCCTGCTGGTGGGCGTCGAGCCGGCGGTCCGCAGCGAGCTGACGCGGCAGCGCTATCGCGGGAATTCCATCGAGGTGGTGAACGCGTCGGAAGTGATTACGATGCGGGACACGCCGTCGCAGGCCTTCCGGAGGAAGAAGGACAGCTCGCTGCACGTGGCCGCGCACCTGGTGCGGGACGGGAAGGCGGAAGCGCTGGTCAGCGCTGGGAATACGGGCGCGGCGATGACGGTGGCGCGATTCGTTCTAGGGACGCTGCCCTCGGTCGACCGTCCGGCGCTGGCTGCGGCGTTTCCGAACATGAAAGAAAAAGTTTCGGTGATTCTGGACGTGGGCGCGAACGTCGACTCGAAGGCCCACCAGATCGAGCAATTCGCGGTGATGGGCGAGATTTACTACCGCACGATTTTCGGCGTGCGGCGGCCGCGGGTGGCGCTGCTCTCGATCGGCGAAGAAGAGATGAAGGGGAACGAGTTGACGCGCGAGGCCTTCAACCGGCTGAAACAGAATACCTCGGTGAATTTCGTGGGGAATGTGGAGGGGCGCGACGTGTTCCGCGGGAACGTGGACGTGATCGTGTGCGACGGCTTTATCGGAAACGTAGCGCTGAAGATCAGCGAGGGCGTGGCGGAACACATCGGCGGGATGCTGAAGAAGGCCATCAAGGGCAGCCTGGCGTCGCAGATCGGGTACGCGCTGTCGCGGCGCGCGTTCAACGATTTCCGCAAGCGCACGGACTACTCCGAATACGGCGGCGCGCCGCTGCTGGGCGTGCGCGGAATCACCATCATCGGGCACGGGCGGTCGAACCCGAACGCGGTGAAAAATGCGATTCGCGTAGCGGCGGAGATGTGCCGCTCGCGAGTGAACGAAAAGATCGAGCAGGAGCTTTCCGCCGCTACGGCCGTGGGGGCGCGAGGCTGACCTCACGCTGAGCTCAAGATCAAGAATGGCAAAGCCGAAGTAACATCCATGAGCAAGCTCGCCTACCTTTTCCCGGGCCAAGCGTCCCAGTATTCGGGGATGGGCCGCGACCTCGCAGAACAATTCCCGGAATCGCGCGCCGCGTTTGAAGAGGCGGATGCAACGCTCGGGTTTTCGATGTCCAAACTGTGCTTCGGGGGATCGGAAGAGGAGCTGAAGCTTACCGAAAATACGCAGCCGGGCATTTTTGCGGTTTCGATTGCGGCGCTGCGCGCCATCGAGAAGCGCGGAATTACGCCGGACTTCGTGGCCGGGCACAGCCTGGGCGAATATTCGGGACTGGTAGCAGCGGGAGCGCTCGATTTCGTTACGGGCCTAAAACTGCTGCGCAAGCGCGGACAGTTCATGCAGGAGGCGGTGCCGAAGGGCGAAGGGGCCATGGCCGCGATTATGGGGCTTTCGCCGGCGGATGTGGGAGAGATCTGCAAGAAGGCCGCAGATCACGAAGTCGTTTCGCCCGCCAATCTGAATTCGCCCGAACAGACCGTGATCTCCGGGCACGCGGCGGGAGTCAAACGAGCGGTGGAGATCGCCTCGCAATGGGGCGCGAAGCGTGCGGTGATGCTGCCCGTCTCTGCGCCGTTCCACTGCGCGCTGATGGAGCCGGCGCAAAAGAAGCTGGAGCCGGAGCTGCGCGCGGCGGCCTTCAGCGCGTTGCGCGTGCCGCTGATCACGAATGTCGACGCCGAAGCGATCACCTCGGGTGAAGAGGCGCGCGACGCGCTGATCCGGCAAGTGGTGATGCCCGTGCGCTGGCTCGACTCCATCCGCGAGCTGATCGAGGAGGGCGTGCGCATTTTTGTGGAGGTTGGCCCGGGCAAAGTGCTGACGGGGCTTTTGCGCCAGATCGACCGGTCGGTGCGCTGCTTCAACGTGGAAGACGCGGCGAGCCTGAATGCCACGCTGGATAAGATCACGCAGGCGCGCGCCGAGGTGGCGGAATCCTAAAGTAAAGTCATCTCTGCAAGCAACCCGGTCGCCGGGTTCATGCGGGTTTTTGCAGTTTGGCGGTTTGGGACAGGACGGGAATGTACTCGCTCAAAGAAAAGATCGCTCTGGTTACGGGCGCATCGCAAGGGATTGGGCGCGCCACGGCTCGGGCGCTGGCCGAAGCGGGCGCGAAGGTTGCGCTGGCGTCTCGCAACGAGCAGCAGCTGGGGAAGATTGCCGAGGAAATCATGTCCGCGGGGGGCGAGGCGCTGGTCCTGCCCATGGATGTGGGCGATGCGGCAAAAGTGAAGAACGGTTTCCAGCAACTGCTGGCGAAATTCGGGCGGCTCGACATTCTGGTGAACAACGCGGCGGTCACGCGAGACACGCTGGCGCTGCGCATGAAACTGGAGGACTGGGAAGCCGTCCTGCGCACCAACCTGACGGGCGCGCATTTGTGCACGCAGCAGGCGCTGGGCGCCATGCTCAAGCAGCGCTCGGGACGCATCATCAACGTGACCTCCGTGGTAGCGGAGACCGGAAACGCGGGGCAGGCCAATTACGTGGCCTCGAAGGCGGGACTGATCGGGCTGACGCGCGCGATCGCCGTGGAGGTGGCCTCGCGGAGTATCACGGTGAACGCGGTCGCGCCGGGATTCATTACCACACCGATGACGGACCCGTTGCCGGACGCGCTGAAAGAAAAGATGAAGTCGCTGATACCGCTGGGGCGCTTTGGAGAGGACCGCGACGTCGCGGCCGCCATTGTTTTCCTGGCCAGCGACG
>JBJKQB010000229.1:0-3829 GCA_046705825.1 Candidatus Acidiferrales bacterium
CAGGTCGCAATTCCTGCAATCTTTCGCGGCTTCCTGCAGCTTGTTCAGGTTCGTCGTGCGCGGAACAAACGGATTACCCTCAGGTTTGCCTGATTTGGGTGGGCGCTTGTCCATACCCGTTGGATGCCGCTGGCTTGATGATCGTCGGAGCCGTTCCAGGGCGCCTGCGCTTGACAACCCCGCCGCATGGGCCCACAATCCTCCTAAGGCGAAACAAAAGCGAAAGGTACTTGCCTCCTTTCCCGCCGGAATTGGCCCTGTATGCCTCGCAATCTTTCCGCTGTGCGCTCCCAGGTCGAATCGGCTCTGGCCGGACGCGTCTCCGCGCCCTTTACCTATCGCGAGCGCAAAATCGCCGAAACTGTTTCCGCCGGCATTCTTGAAATCGATTCGCTGACCGGCGGCTTGCCCCGCGGCGGCTTAACGGAAATTTGCGGCCCCAGCTGTTCCGGCCGAACCACACTGCTGATTTCCGCGCTGGCCGCACGAACCGCGGATGCGGAAGCCTGTGCCTTTATCGATGGGCGCGACGCATTCGATCCGCATTCGGCCGAAGCGGCGGGCGTGAAACTGAGCCGGGTGCTCTGGGTGCGTTGCCGGAACATCGATCAGGCGCTGCGCTCGGCGGATTTGCTATTGCAAAGCGGAGGCTTTGGCTTGGTGGCCCTGGATCTGGGCGACATTCCCACAGAGACGGTTCGCTACGTGCCGCTGAATGTGTGGTTCCGCTTTCGGCGGGCGGTGGAGGATACGCCGACGATTTTTCTGGTTCTGGAGCAGGAGCCGCACGCAAAAACGTGTGCCTCGCTGGTTCTGCGGATAGGAGCGGAGGCGGCGCTTTGGTCGGAAACAGTCGAAGCGGATCGGACCATTCCATTTCAACAGGCGCACGCGCGGCTGTTTCGAGGCTCTCTGTTGCGCGCCGAGGTGGTCCGTTCGCGAAAACAGGCGTGAGGAGACGTGCATTGGTGAGGAGAAGCAGCATTCTTTTTTGTTTTGCAGCCTCCCGTGGCGCTCCGAAACGCTGCAGCGAACCGGCGTAGCAGGATTTCCTTGCTGCGTGTAAAGAGCAAAACACAGGAGCATTAACCGCAGAGGCGCTGAAAACGTAGAGAAAGCCCGAAACGACTAAGAGAAATTCAGGCCCATTTGAATCGCATGGCGTTTGCTTCCATCTTTATTCCCTATTTCCTGCTGCAGGCGGTGGTGCGTGCCGAGCCGCAGCTGCGCGACCGCGCGGTGGCGATCGTCGAGGGAGCGGCGCCGGTGTGGAGCGTCGTGGCCTTCAACGAGGCCGCGGCCAGAGCGGGCATCGCACTGAGCATGACCAAATCGCAGGTGCAGCAATTTTGCGGCATCGAAATTCGCCATCGCTCGGCGGCGCTGGAAAAAGCGGCGCATGCCGCGTTGCTCGATTTGGGCTGGTCGATTTCCCCGCGCGTGGAAGATACGGCGCCGGATACCACCGTTCTCGATCTTGCCGGGCTGAATTCCCTGCTGGGACCCGATGAGAAGATCGCGCAGCAGCTTGCGACGAGCGCGGCGAATCTCGGCCTGACGGCGCAGATTGCGGTGGCCTCGAAAATCGAAGCGGCTACCGTTGCCGCGCGAGGTTTTTCAGGAATCACGCTGATTCACGAAGGCGCGGAAGCGGAAGTTCTTGGGCGTTTGCCGGTGAATGCGCTTTCTCCTTCCTTGGAAGTTCTGGAAACATTCGAGCGCTGGGGCGTGCGCACCTGCGCGGCGCTTGCCGCGCTGCCCGTTTTGCAGCTTTCCGAGCGGCTGGGCCAGGAAGGCGTCCGCCTGCACGAACTGGCGCAGGGCAAAAGCGAGCGCGCCATGGTGCTGGCCGAACCGGCGCTTCATTTCGAAGAAGAAATGGAACTGGAAGACGCGGTGGAGGAACTCGAGCCGCTTTCGTTTCTGCTGGGACGGCTGCTCGGGCAATTGTGCGCGCGGCTGGATGCGCGTTCGCTGGCCGCATGCGCGATCCGCGTGCGCTTCGAGCTGGATCCTGCATTTGAAGCGGATTCCGCCCAAAAACAATATAAAAGCCAACCACAGAGCGCACCGAGAAAAACAGGAGAGCACAGAGAGAACTGTTCAGCGCAGAGCTGCAAAGAGCGAAATGAAATTCATTGCGACACGAGTTTCGATGATCGCGCCTCAGGGGTTAAAACCCATGATCACAACGCACCGTTAATGTCGGGCCTGAAGGTCCGACCCCCTAACAACCGGTGCGCGCCTGACGAGGTGAGTGCAACCGCCCGCGATGATAGGCAGGCCCCGCGGCAACCGAAAAGTTACGAGCGCGCGCTGACGCTGCCGGCGCCCATGCGCGATGGGAAAACGCTGCTGAATTTGCTGCGCTTGCATCTGCAAGCCGATCCGCCCCGCGCCCCCATCATGAAAATCATTTTGTCGGCGGATGCGGCGCGGCCGCGCGTCGCGCAAGGCGGGCTGTTTCTCCCCAGCTCGCCCGATCCGGAAAAACTGGAGCTGACGATCGCGCGCCTCGCGAATGTTGTGGGCGATGCGAACGTCGGATCGCCGGAATTGCTGGATACGCACCGCCCGGGAGAATTTCGCATGAGGCGTTTCGTTCCGCCACAGGATGCGCCGGAGACTCAGCATTCGAAGCGAAATCCAGTCTCGCAGCGCCGCGAAAGTATCCTTTCGCAAATGAGGTTTCGAGTGTTCCGGCCGGCGCCGCCGGCGAGGGTTGAGTTGCGAGAGGGATGTCCCGTGTGCGTTCGCTTTCACGGCATGGACGGGCGGGTTGTGGCGGCCTCGGGCCCGTGGCGCAGTTCGGGCGATTGGTGGCGCGAAGACGGCTGGCAGAACGACGAATGGGACCTGGAAATTGTTTTTGCCTCCACGCCGGAAGTGCGGATGCAGGCCATCCCTGATTTCAACGCGCTGGAGCGCATGGCGAATTCAGCGGCGAAGAACGCGGCGCAGCGCGGGTTTTACCGGCTTTTCTTCGACGCGATCCGCAAGGAATGGTTCGTGCGTGGTGCGTACGATTGAGGGAGAAAGACAGGGTTTCACAACATGAGCGGCTACGTTGAATTGCATGCGCGGTCGGCGTTCAGTTTTCTCGAGGGCTCGTCCGCGCCCGAGGAACTGGCCGCACTTGCCGCCGAACATCAAATGCCGGCCATGGCGCTGCTGGACCGCGACGGCGTGTACGGCGCGCCGCGATTCCATCTGGCCGCGCAAAAGGAAAAAATCCGCGCGCACATTGGCGCGGAAGTGACTTCTGCGGAAGGCTGGCGCTATGCGCTGCTCGCCGAATCGCGCGCGGGTTATCAGAACCTCTGCCGCTTGATCACGCAGATGAAGCTGCGCGCAAAGAAAGGCGAAGGGAGCATTTCGCCGGAAGAGGCCGCGGAGAAGGCCGCAGGGCTCATTTGCCTGACTGGAGGGGACGAAGGCCCGCTGGCGCACGCGCTGGAACACGAAGGAATCCGCGCGGCTACGGAAGCGGTGCGGCGGCTCTGCGGAATTTTCGGGCGCGAGAATGTTTATGTCGAATTACAGCGGCATTTCCAGCGCGACGAGGAAGCGCGCAACCAGGCCGCTGTGGCGATCGCGCGCGAACTGCATCTGCCGCTGCTGGCGGCGAACGGCGTGTGTTACGCGCAGCCGCAAGAGCGCGAAGCGCTGGACGTCTTCACCTGCATTCGCAACCACGTTTGTCTGGCTGCCGCCGGCCGGCTGCTGCAATGCAATTCCGAGCGGCGCCTGAAATCGCCCGCCGAAATGGCGCGATTGTTTTCCGATTTGCCCGAAGCGATCGCCAATACGGGAGCGCTGTCGTCGCGAT
>JBJKQB010000230.1:0-2996 GCA_046705825.1 Candidatus Acidiferrales bacterium
ATCCACTACCGCGCATCGTGTTGCTTCGCGAGGGCGATCCTTTTCCAGGCTGCTCCCGCTGCGCTGAAGTGCTGAAGTTCCGGGTACTCGCGCGGCATAATCTGCCTGGTAACCTGCAAACGCGGATCGACAAACTCCCGACCATCGATGCGGGGTGATGTTATCGAGGATCGGCGGTGATCCCATTCGAGTGGAGCTGTCCGTTTCAGGCGGGAAGACTCGAGGCGGCGTTTTTCCCGGAGTGACTCTTCGTTTCAGCGCGTTTTTAGTTTCATAGGCCGTTTCTTCGATGTTGCGGGCGGCGCGGTTACCCCAAAAACTTTTTTTCGTCAGGCTGCGCTCGCCCAGGGTCCATTTTGCGGCGAGTGTTGGTCATGATTTCGTGATTGTGATCCAGAATTCTGGAATTGGCGGCGAGCATCTGTTCGCAATTTGCGAGCGCCTGATTGCCGCGCTGAAGCACGTCCTGAGCCAACGAGCTTCCCGAGTCCGAGTGAGCCGCCGGCGTGCGCGCCGAAAAAGCTTGCTCCGACGGCTGTTTCTTCGCCATTGCGCCTCCCATGATCTCGAGCAGGATGTTGCGGTTATCGGGCAGGCGTGACGTGGGGCTGTCGACCGCGGTTACGCCCGCGAGGATTTCGCCGGTGGTGAGGTCGACGGCCCAGAGTTCGTTAGGGCTTTGTTCGGCGAGCGCCTCGAACTGGGCAAGGGCAGCCTCGGGGCCTTTCGCGGAGGTGCGCCAGACCGGATCGGCTGCCGGCGTGATCTCAAAAATATCGTACGTCCGATCGAGGCGTCCGGCGGTCATTTTTTGAGTATCGACCCGGCTGGCGGCCGTTGCAAGTATGCGATATCATCTGCAATCGCATGGCTGCCCGCCGAACCGCGCTGCTGATCCGCTGTACCGCCGATGAAGCGGCCACGATCCGCAGGAGCAGCCGCAGCGAGCACCGCACCGTCAGCGGCTGCCTGATGCACTTGCTGGAGCGCAGTCTGTGGATTGAGGAGAAGTTTGCGAAAGGATTTGCGCCTACACGCGTGGCGGAAGGAAAAACTCAGCTGAGCCGGGTGAAAGGCGGCAGAACGGGTATCCTGCTGCGGTGTTCGGCGGAGGAGGCCGCTCGCATCCGCAAAGCAGCGGCCCGGCGAAACATGAGCATCAGCGCGTTCGTACTATTTTCTTTCTACCGGCACCAACGCGCGCAACAACAACTGGAAATGCAACGACAATTACAACAGCGCGCTCACGACACGATTTCGTGATCGTGGGCCGTGCCCGGTAAGCGGAGGAAACTGCCGGTTGCGTGAGGGGAAGACACGGGCTCACTTCGCGTTCGCTGTAGAGCAGGAGGGAGACAGCGTTGCGTGCGGGACAGCGCATCAGGACTCGAATTCGGACCATTGCGACGAGCGCGGCGCAGCTTGCGAGTTACGGAGAGGTCGCCTGCCGGGCGTGAAGACCCTTCTGCGTCAGGGTAAAGCCGGCGCTACACGAAGACGCGCCCAGCAGTGTGCCGAGCTAGGCGACATTTGCGCGCTTCGTAATTTCGACGGCTGACGCTCCTCGTGTGACCCATAACAAGCGAAACCCTGACAGGCAGGAGCGAGGGCAAATTCCTGCGGCCGCTCAATTTCGCTTCCAGGTTTTGGCAAGGTCGTCCAAGTTGGGATAGGAGTGGGCCTCGACGAAGGTTTGTTCCTGCGGCTGCTTTCCCTCGGTGATCGCGCGCGCCAGCATTTCGACAGCTTTGTCCAGCGTGAGGGATGTGACCACACCAGCGTTGAGCACGCCCTGAGCAACGAGCGGCCTGACCCGGTTTACAGTCCCCAGACCCGCGCGCGGAACGGCCATCCACTTGGTTCGATCGGACCCAGACGTGGTGGTTTCCAGCGCCTTCATAACTCCCAGGATGGAGTCCGCGTTCTGCGCCATGATCAAGTGCGTGTCTTCGGGCCGCGCGCGAGAAAGATTCAGCCAGGAGGTGACAGCCTTATGAGCGTCTTTTTCCGATAGACCCTGGACCTTGAGACTCTTGACCTCCACGTTTCTGGGGCGGGCGTTTTCCAATCCTTCGAAGCGCTTGGTAGCCCACCAACTCATGGCCGGGCCGCGCAAGTAAAGCACCGTGCCGCCGTTGGGCAAGATGGCGCCGATCTGCTTGGCCTGAATGCGTCCGACATCACCGTGGTTCTGCGAAACGACGAAGACCGGGACCTTGGCGTTCCTGCGCAGCAGGGTCAAATAGTCGACTTCCCCGTTGCTCACAACCCAGGCGATTCCGGCTGTCACGGCCGCTTCGGCCACGCGAGGCAATCCTGATGCGCTCACCGGCTCGACCAGGATGGCCTGCGGCCGCTCCTCGGGCCGAGATTGCACCAGACGCAGCAACTGCTGGCCTTGCGTAACAGCATCCATATCCGCGCTTAATACTTCGAGGCTTACTCCCGCGCGGTCGGCACTGGCTTTGGCCGCGTCCACCTGGGCGCGGAGGTACATGGTGTCGCCGGGAACAGACAGAACGAATTTCTGCAGCTTCACGGCTCCTCCTCAAGTCCTTTGGCTAGTGTATGGGCGGCGAGCGCTATCTGGCCAGCTTTCAGTTCCTGCTTGGTTTGCAAAGCGCGAATACCGGCACCGGGGTCGCGGTGTATCTCGCGCGGGCGAGGCGGGTTACAGGCGCCTAGTGGCCTGAGTCGCGCCGGGCGGCGGTGGATTTGCCGGCCGTTTGCGCGGGGCCGCGGGGGCTGACGAGGTCGACGCGCCAGACGGGGCCCTCGCCATAGAGCGGGCCTTCGGAACCGGCGAAGGCGGGAGGAGTGCCGCCGAGCAGCCAGAACTGCGTGTCGGGGGGAACCTTCTTCAAGATGGAGGCGACAACGCCCGTGATACCGCCAATTTCGACCTTCATGACGTAGTGCATGGCTTTGTGAGAGACGGAGTCGGTAAGAAAACGGCTTTCGCCGCTGCGAATGAACGCCAGCTTCACGAGGCGCGG